>NZ_JAAQWK010000022.1:0-126055 GCF_012985445.1 Pseudomonas sp. WS 5532
GACCATAGAGCATTGGAACCACCTGATCCCATCCCGAACTCAGTAGTGAAACGATGCATCGCCGATGGTAGTGTGGGGTTTCCCCATGTGAGAGTAGGTCATCGTCAAGATTAAATTCCGAAACCCCATTTGCGAAAGCAGATGGGGTTTTGTTTTGGGCGGTCGAAAAGCGTGGGCACGCAATGTATCAAGCGTTTCCCTGTTGCAGCCTGCCACCGCCTTCAATGCTAAAGTCCATGCCTCGATTTTGCTTTTCCCAAGGAAGCCGTTATGCCGGATGCGACGTCCCTCAGCGCTGGATTCATGGTGGTTCACGGCAACCGCCTGGACGAACTGCGCAGTCTGGTAGTCA
The DNA here is from genome assembly GCF_012985445.1 of Pseudomonas sp. WS 5532. Classification (NCBI taxonomy): domain Bacteria; kingdom Pseudomonadati; phylum Pseudomonadota; class Gammaproteobacteria; order Pseudomonadales; family Pseudomonadaceae; genus Pseudomonas; species Pseudomonas sp. WS 5532. The sequence goes on from NZ_JAAQWK010000022.1 coordinate 353, forward strand.
GCTGGATGCGCCGTTATCCCCTGGCTCCTCTGGAAAACGAAATTGCTCTGGTCCAAAGCAACGGCATTGCCCAATGGCTCAAGTTGGCCTTGGCAGAAGATCCGGAAGAAGATGATATGGGCGGCTGTGGCATCGCCGCGGCTATCGATGTGCAACTCCCCGGTAGCTTCATGTGGCAGCTCTATCGCATGGTTTTGGGCAAAGACGAAATCCCGCCCAAATCCCTGCTCGATAAGGCCCCGCTGACCTGGCGCCTGATGCGCCTGCTCCCGGAGCTCATCGACCAACCGCACTTCGAGCCCCTGCAGCGCTTTCTCACCGACGACACCGACCTGCGCAAACGCTATCAACTGGCCGAACGCCTGGCCGACTTGTTCGACCAATACCAGGTCTACCGCGCCGACTGGCTGGAAGATTGGGCCGCCGGTCGCCATCAACTGCGCAATGGCCGAGGCGAAGCAAAGCCCCTGAACCCGGCAAATTGTTGGCAGGCCGAACTATGGCGTGCACTGCTATTGGACGTTGGCGAAGAGGGCATGGCCGAAAGCCGTGCCGGTGTTCACCAGCGTTTTATCGAGCGGATCAACACCCTCGAAAAAGCCCCTCAGGGGCTGCCGTCCCGAGTCATCGTTTTCGGCATTTCATCCTTGCCCGCCCAAGCGCTGGAAGCACTCGCCGGCCTGGCACGCTTCAGCCAAGTCCTGCTGTGCGTACACAACCCTTGCCGCCACCACTGGTCCGACATCGTCGCCGACAAAGACCTGCTGCGTAACGAGTACAAACGCCAGGCGCGCAAAGCCGGCATGCCAGTCACCATCGACCCGCAAACCCTGCACCAACATGCGCACCCGTTGCTGGCCGCTTGGGGCAAACAGGGCCGCGACTACATTAGCCTGCTGGACAGCTACGACGACCCCAACAGCTACCGCGCCGCCTTCCGTGATGGCCGCATCGACCTGTTCAGCGACAACGAACCCACCACGTTGCTCAACCAATTGCAGGACGACATCCTCGAACTGCGCCCACTCAATGAAACCCGCGAACTGTGGCCGGGTGTCGATCTAAATCACGACAGCTCCATCCGCTTCCACGTCGCCCACAGCGCCCAACGCGAAGTGGAAATCCTCCATGACCAATTGCTCCAACGCTTCAGCGCCGACCCCACACTGCGCCCGCGTGACATCATCGTCATGGTCCCCGACGTCGACAGCTACGCGCCGCACATCCGCGCCGTCTTCGGCCAGCTTGAGCGAAACGACCCACGCTTCATCCCGTTCACCCTCACCGACCAAGGCCAACGCGGCCGCGATCCGCTGCTGATCGCCGTCGAACACCTGCTAAAACTTCCAGATAGCCGCTTCCCCGTCAGCGAAATCCTCGACCTGCTCGACGTCCCCGCCTTGCGCGAACGTTTTGCCATCAAGGAGCGCGATCTGCCCACGCTGCACCGCTGGATCGAAGGCGCCGGCATTCGCTGGGGCCTCAACGCCGAACAGCGCGCCGGCCTCGGCCTCCCCCAGGAGCTTGAGCAAAACAGCTGGCGATTCGGCCTGCGCCGTATGTTGCTGGGCTATGCCGTGGGCACTGGAATCGCCTGTGACGGTATTGAGCCCTACGATGAAATCGGCGGGCTGGACGCCGCGTTGATCGGCCCACTGGTCGCCTTGCTCGATGCGCTAAACCACGCCCATCAAGCCTTGTCACAACCGGCAAGCCCCCCAGAATGGGGCGAGCGCCTGCAACGCCTGATGCAGCTGTTCTTCCTGCCCAGCAGCGAGCACGACGACTATCTACTCGGCCAACTCGAACAGCTGCGAGAAGACTGGCTGGAAACCTGCGAGTCCGTCGGCCTGCAGGACGAGTTACCCCTTACCGTCGTCCGCGAAGCCTGGCTCGCCGGCCTCGACCAAGGCCGCCTGTCCCAGCGCTTCCTTGCTGGGGCTGTCAATTTCTGCACCCTGATGCCCATGCGCGCCATCCCGTTCAAGCTGGTCTGCCTGCTCGGCATGAACGACGGCGACTACCCGCGAGCCCAGCCGCCGTTGGACTTCGACCTGATGGGCAGCGACTACCGCCCCGGCGACCGTTCACGCCGCGAAGACGATCGTTACCTGCTGCTCGAAGCGCTGCTGTCCGCCCGCGATCAGCTCTATATCAGCTGGGTAGGCCGCAGCATCCGCGACAACAGTGATCGCCCGGCCTCGGTATTGATCGGCCAGTTGCGTGACCACCTCGCCAGCGGCTGGCATAACGCAGACACACAAGAACCGTTGCTGGAAGCCATGACCCAGGAGCACCCACTCCAACCCTTCAGCGCCCGCTATTTCCACGAAGGTGATGCGCTGTTCAGCTACGCCCGCGAATGGCAATTGCTCCATCAAGCACCCGTGGCCACGGCTACAGAAGAACACTTGGCAGAGCACCACCAGGAAGAACCTCTGAGCCTCGGTCAGTTGCAAGACTTTGTGCGCAACCCCGTCAAACACTTCTTCAGCCAGCGTCTGAAAGTGTTCTTCGAAGCCGCCGAAGTCCCGCTGGCCGATGAAGAACCTTTCGTTCTCGATGCCTTGCAACGCTACAGCCTCAGCGACAGCCTGCTCAATGCAGCCTTGGCCCAGCCCGATCACATAGACCAGGCCCTGAATGCCCAAGCCCTGCGCCTGCAAGGCAGTGGCCTGCTGCCCATGGTCGGTTTCGGCGAATGCCTGCGTAATGAATTGGTCGAGCCATTGCCCGATCTACTGCAGCGTTATCAACACTTACTGGCGCTCTGGCCTACGCCACAAACCGCTGCCGAACCGATCAGTTTTGAGCATCAAGGCATTGAACTCGAAGGCTGGATCAGTGGCCTGCATCGGCGCAGTGATGGCGGATTGTTAAGCGTCACCACCATCCCCAACAGCATTGGCTCGATCAAGACCCGCAAGTGGCATCGACTGATCCGCCCGTGGGTCAATCATGTGGTGGCCTGCGCCTGCGGCTTGCCACTCAGTACCGGGCTGGTCGCCAGTGACGACACCCTGCTGCTGGCCCCGCTGGAAAAAACCGTCGCCCAGGAACTACTCGGCAACCTTTTACTGGCCTGGCACACCGGCATGCGCAAACCACTGCCCGTCGCCGTGAAAACCGCCTTCGCCTGGCTTGGCCAAACCGACCCCGACAAGGCCCAGGCGGCAGCCAGCAAAGCCTATGAAGGTGACGGCCTGACCACCGACGGCGAACGCCGCGAAACCCCGGCGCTCACTCGCCAATTCCCGGATTACGCCACGCTCATCGCCAGCGAAGAATTCGAAGGTTGGGCCGAAACCCTGTATCGGCCCTTGATCAACGCCCCATGGCGATCACTCAGCAGCGAGGAGGCCAGCGCATGATCAGTAAACCTTTGGCCCTGGCCTTCCCACTCAAAGGCAGCCAGCTGATTGAAGCCAGCGCCGGCACTGGCAAGACCTTCACCATTTCCGCCCTGTACCTGCGCCTGGTGCTTGGTCACGGTGGCGACGAATCCGGCTTTGGTCGTGAACTGCTGCCACCGCAAATCCTGGTGGTGACCTTCACCGACGCCGCCACCAAAGAGCTGCGCGAACGCATCCGCATCCGCCTCGCCGAAGCCGCGCGGTTCTTCCGCGACGAAATTGAGCAACCGGACGCCCTGATCGCCGACCTGCGTGACCAATACCTGCCCGAGCAATGGCCTGCCTGTGCCAACCGCCTGGACATCGCCGCCCAATGGATGGACGAAGCTGCGGTTTCGACCATCCACAGTTGGTGCCAGCGCATGCTGCGCGAACACGCGTTCGACAGCGGCAGCCTGTTCACCCAAACCCTGGAAACCGACCACAGCGACCTGCTCGGCGAAGTGCTGCGCGATTACTGGCGGCTGTTCTGCTACCCAATGCACGACGATGCGCTCAACTGGGTGCGCAAAAACTGGAGCGGCCCCGCCGCGCTGATGCCACGCGTGCGCGCGCTGTTCGGCAGCGAACGGCCCACCGATGAAACCCGTGAGCCGGCCGAATTGATCAACGCTTGCTTGCAAGAACGCCGCCAAGCGCTGGTCGCGCTCAAGGCGCCCTGGCAACAATGGGCCATCGAGCTGCGCGATATCTGCCTGCAAGCCGTCGCCGCCAAAGCCGTCGACGGCCGCAAGATGCAGGCGCGTTACTTCGAACCCTGGTTCGAAAAGATCAGCGCCTGGGCCGCTGACGAAACCCTCGAACAACTCGACATCGGCACCGGCTTCACCCGCCTCACGCCCGATGGCATGGCCGAAGCCTGGAAGGGCGAGCCGCCGCGTCACCCTGGCATCGACGCCATGACCAGCCTCAAGGCCAGCCTCGACGCGCTGCCAACCCCCGATGCCGCCGTGTTGCAACACGCCGCCGGTTGGGTCGGTAAACGCTTCGAAGAAGAAAAACGCCGCCGCGCCGAAATGGGCTTCGACGACATGCTCATCCGCCTCAACGCCGCCCTGCAAGCCGACGGCGGCGAGCGCCTGGCCAATGTGATCCGTGAGCAATTCCCGGTCGCCCTGATCGACGAATTCCAGGACACCGACCCGGTGCAATACAGCATCTTCGACAGCATCTACCGCATCGAAGAAAACCACCTAGACAGTGGCCTGTTCCTGATCGGCGACCCCAAACAGGCCATTTACGCCTTCCGTGGCGCCGACATCTACACCTACCTGCGCGCCCGCCAGTCCACCACCGGCCGCCATCACACCCTGGGCACCAACTTCCGTTCCAGCCACGCGATGGTCGAGGCGGTCAACCATGTGTTCCAGCGTGCCGAGACCGGCCGTGGCGCGTTCCTGTTCCGTGAGCCAAATGGCGACAACCCGGTGCCGTTCCACTCGGTGTTGTCCCAAGGCCGCAAAGAGCAGTTGCAGGTCGATGGTCAAACCTTGCCGGCGATGAACCTCTGGCACCTGCCCACCGATCAGCCGATTTCCAACGCGGTCTATCGCCAACAACTCGCGGCGGCCTGCGCTGCGCAAATTGTTGAGTTGCTCAATGGCGGGCAGCAGGGCCGCGCGGGTTTCCTACAACCGGATGGCAGCTTAAAAGGCGTACTCCCGTCAGACATCGCCATCCTGGTGCGCGACGGCAAAGAAGCCCAAGCCGTGCGCGCCGAGCTGGCCGCCCGTGGCGTGCGCAGCGTTTATCTGTCTGACAAGGATTCGGTGTTCGCCGCCCAGGAAGCCCATGACCTGCTGGCCTGGCTCAAGGCCTGCGCCGAGCCGGACGTCGAGCGCCCACTGCGCGCCGCCCTGGCCTGCGTCACCCTGAACCTGTCACTGGCGGAACTGGAGCGTCTGAACCAGGACGAACTGGCGTGGGAAACCCGCGTGATGCAGTTCCGTGGTTATCGCGCGATCTGGCGTACCCAAGGCGTGCTGCCGATGCTGCGACGCCTGCTGCATGATTTCAAACTGCCGCAAACCCTGATCGCCCGCAGTGACGGCGAACGCGTATTGACCAACCTGTTGCACCTGAGCGAACTGCTGCAACAGGCCGCGTCAGAGCTGGACGGCGAGCAGGCATTGATCCGCCACCTGGCCGAACACCTGGCACTGTCGGGCCAGGCCGGTGAAGAACAGATTCTGCGCCTGGAAAGCGACGAACAACTGGTCAAGGTGGTGACCATCCACAAATCCAAGGGCCTGGAATACGACCTGGTCTTCCTGCCGTTTATCTGCTCGGCCAAGCCGGTGGATGGCAGCCGCTTGCCGCTGCATTACCACGACGAACAGGGCAAATCCCAAGTCAGCCTGCGGCCGACCGCCGAGCTGATTGCCCAAGCCGACGACGAGCGCCTGGCCGAAGACCTGCGGTTGTTCTACGTCGCCCTCACGCGCGCCAAACACGCGTGCTGGTTGGGCATTGCCGACCTCAAACGTGGCAATAACAGCAGCTCGGTCTTGCACCTGTCCGCGCTGGGTTATCTGCTCGGTGGCGGTGCCTCGTTGGGCGAGTCCGCCGGTTTGGCGCGCTGGCTGCTGGACTTGCAGGAGGGCTGCGCTGCCATCCACTACACCCACGTGCCCGACGCGCAAGACAGCCTGTTCCACCCGCCGCGTAACGAGGCTACCTTGCTGGCACCGTTACTGCCCACGCGCAAAGCCGCTGAAAACTGGTGGATCGCTTCTTACAGTGCGCTAAGAATTGGCGACAGCATGAGCGCCGCTAATCTAGAAGCACCAGAAAGCCCACAAGCCCAGAAGCTGTTCGACGACGAACGCCTCGACCCCGACGCACCGCGTGAAGTGGCAGCGTCTGGCGGCGACATTCACCGTTTCCCACGTGGCCCTAACCCCGGCACCTTTCTCCATGGTCTGTTGGAATGGGCGGGCGAGGAAGGCTTCAACGTGACGCCCGAGGCCATCGAAAAAGCCGTGGGCGCCCGCTGTAATCGGCGCAACTGGGAAGGCTGGATCGTCACCCTCAGCGGCTGGCTCGGCCATTTGCTGCAAACGCCGCTGCCGGTAGATAACGATCTAGTCGCCCTCAGCAGCCTGCAGCACTACCAGATCGAAATGGAGTTCTGGTTCGCCAGCCACAAAGTCGACGTGCTGGCCCTCGACAAGCTAGTGTGCCAGCACACCCACAACGGCGTGTCCCGAGTGGCCGCCGAACCGGTGCTGCTCAACGGTATGTTCAAGGGTTTTATCGACCTGACGTTCGAACACGACGGCCGTTATTACGTGGCCGACTACAAATCCAACTGGCTCGGCCCTGACGATTCGGCCTACACGCAGGACGCCATGGAACAGTCGATCCTCGAGCATCGGTACGACCTGCAATACGTACTTTACCTGCTGGCCCTGCACCGCCAGTTGAAGGCACGCCTGCCGGATTACGACTATGACCGCCATGTCGGCGGTGCGCTGTACCTGTTCCTGCGGGGCACCCAGGCCACGAGCCAGGGCGCGTATTTCACCCGGCCGCCACGTGAGCTGATCGAAGGCTTGGACCTGCTGTTCCAGGGCAAACCCATACCGCCCAAGGTTGAGCCCGCCTGGGAACAAGGAGTGCTGCTATGAGGCTGTCGCCCTTACCGCTTGAGGAGCTGCTACCCCTCAGTCGCGCCGCCGACCTGTTGCAGTTGTTGGAACGCTGGGTTGAGCGTGGCTGGCTGCGCGCATTGGACAAAGCCTTCGTCGGCTTCCTCCACGAACTCGACCCGCAGGCCGACCCGCTGGTATTGCTGGCCGCCGCATTGACCAGCCACCAACTGGGCCATGGCCACGTCTGCCTGGACTTGTTCGAAACCCTTAAAGCGCCAGACTTTGCCCTGTCATTGCCCCCCGAAGGCGACCTGCAAACCGGCGCCATGTTGCTGCCCTCGCAATTGCTCGACGGCCTTGATGGCGCCCACTGGTGCCAGGCGCTGGCCGCCAGCCACTTGGTCGCGCTGGCTGTTGATGGCACTGAATCGGCCCAAAGCCGCCCGCTGGTGCTGTCCGGCAAACGCCTGTATTTGCGCCGCTACTGGACCTACGAACGGCGCCTCGACATGGCATTACGCCTGCGCCTGGCCACCCTGGAAACCGTCGCCACTGATTTGCCGCAACGCCTGAACACCTTGTTCGATCAAGCGCCGCCGGACGGCGTGATCGACTGGCAAAAACTTGCCTGCGCCCTGGCCACACGCGGTGCCTTCAGCATCGTTACCGGCGGCCCCGGCACGGGTAAAACCACCACTGTAGTGCGCTTGCTCGCGCTGCTGCAGGCCCCGGCGGTAGAGGCCAACAGCCCATTGCGCATCCGCCTCGCCGCGCCCACGGGCAAAGCCGCCGCACGCCTCACCGAATCCATCAGCCAGCAAGTACTCTCGCTGAATGTGCCGGACAGCGTGCGGGAAAAAATCCCCACCCAGGTCACCACGGTTCACCGCCTGCTTGGCAGCCGCCCCGGCACGCGACATTTTCGGCATCACCTCGGCAACCCGTTGCCATTGGATGTGCTGGTGGTGGACGAAGCCTCGATGATCGACCTGGAAATGATGGCCAACCTGCTGGACGCGTTGCCGCCCCACGCACGCCTGGTATTGCTCGGGGACAAAGACCAACTCGCTTCGGTCGAAGCCGGCGCCGTGCTCGGCGACTTATGCCGTGATGCCGAAGCTGGCTGGTACAGCCCCGACACGCGCCAATGGCTGCAAGCGGTCAGCGGCGAAGACCTCAGTGCCAGCGGCCTGCAGGAAGATCTCGATGGCAGTCATCCGCTCGCCCAGCAAGTGGTCATGCTGCGCTATTCGCGACGCTTCGGCGAAGGCAGTGGCATCGGCCAACTGGCGCGTTGGGTTAACCAGCAAAATGCCGAAGAGGCGCGCAGACTGCTTGCCGCGCGCAGCCACAACGACCTGTTCTGCCTCAGCCTCAAGGGCGAACACGATCACGCGCTTGAGCGCCTGGTGCTGGACGGGCAGGGCGACGACGCCCAGGGTTATCGCTATTACCTCAACCTGCTGCACAGCGCGCGCCCGGCCCTCGACACAGCGCGCGAAGACGCCGCCTGGACCCACTGGGCGCAACAACTATTGCAAGCCTTCGACGCCTTCCAACTGCTCTGCGCCGTGCGCAAAGGCCCATGGGGCGTGGAAGGTTTAAACCAGCGCATCACCGCCGCCTTGCGCAAAGTGCGGCTGATCGAAGGCGATGACCAATGGTACGAAGGCCGCCCGGTGTTGATGACCCGCAATGACTACGGCCTGGGCTTGATGAACGGCGACATCGGCATCGCCCTCAAACTGCCCGAAAGCGACGGTGGCCCACAGGTGCTGCGTGTGGCTTTCCCACGCAACGATGGCCAGGGTGGGGTGCGTTTTGTACTGCCCAGCCGTCTGAATGATGTGGAAACCGTGTACGCCATGACCGTGCACAAATCCCAGGGCTCCGAATTCACTCACACGGCGCTGATCCTGCCCGATGCGCTGAACCCGGTGCTGACCAAAGAGCTGATCTACACCGGCATCACCCGCGCCAAACGCTGGTTCAGTTTGATCGAACCGCGAGGCGGGGTGTTTGAAGAAGCGGTGCGGCGCAAGGTCAAACGCCTGAGCGGGTTGATGCTGGAGTTGGATGCCGCCCTCGATAAAACTGACTGATTGGTCATTAAATATTTCTGGTTTAGTTGTCTGATTTTTCTGAAAATATAGCGGGCTTTGATAAACCCCCAGTTCGTGGGGTTTTCCGCCGCTGTGCTATCGTTGCGGCATCACCCTGTAAAATATTTGAGAGAATTGCTGCATGAACGTGGCTGTCTCGCCCACAGAGCGCAGTTTGAGCTGGAGACGCATGTTACTGGTGGCGGTGCTATGCCTGCTCGCCCCGCGTGTATTTGCGCAGACGCCCAGCCTGGCGGATCACCGCGCCCAGGCGGTCACCCAAGTGGTACTCGGCATCCTCAGTTATGCCCGTTGGCCGGTGGAGCCTGCACAACTGCGCTTGTGCATCGTCGGCCCCACCCAATACACCGACGACCTTGTCAAAGGCACCACCCAGGCCACTGGCCGCCCGGTGGTGGTGCAGCGCCTGCTGGCCGATAATCCCGATATCGTCAGTGCCTGCGACGCCATTTACATCGGCAAACTCACCGCCGATGAACGCAGCCGCCTGTTCACCTCATTGATCGGCCACCCGGTGCTCAGCATCAGCGAAGGCGGCGACCAATGCACCGTGGGCAGCCTGTTCTGCCTGCGCGTGGGCGATGAGCAAGTGTCGTTCGAGGTCAACCTGGATTCCGTCGCCCGTAGCGGCGTGCGCATCCACCCCAGTGTGTTGCAACTGTCCCGACGTCGAGCGCCAGCGCCATGAGAACCGCTAAAGCGCGGCCGACCTTGCGTTCGGTCATTGGCCGTGGGCATTTGATCCTGGCACTGGTGGCCGTGACCCTGGCCAGTGTGTCGCTGACCCTGCTCGGCGTGCTGGCGCTGCGGGTGTATGCCGAACACAACCTGCACCTGATCGCGCGCTCCATCAACTACACAGTGGAAGCTGCGGTGGTGTTCGATGACAGTGCCGCCGCCACCGAAGCGTTGAGCCTGATTGCATCGACTGAAGAAGTGGCCCAGGCCGAAGTCTTCGACGCCAACGGCAAGCTGCTGGCGCAATGGGTACGGCCCGAAACCGGCATGCTCTCCAAGGTCGAGCTGGCGGTGGCGCACACCCTGCTCGAACAGCCCATCAGCCAGCCGGTCCTGCATCAGGGCCAGCCCGTCGGCAGCATTCACTTGGTCGGCCATGGCGGCAGCCTGCTGCGCTTTTTGCTCAGTGGCCTGGCCGGGATTCTGATTTGTACCGCGCTCAGCGCCTGGGTTGCGTTGTACCTGGCGCGGCGTCTGTTGCAAGGCATCACCCAACCGCTGCAAAGCCTTGCCGCCGTGGCCCACGCCGCCCGCAGCGAGCGCGATTTCGACCGCCGCGTGCCACCGGCGCAGATCGCCGAACTCGATAGCCTCGGCAGCGACTTCAACGCCTTGCTCGGTGAGATGGAAGCCTGGCAAAGCCACCTGCAAAGTGAAAATGAAACCCTCGCCCACCAAGCCAGCCACGACAGCCTCACCGGCTTGCCCAACCGCGCGTTCTTCGAAGGCCGCCTGATTCGCGCACTGCGCAGCGCCGCCAAGATCAATGAGAAAGTGGCGGTGTTGTTCCTCGACAGCGACCGCTTCAAAGACATCAACGACAACTTTGGCCACGCCGCCGGCGATGCCGTGCTGGTCGCCGTCGCCGAACGCGTGCGTGCGCAGCTGCGTGAGGATGACCTGGTGGCGCGCCTGGGCGGTGATGAATTCGCGATCCTGCTGGCGCCGCTGCACAAGGCCGAGGATGCCCAGCGCATCGCCGACAAGATCATTGCCAGCATGGACAAACCAATCCCGTTGCCCGGCAATACCCAGGTGCTGACCTCCCTCAGTATCGGCATCGCCATCTACCCCGATCATGGCGCCACTCCCGGCACCCTGCTTAATGCCGCCGACGCGGCCATGTACCAAGCCAAGCGGCTGTCCCAGGGCGGCCAGCAAACGGCGGAGGCGGAGCCTACCGCTGCCAACGTTCAACACAGGAGTTGATCCCTTGTTCTCGAAAACGCGTGTTCTGTTTATCACTTTACTGGTGGCCTTCCTGGCCCTCGGCGGCTGCCAGACGCCGCCGCCCAAAGGCCTGACCCCGGCGCAAGTCGCGGTCCTCAAACAACAAGGCTTTGAACTCACCGACGAAGGCTGGGCCTTCGGGTTATCCGGCAAAGTGCTGTTCGGCAGCGACGTCGAAAGCCTCAACAAAGCCAGCACCGACATCGTCGAACGCATCGGCAAAGCCCTGACGGGCGCCGGTATCGACCGCGTGCGCGTAGACGGCCACACCGACGCCTCGGGCAAAGAAACCTACAACCAGCAGTTATCCCTGCGCCGCGCCAAAAGCGTGGGCAAGGTGCTGACCAGCGTGGGCATGAAAGAAGAAAACATCCAACTGCGCGGCCTGGGCAGCAGCGAACCGGTGGCGTCAAACACCACCGTGGCAGGCCGCACCGAGAACCGGCGCGTGTCGATCGTCGTGATTGCCGACTAAGCACCTCACTCAATCCCAACGTGGCAATGCGGTCAACTGTGGGAGCAGGCAAGCCAGCTCCCACACTTATTTGTGCCAGACCTGAATCCTGTGCCCACCACCCTTCAACTGTGGGAGCGGGCTTGCTCGCGAATGCGGTGTATCAGCAGTAGATAAGCTGCCTGACCCACCGCCATCGCAGGCAAGCCAGCTCCCACACTTATTTGTGCCAGACCTGAATCCTGTGCCCACCACCCTTCAACTGTGGGAGCGGGCTTGCTCGCGAATGCGGTGTATCAGCAGTAGATAAGCTACCTGACCCACCGCCATCGCAGGCAAGCCAGCTCCCACACTTATTTGTGCCAGACCTGAATCCTGTGCCCACCACCCTTCAACTGTGGGAGCGGGCTTGCTCGCGAATGCGGTGTATCAGCAGTAGATAAGCTACCTGACCCACCGCCATCGCAGGCAAGCCAGCTCCCACACTTATTTGTGCCAGACCTGAATCTTGTGCTCGCCACCATTCAACTGTGGGAGCGGGCTTGCCCGCGAATGCGGTGTATCAGCAGCAGATAACCTGCCTGACCCACCGCCATTCGCAGGCAAGCCAGCTCCCACACTTGTTTGTGGCAGACCTGAATCCTGTGCCCGCCACCCTTCAACTGTGGGAGCCGGGCTTGCCCGCGATGGCGGTGGGTCAGCTGAGGATTTACTCACTGACCCACCGCTTTCGCGAGCAAGCCCGCTCCCATATTTTGTTTTGAAGTGTGCTTGCTGGCGTGTTCGCTTAGCTGCTCGGCGTCATTGCTTGTGTCAGGTCATCCACCACGGCTTTGCCCATCTCACACAGGTAATGCGCGGCCCATGCGTATTGCTCTACACCCACACTCATGACGAATCTTGATGGCTAAGCTGATGAGGTTTCGCTTTTTCGCAAGTGGTGGGCTTAGTTAAATGGGCGCTCTAACTAACCACCTTAAAGAATCTCGATGATCATAAAAGGCAGTAATTTCAGCCAAGAGGTGTGCAGCCATGCAACAGCCTTGGTTGATGAACTACAAGGCACACCCACTCAACTTCCGGACAAGAAGCCGATGTCTATCAGTAATGCTGAGGTACTCGCTCTGATTTATTCCGGGGCGGACGTAACAGTTGATTCGTCTATGTTCTCGGCGTTGCAGCGTGACAGTCAGGCAATAGCGGCTCGAGATTCGAAGCGCCACGTAACGTTCCGGAATGCAGCGATGATTGATCAGTCAGAACGGTTAGCGCTGTCGAAAAATGCACCCATGGCTGTGCATTTCGATTTTTCTTGAGTGTTGTCTCGATACCTAGAAAGAGCAAGTTATCAGACATGGCCTGCTAGACATTTGAAGTGTTCTTATCTCAAAAAGAAAAAGCCGAGCCCCATGGACAACTCCGATATCGCGATCACGCTGGTCTTGATCTCTGCCTTCATGCACGCCACCTGGAATGCTGTAGTCCGCGCCGGTAGCAGTCGCTTCATGACCTTGGCCATGGTTGATGGTACCGCGCTAGTGATATGCCTGCTGGCCTTGCCATTTGTCAGAGTGCCGAGCCTGGAGGTTGGGGGCTATATCCTCGTCTCCGTGATGCTCAATACGGTCTATCGGCTATTTCTGATCAAGGCGTATGAAACGGGTGACTTCGGCCAGGTTTACCCCGTGATGCGTGGGGTACCGCCCGTATTGGTCGCGCTGTTTTCCTACTTTCTGCTGCATGAGCAGTTGTCACTCCAGGCTTTGACCGGAGTGTTGCTGATTTGTGTGGGGATTATCAGCCTGACCTTTGTGCGCAGGATGACGGCGCAGATGTTCAAACCGATCCTGATGGCGGTGTGCGCCGGTGTGTTTATTGCGTCTTACACGGTGGTGGATGCCAAAGGTGTAAGAGCGAGTGAGACGGTAATGCAGTACATCATCTACCTGACAGTGTTCCAGAGTATTCCGATCCCTGTGCTGGCGTATTCCAAAGAGCGTTCAGCCTTGGCTCAAGCAATACGTGGGCATTGGCGAGTAGGCCTGTTAGGCGGTGTTTTTTACCTGGCGTCTTACGGATTGGTGTTGTTTGCGTTATCGCTGGATGCGGTCGCCAAGGTCTCAGCGCTGCGGGAAACCAGTGTTATTATCGGCGCCATTATTGCCGCGCTGTTCTTTCATGAACGGTTCGGTTGGCGACGGATGCTGTCGGCATTCGTCATTGTTTGCGGGATCATCTTGATCAAAGTGAGCACCTGATGGCCCAGCGTCCGCCTCCCACACCCATGCTTCAAGCGTTCGTCAGCGCAGCGCAAACGGGTAGTTTTGCGCGTGCTGCCTCTGAGCTCAACCTCACCGCCAGTGCCATCAGTCATCAAATTGCGGGCCTTGAGGAGTGGTGGGGCGTGCTGTTGTTTGAGCGGCACTCGCGCGGTGTGAAGCTGACGGCAGCGGGGCAGGCCTTATTGCCGGTAACCGACGGATTTTTCAAGGCGCTGGACGGGGTGCTGCATTCGCTCAACCCCGGTAAATCCCAGCCGTTGTACCTCTCATGCACCTCTTCCCTCTGTTCGACGTGGCTGATTCCCAGAATGCACGGCTCTCACACTGAGGCCTCGTTCAACATTGACCTGGTGTTGACCAGCGCTGACATGAGCGGCGCCAGCCTGGAGGCTCATCAATACGATGTCGCGGTGGTGATGGGGTACGGCGACTACCCGGATCATCATGTTGAACTGCTGATGCGCGACGCGGTGTTCCCCGTTTGTTCGCCGGAGTTTCTGCGGTTGAAGGGTGATATTGCACAGGAAGATGTCGCCCGGTACCCGCTGATCCATCGGGTGGACGATCAGGTGTGTCCGGGGTGGGAAAGCTGGTTTGCATTTCAGGGGCTGGCGGCGCCGCCTTATCACCATGGGCCGCGATTTCCGGATTCGAGCCAGGCGATCAGTCTGGCGGTGAAGGGCACAGGGATTGCGCTGGGCAGAACTGCGTTGGTGTACGACCAATTGGAAGGCGGCACATTGGTTGCGCTGAATAGCCCAGTGATGATGTCGCCAGCGGCCTATTACATAATTTGCCGAAACGGACGACAGTCGGAGCCCGATATCGCTCGGTTAATTGTTTGGCTCAAGAGCACCGCGGGTGAGTTTTTGCGGGAAGTGCGGGCTCGGTATCCGCAAATAGCTGGGGCTGGTGCGGTTTAGAAGTGGAAGGAGCAAGCTTCCTCCCACATTCCGATCGTTCCCACGCTCCGCGTGGGAATGCATCCTGTGACGCTCCGCGTCACGACTTCAAGAGCAGACGCAGAGCGTCCAGGGCGGCATTCCCACGCAGAGCGTGGGAACGATCTGCGATCTAGCCTTTAGCTCGTAGGCGTCATTGCTTGCGTCAGGTCATCCACCACGGCTTTGCCCATCTCACACAGGTAGTGTGCGGCCCAGGCGTATTGTTCGCCGCGTACATCCATGGCGGCTTCCATGGCGAGTTTCTTGGAGTAGAACAGCAGGGTGGAGGCGTGTTCCAGGGCTTGCTCGATGGGCATGCCGGAGTTGACGCGGAACAGCGGTTTTTGGTTTTCGCCGTAGTCGCCGAAGGTGACGACGCCGAGGGTGGTGATGGATGAAAGGGGTGGATCGGGGACGATTTTGCTCATGATGATTGCTCTCTGCTGAAGTAGAGCTGCCACATCACATCGCTAAACATGAAGAGGGTGGCAGCTGTGTGCAGGTTAGCGATCCGGGCCAGAGCGCATCCCGGGTAGACTCGAAAGTCTCCCGCACACAGCCGCCATAAAACGCTAAAAGCTGACGAGAGCCAGCTGATACTGTTGGGGGCAGTGTCACGCCTGAAACCCGGATCGCTAAACCCGATCGCTGATGAGCAGCGAAGTCAGGAGGCTAGTGACCCAAACGGTAAGGCGCAATAGGGTAGAGAGTCTCTAGGAAACGTCCTGCAAATTAAAGCGAATCGTCGCTGATGGCCCTTTAATCCGCGAACCTCATCTCCCGCGTTTCCCCCATCAACAACCCCGCGTTCTGCTCCGTCACTTCCCTGATGTAATCCCACAACAGCGTAATCCGCTTCAGCTTCCGCAAATCCTCCCGGCAATACATCCAAAACTGCCGCGTTATCGCAATCTGCTCGCCCAGCACCGGCAACAACCGTGGATCCTGCGCCGCCAGAAAGCACGGCAAAATAGCCATCGACCGGCCCTGCTGCGCCGCCACGTACTGCGCGATCACGCTGGTACTGCGCAAACTCGCGCTGGCGCCGGGCACCACGTTTGCCAGGTACAACAGCTCCGAACTGAACGCCAGATCATCCACATAGCTGATAAATGGATGCTCGGCCAAATCTGCCGGTTTGCGGATCGGCGGGTGTTGGTCGAGGTAGTCCTGGGTCGCGTACAGCTGCAGCTTGTAGTCGCACAGTTTGCAGCACACATACGGCCCGTGTTCCGGGCGTTCCAGGGCGATCACTATGTCGGCTTCGCGCTTGGACAGGCTGATGAAGTGGGGCAGGGGCAAAATATCCACCGAGATTGCCGGGTAAGTGTCGACAAAGTGGCTGAGCTGCGGCGTGACAAAAAAGCTGCCGAAACCTTCGGTGCAGCCCATGCGCACATGCCCGGACAGCGCCACGCCAGAGCCGGACACCTGCTCGCAGGCCATGTGCAGCGTGCTTTCGATGGACTCCGCATACCCCAGCAAACGCTGGCCTTCGGTGGTGAGCACGAAGCCGTTGGTCCGGGATTTCTCGAACAGCAATGTGCCGAGCGACACTTCCAACGAACTGATGCGCCGCGACACGGTGGTGTAGTCCACCGCCAGGCGCTTGGCGGCGACGCTGGCCTTGCGGGTGCGGGCCACTTCGAGGAAAAACTTCAGGTCATCCCAGTTCAGGGAGCCTAGCGACGTGATGTTTTTTTGCATATTGGACCGGCTTTTATGTGCGTTCTTATTAGAGATTTGCACATCTATACTCCAAAAACAGTCCGAACGCCTCATTCTTCAAGGCGATAGGGGTGTGCTCTCAATAGATGGCGGATCGCGTTGGAGCTGTGATTGTGTCAGGCAAGGCGCGGGACGAAGAGGATGCTTCTGCCTCTTCAAGTCCCGCAACGCAGACTGGCGCGATCACAGCTCCAACCCGCAGGGCCAAGTCCCAAATGAAAGTGTTAGGGATGAACCGGATTTACGCTGGGACGCAGGCGCGACCGTCAGCTATTGAGAGCACACCCCTGGCCTTGGTTCTCTGCACAAATATAAGATTTGGAGACCACATGAACGCTTCTGCCGATATTTCCGTGCAACAGGTCAAGTTGCTGATCAAGGGTGAATGGGTCGAATCCAAGACCACCCACTGGCAAGACATCGTCAACCCGGCCACTCAAGAGGTGCTGGCCAAAGTCCCTTTCGCCACCGCCGATGAAGTCAACGCCGCCATCGACGCTGCCCATCAAGCTTTTCAAACCTGGAAGCTCACGCCGATCGGCGCACGCATGCGCATCATGCTCAAGCTGCAAGCCTTGATCCGCGAACATTCCAAGCGCATCGCCGTAGTCCTGAGCGCCGAGCAGGGTAAGACCATTGCCGACGCCGAAGGCGATATTTTCCGTGGCCTGGAAGTGGTTGAACACGCGTGCTCCATCGGCACCTTGCAGATGGGCGAATTCGCTGAAAACGTCGCCGGTGGCGTCGACACCTACACCCTGCGTCAGCCCATCGGCGTATGCGCAGGCATCACTCCGTTCAACTTCCCGGCGATGATTCCACTGTGGATGTTCCCGATGGCGATTGCCTGCGGTAACACTTTCGTGCTCAAACCGTCCGAACAAGACCCTCTGTCGACGATGCTGCTGGTAGAACTGGCGCTGGAAGCCGGTGTGCCGGCCGGCGTGCTCAACGTGGTGCACGGCGGCAAGGATGTGGTGGATGCGCTGTGCACCCATAAAGATATCAAGGCAGTTTCTTTCGTCGGTTCGACCGCCGTTGGTACCCACGTGTACGACCTGGCCGGCAAACACGGTAAGCGCGTGCAGTCGATGATGGGCGCCAAGAACCACGCCGTGGTGCTGCCGGACGCCAACCGCGAACACACCTTGAATGCGCTGGTCGGTGCCGGTTTCGGCGCGGCAGGCCAGCGTTGCATGGCCACCTCGGTGGTGGTGCTGGTGGGCGCGGCCAAGCAGTGGCTGCCGGATTTGAAAGCGCTGGCGCAAAAACTCAAGGTTAACGCTGGCAGTGAAGCGGGCACGGATGTCGGCCCGGTGATCTCCAAACGCGCCAAGGCGCGCATTCTGGAACTGATCGAAAGCGGCGTGAAAGAAGGCGCCAAGCTGGAGCTGGACGGCCGCGACATCAAGGTGCCGGGCTTCGAACACGGCAACTTCGTCGGCCCGACCCTGTTCTCGGGCGTGACCACTGACATGCAGATCTACACCCAGGAAATCTTCGGCCCGGTGCTGGTGGTGCTGGAAGTCGCCACGCTGGATGAGGCCATCGCGCTGGTCAACGCCAACCCGTTCGGCAACGGCACTGGCCTGTTCACCCAAAGCGGTGCGGCCGCGCGTAAGTTCCAGAGCGAAATCGATGTAGGCCAGGTCGGTATCAACATCCCGATTCCGGTGCCAGTGCCGTTCTTCAGCTTCACCGGTTCGCGCGGTTCCAAGCTCGGCGACCTCGGCCCGTACGGCAAGCAAGTGGTGCAGTTCTACACCCAGACCAAAACCGTCACCAGCCGCTGGTTCGACGACGACACGGTCAACGATGGCGTCAACACCACCATCAACCTGCGCTGATTTGGGGAGACGATCATGAAGATTGCATTTATCGGCCTGGGCAACATGGGCGCGCCCATGGCCCGCAACCTGATCAAGGCTGGCCATGCGCTGAACCTGTTTGATTTGAACCAGACAGTGCTCAAGGAGTTGGCCGAACTGGGCGGCACCATCAGCGACTCGCCGCGTGATGCGGCCAGCGGCGCGGAGCTGGTGATTACCATGCTGCCGGCCGCTGCCCATGTGCGCAGCGTGTGGCTGAATGAAGATGGCGTGCTTGCTGGCATCGGCAAAGGCGTGCCGGCGGTGGATTGCAGCACCATCGACCCGCAAACCATTCGCGATGTGTCCACGGCGGCGGCAAAACAAGGCGTGGTGGTGGCCGACGCACCCGTCTCCGGCGGCACGGGTGGCGCGCAAGCCGGGACGCTGACCTTCATGGTCGGCGCTACCCCGGAACTGTTCGCCACCCTGCAACCGGTGCTGGCGCAGATGGGCCGCAATATCGTGCATTGTGGCGATGTCGGCACCGGCCAGATCGCCAAGATCTGCAACAACCTGTTGCTCGGCATCAGCATGGTCGGCGTCAGCGAGGCCATGGCCCTGGGCGATGCGCTGGGCATCGACACGCAAGTGCTGGCCGGGATTATCAACAGCTCCACCGGGCGCTGCTGGAGTTCCGACACTTACAACCCATGGCCGGGCGTGATTGAAACTGCGCCGTCGTCCCGTGGCTATACCGGTGGTTTCGGCGCCGACCTGATGCTCAAGGACCTGGGGCTGGCTACCGAAGCCGCACGCCAGGCCAAGCAACCGGTGATCCTCGGCGCCGTGGCCCAGCAGTTGTATCAATCAATGAGTCAGCGTGGGGAAGGGGGTAAAGACTTCTCGGCGATCATCAACAGCTATCGCAAACCCAAGTAGGGGCGTTTCCGAGAGCCCGCGTCGGGCGGGCTCTCGGGTTTTTGCCGGTTACCACAGTGGCTTTTCGTAGCTGACGATCAAGCGTGTTTCGTCTATATCGCTTTCAAAGTTGGAGCGCATCATTGCGTTGCGTAAGCGGACTTTGACGTTTTTCAGGGTCGGATTCTGGAAGGCATAGCTCACATCGATATCCCGTTCCCACTCACGCCCGTCCGAACGGCCCGGCCCTCGGTCGACGTTGCTGCCCGATGCATAGCGCGTAAACATGGAAAGGCCGGGAACGCCCAGCGCGGTGAAGTCGTAGTCGTAGCGTACTTGCCAGGATTTTTCATCCTTATTGGCGAAGTCGCTGTACTGCAGAAAATTCACCAGTGTGGGATAGCTTCCTCTTACAGCTGCGTGGCCTGTGTTGCCTGACATGGTTTGGTAGGCCCCACCCAATTTATGCGCCCCCCATGCGTAGGTCAGCATCGCACCCACTGCGGTGTTGTCGATGTTGGTTTGGCCGTTATCGAGAGAGCGCGTGTAACGCAATTCACTTTTCAGGCTTTGGTCCTCGGCAACTGGATAGGTATGTTGAAGGCTGCCCGCGTGCTGGGTGTAGAGGTTGTCCAGCGTGCTGTAGTAGTAGCTGGCGGTGAGTTGTTTGTTGACGGCGTAACTACCGCCTGCAAAGTCGAATGCATTCGATTGATTCTTCCCACGAACCACGATATTCCTGCGTGCGCCGGTGGCGACCGCCAACGCTTCATAGTTGGTTGAGTCGACCTGGTTGACGTGGGTAATTCTGCCCACGTCCAGCGTCAGGTCTTTGAGTTCCTGGGAGCGCAGGTGCGCGCCCTTGAAAAGCTGCGGCTGCAAGCGGCCGACGTTTTTTTCCAGTATCGGTAGCGCTGGTGGGGCCAGCGCACCGATTTTCAGCGTCGTTTGGGAAGCCCTGAATTTTGCCGTAAAAGCGGCTTCGCCATAGCTGTCTTCGGCTTTGCCGGATTGACGCACCGGCAATAAGCCGGAGCGGGTTCGGTCTGCACTTGAATCAAGCTTGAAGCCCGCCATGGCGAGGACATCGACGCCAACACCCACGGTGCCTTCGGTGTACCCGGACTCAATTTGCAACGCGAAACCTTGTGCCCATTCTTCGCGCTTGGACTGCGTGGCATTGGGCTCACGGTAGTCACGGTTGAAGTAAAAGTTCTTCAGCTCAAGCTTGCCGGTGCTGTCACTGATGAAGTCAGCGAGGGCAGAGGGTGCGAGAAAAACACAGATGTTTAACACACATACTTTGGTCAGGACGTTCAATTGGGCAGCCTGCGTGAGTGGGAAGACTCATCGCAGGGTGCTTTAAAGGGGCCGGACTCACGCTAGGGAAAAACTGAAGCAGGCCAAGGATTTATCTGATGCTGCTTATGCAAACACAAAATACTTACGCACGGTCTCGACCACTTCCCACGTGCCCTTCATACCGGGTTCCACCACAAAGATATCCCCAGCGCGCAGGTGAATCGGCTCCATGCCTTCTGGTGTGATCACGCAGTAGCCTTCCTGGAAGTGGCAATATTCCCACTTCACGTATTCCACGTACCACTTGCCTGGTGTGCAGATCCAAGTGCCCATGATCTTGCTGCCGTCTTCGCTGGTGTAGGCGTTGAGGTTGACGGTGTGCGGGTCGCCCTCGAGCTTTTCCCATTTGCAGGCATCCAGGACAGGTAGCGGGTGGGTGTCACGCAGTACGGTGATGGGCTTGGACATGATGGCTCCGAGGCAGGGAAGGGAAAGATGAACCCTAAGGCCTTGGGCGTTGTGTCAGTGGTCTGAACTCGACATCGGGATGCCCAGAAGCGCAGCCGAATGCGATCTCTCAGACACTGTGCAGTCCATGTGGGAGCGGGCTTGCCCGCGATAGCGGAGTGTCAGGTACTGGAGATGCAGCTGTGCCGCCGTCATCGCGGGCAAGCCCGGCTCCCACAGGGAAAGGAGGCGCTCTTGAGTGATAGGTTTGTGCGGTAAAGCGCTATTTCCCCGCAGTAACTGCAAAAAATTTCCCGTGTTGCGCAGGAATTAGCAAGAAAATGCACGGCTGGCCCTCGTATCATTCACCCAAGAACGAGTGAGAGCCTTGCAATGAACCCAATAAAAACGTGGTGGGATATCAGCCCGCCCTTGAGCACGGCGACGCCAACCTGGCCGGGCGATACGCCGTTCCAGGAAGAGCGCGTGTGGCAGTTTGGCCCGGAGTGCCCGGTGAATGTGGGGCGCGTGACATTTTCGCCGCACACTGGCGCCCATGTGGACGCGCCGCTGCATTACAGCGCCGACGGTGCGCCGATCGGCGAGGTGTCGCTGGATGTGTACATGGGCCCGTGCCGGGTGTTGCATTGCCTGGGCAGCGGCGCGCTGGTGCAGCCGCATCAGTTGCAAGGGCGTGTGGATAACTTGCCTGAGCGTGTGCTACTGCGCACTTATCCACAAGCACCGCTGACCGAGTGGGACTCGAACTTCACCGCCATCGCACCACAAACCATTGAGCTGCTCGCCAGCCTGGGCGTGCGTCTGATCGGTATCGACACACCGTCCCTGGACCCGCAACAGTCCAAGACCATGGATTCGCACAACGCCGTGGCCCGCCATGGCATGGCGATTCTCGAAGGCATCGTGCTTGATGATGTACCGGAGGGCGACTATGAGTTGATCGCGCTGCCGTTGCGTTTTGCCAACCTGGACGCCAGCCCCGTCCGTGCCATTCTCCGCCCGCTCAAGGAGCCCACGCGATGAGCCAGTGTCCCTTTTCACCTGATTACCAGCCGCCGGAAGAATGGCATAACGCCGAACTGAATTTTTCCGAGTCCATGAGCTACGGCGACTACCTGGACCTGGGCAAAGTCCTCAGCGCCCAGCACCCGCTGTCGCCCGATCACAACGAAATGCTCTTTATCATCCAGCACCAGACTTCAGAGCTGTGGATGAAACTGATGCTCCACGAACTCAAGGCCGCCCGCGAGCACGTGCGCCTGGGCGAGTTGCCGCCGGCATTCAAGATGCTGGCGCGAGTGTCACGGATCTTCGATCAACTGGTGCATGCCTGGGCCGTGCTGGCGACCATGACGCCGTCGGAGTACAAGGCGATTCGCCCGTTTCTGGGGCAGTCGTCGGGGTTCCAGTCGTTCCAGTACCGTGAGATCGAATTTATCCTTGGCAATAAAAGCGCAGCGCTGTTGCGGCCGCACGCGCATCGGCCAGAATTGTTGAACGAGTTGAAAGTGGCGATTGCCACGCCGTCGCTGTACGACGAGGCGATTAATCTGATGGTTAAAGCCGGGTTGGCGATTGACCCCAAGCGCGCCGAACGCGACCCGGCGGCGGCCACGGTTCACGATGAGTCCGTGGAGGCGGCGTGGCGCGAGGTGTATCGCGACCCGAGTCGGTATTGGGATTTGTATCAGTTGGCCGAGAAGTTTATCGACCTGGAAGACTCATTCCGCCAGTGGCGCTTTCGGCATGTGACCACGGTGGAGCGCATCATTGGCTTCCAGCCCGGCACCGGTGGCACGGAAGGCGTGGGTTATTTGCGCAAGATGCTCGACACCGTGCTGTTCCCCGAACTGTGGCGAGTGCGTTCCACGCTCTAAACAAAAAGCCCCGGAATCCCGGGGCTGATCGTTCCCACGCTCTGCGTGGGAATGCCGCTTTGGACGCTCTGCGTCCGCTTCATGTGGGAGCTGGCTTGCCTGCGATAGCGGTCTGTCAGCCAGCTCATCCACTGACTGACCCACCGCCATCGCGGGCAAGCCCGGCTCCCACAGGGATCACCGTGCGTTCACTACCGCGTTGCTTTTTCTAATCCGCAACCGATAAGCAATGTAGATAATCCCCACCCAAACCGGCATCGCATACACCGAGTTGTTAATCCCTGGAATCGCCAGCATCACGCTGATGATCATCACCATGAACGCCAGGCACAGGTAGTTGCTGAACGGGAACCAGAAGGTCTTGAACGACGGCGTCACGCCTTGCTCGCCCATGGCCTTGCGGAACTTGATGTGGGTGAGGCTGATCAGTGCCCAGTTGATCATCAGCGAAGCAACCACCAGCGCAAACAGCAGTTCCAGCGCACTGTGCGGCGCGACGTAGTTGACCACCACGCACAGCATCGTCACCAGCGCCGAAATGGCCAGGGCGCGAATCGGCACGCCTTGTTTGTTGAGTTTCATCAGCGCTTTGGGCGCATCGCCTTGCTCGGCCAGGCCGAACAGCATGCGGCTGTTGCAGTACACGCCGCTGTTGTACACCGACAGCGCCGCGGTCAGCACCACGAAGTTGAGGATGTGTGCGGCGGTGTCGTTACCGATCAGCGAGAAGATCTGTACAAACGGGCTGCCGCTGTAGGCATCGCCCGACGCGCCGAGGGTTTGCAGCAGTTGGTCCCACGGGTACAGCGACAGCAGCACGGTCAGCGCGCCGACGTAGAAAATCAGGATGCGGTAGACCACCTGGTTGATGGCCTTGGGGATCACTTTGCGCGGCTCGCTGGCCTCGGCTGCGGTGATACCCACCAGCTCCAGGCCGCCGAACGAGAACATGATGAAGGCCATGGACATCAACAGCCCCATGCCGCCATTGGGGAAGAACCCGCCGTGGCTCCACAGGTTGCTCACCGAGGCTTGCGGGCCACCGGTGCCGCTGAACAGCAGGTAACAGCCGAGCACGATCATGCCGACAATCGCCACCACCTTGATGATCGCGAACCAGAACTCGGCTTCACCGAAGAACTTCACGTTGAGGGTGTTGATCAGGTTGACCGCGACAAAGAACACCAGCGCGCTGACCCAGGTCGGAATCTCCGGCCACCAGAACTGGATGTATTTGCCCACGGCTGTCAGTTCGGCCATGCCCACCAGCACGTAGAGCACCCAGTAGTTCCAGCCCGCGAGGAAACCTGCGTAACCGCCCCAGTATTTGTGGGCGAAGTGGCTGAAGGAGCCGGCCACCGGCTCTTCGACGATCATCTCGCCAAGCTGGCGCATGATCAGGAACGCGATGAAACCGGCAATCGCGTAGCCCAGGATCATGGACGGCCCCGCCGACTTGAGCACCCCGGCCGAGCCAAGGAACAACCCTGTGCCAATCGCCCCTCCCAAGGCGATCAGCTGAATGTGCCGGTTCTTCAGGCCACGCTTGAGGCCCACCGGGTTAACCATGTCATCCGCCATTAACATTCCCTTCTACTTGTTTTTCTTGAGGGTGAGTGCACGCCGCATCAGCCCCTCAGAACTGCTGAGGGTCAGATATTACTCTGCGTAAACTTTTCGTAATACAGCTGAACGCCATCAAGTGTCTGATCCGCCAGCCATTGTTGGATGGATTCGACCATTGGAGGGGGGCCGCATACGTACATATCGGCCGAACTGTCCCGCAATTCGGCCAGGTCGAAATGTTCGGTGAGGTAACCGCGTTTGCCAGGCCACTCGGGTGACGGGTCGCTGAGCACTTCGGTGTAGCGAAAGCCGGGGATTGTCGAGGTGTAGGCTTCGATGCGTTGTGCTTCGCACAAGTCCTCGGCCCCGCGCACGCCGTAATACAAGTGGACCGGCTGGTTGCAGCCGTTGGCAGCCAGCTCATCGAGCATACCCAGCAAGGCCGACAAGCCAGTGCCGCCGGCCACCAGTATCAGCGGCCGGGTGACATGCCTGAGGTAGAAGGCACCCAATGGCGCCTCCATCAGCACTTGATCACCGACCTGGCAGCGCTCGCGCAGGTAGTTGCTCATGACACCATCGGGCAGCAGGCGCACCAGAAACTGCAGTTGATTACCCGGCCGGTTGGCGAAGGAGTACGAACGCCAACTGTCGGTGCCGGGCACCGCCAGGCGGGCGTATTGGCCGGGCAGGAAGTCCAGCGGGTTGTCCAGGGTCACCTGCAAAATCGCGGTGCTGGCCGACACCTGCTGCACTTCGCTGACCTTGCCGCGCACGTGTACCGGCCCCGGCGCGTTGCACAGGCTCGAATCAAAATCGAAGTAGAACGTAGCGTCGGACTGCACCCGCGTCTGGCAACTGAGCATCTTGCGTTGCTTGAGGTCGAGGCTGGAGAGGGCTTCGTCGTCGACATAATCCTGGGTGTAATCGCCGGACTCGCAACGACCCTGGCAGGTGCCGCACACGCCTTCGCGGCAATCGAGCGGGATCTTGATGCCGTTGCGCAATGCCGCATCCAGCAGGATTTCATTCGCGCCTACCGGGAAAAACAGGGTCTTGCCGTCGGCAAAACTGAAGGCCACTTTGTGATTCATCCGCATAACTCCGCGTATCTGATTTTTGTGGCTGACCCGTGAGCTTTTGTGGCGACCGGGCTTGTTGTGGCGAGCGGGCTTGCCCCGCGTTGGGCTGCGAAGCAGCCCCAATAAAGTCACCGCATTTATCCAGTCAAACCGCAGTGCCTGAATTAGGGCCGCTTCGCGCCCCAACGCGGGGCAAGCCCGCTCGCCACAGGACGGTGCTTGTCACAAAAGTTCTCTGCTACAAGTGATAGAAATCCAGCACCGAGTTGATGGTGTCGTTGAGCAACAGTGCGTGCTTGCGGGTGATCAGCCAGCTGTCGCCATCCGGCTTGAGGTGGTAAGTGGCAGGCCCGTAAAACTGCTCTGAGGTGGCCAGGCGATAGAACAGCGTGTGCCAGTTCAGCTTCACCTCCAGCGTGCCGTCTGCCTGCTCGGCGATCCGCACGTTATTGATCAAGTGCAAGGTGCGCGGCATCGGCGTGGCCGACGCGGCCTTGCCGGTGCGCAAACGGAACACGCGGTCTTCCAGGCCCGAACGGTTGGCGTAGTAGATCAGCGACATTTCGCGTTTGGGGTCGCGGGTGTACACGTGCTCCGAGTCCCATTGCGGCAAGTGAAACTCGCTCTGCGGGTCGAACAGCTGCACATAGGCGTCCCAGTCCTGGGCGTCGCACAGTTCGGATTTGCGATAGAAAAATTGCTCGATCCGGTACTGCAATTGGGCATCCATCACTTCACCTCCCGCAGTGTCAGCGCTTGCTGGTCCAGGCCTTTGAGCAGAAATTGCTGCCAGTTACGGTGCTGGTTCACGTACAGGCCTTCGTGGGTGAATTCGGTGCCGGTCATGGCCGGTTGAATGCCGATGGCTTTGCTGTTCGGCGTAGGGCCGGTTTCCCAGCGATGGCTGCCCCGTGAGATATCGCTCCAGCGCTCCAGGCGGCCCTGGAAACCGCGCTGGGCTTCGCGAAACTCCACCAGATCATCCGGCGTGCCCATGCCCGATACGTTGAAGAAATCCTCAAACTGGCGAATGCGGTTTTCGCGGTCGGCATCCGACTCGTTTTTCACGCCCAGGCACTGGCTGATGATCTCCGTCTTGTTCCACGCCACCGGGCGGATGATGCGCAGCTGCGAGCTGATCTGGTCGAGAAAGAACAGGCTCGGGTAGATGTTCAGGTTGCGCAGGCGGTGCATCATCCACTCGGCTTTCTGCTGGCCGTGTTCTTCCACCAGGCGCGGCATGATGGTGGCGTAGCCCGAGCGCACGCTGGGGTTGGGCATGTCGCTGAACAGCACGCTGTGGCCGTTGTTGAAGGCGAACCAGCCGTCATCGGTATTCGCGTCGCCGGCGCCGAGTTTGCTGTAGTCCAGTGTGCTGGCGGACGCGCTGCCGTTTTCGGTATTCACCTGCTGACGATGCTGCACCGTGGCCACGTAGTTGTAGTGCACGGTGCTGACGTGATAACCGTCCAGGCCGTTTTCGTTTTGCAGTTTCCAGTTGCCGTCGTAGGTGTAGGCGGATTTGCCCGGCAACACTTCCAGCTCACCGGTGGCCGACTGCGCGACCATCATGTCGAAGAACACTTTGGCGTCACCGAGGAAGTCTTCCAGGCTGTCGGTGCCTTGCACGTTGAGGCTGATGAACACAAAGCCCTTGTAGCTTTCGATACGGGCTTTTTTCAGGCCGCGTGTGGCTTTGTCGAAACCTTCCGGGTACTCGCCCGGCGCCTTGACCTTCACCAGCCGGCCGTCGCTCTTGTAGCACCAGGCGTGGAACGGGCAGGTAAAGGTCGATTGGTTGCCCTTGCCGACGCGGGTCAGTGTGGTGCCACGATGCTGGCAAGCGTTGATCAGCGCATTGAGTTGGCCTTCGCCGTCGCGGGTGATGATCATCGGCTGGCGCCCGGCGCGCATGGTCACGAAGTCGTGGTTATTGGCCAGTTCACTTTCGTGGCAGGCGTAGATCCAGTTTTTTTCGAAGATCAGTTCCATCTCCAGGTCGAACAGTTCGGGCTCGGTGAACATGTCGCGGGCGATGCGAAACACTTCATCCACCGGCCGAAAGTCCAGGCAACCTTCGATAAACGTTTTCCACTGCTCGACGCTTCTTGCACCACTCATGGGAGGCACCTTTTTAGATAGGGGCTAATCGGTGGGGTATTAGAGGCAGTGGGGCAGGGCGCGGGCTATCCGCTTAATGGGTGAAGGCAGGCCGCAAAATTGGGCAGCAAATACCCAGTTCAGTGCGCCCAGGTGACGCCATGCGCTACTGTCATACCAAGGGAAGGTCGCAAATGCCTGCGGCTTATCCACATAGTCGACGCTTGCTATCCACCCGGTTGCATTCAGGCGGGCGTGGCGTAGAACTTGCTGTCGATTGCCAACGACGCGCCGCCAGAGCGCGCAACCGCCTAACCGCCGTGGGTGCCCCTGATGAGTAGCCATACACGCGAAATCCATATTCAACGCTTCGACCTGGAGGGCGCCTGCAGCTGGATGTCCGGCATCTGCGGGCCGCACCGCCTGGCGACAAGCACGCCCGAGCGCCTGCGTTTTCACCACAGCGCCAATGTGTTCAAGTCCCGCGCCACCACCTTGGGCGTGATCGAGTACGGCACCGATGTGACCATTGATATCGAAGACGCCGAGCACTTCAGCAGCTACAGCCTGAGCCTGCCGTTGGTGGGCGAGCAGGAATTGAGCAAGAACGGCGAGCGCCTGAGTTCCAACCGTGACCAAGGCGTGATTTTGTCGCCTAACGAGCATCAGGTGCTGGCGATTTCCGGTGATTGTCGCAAGTTGCAGGTGGTGATTACGCGGGCGGCGATGAGTGAGTCGCTGGAAGGGTTGCTGCAACGGCCGATTGAAGCGCCACTGCGGTTTGAGTCGGTGATGGATGCGGTGGACGGTGCTTCGGCATCGTGGTGGCGCATGGCGCGCTACTTTATTGCGGAGCTTGAGTGCAGCAGCGAGTTGTATGAGCAGGCGGCGTTTACGCGGGATCTGGAAAGCTCGTTGATCAAGGGTTTGATCCTGGCCCAGCCGAACAACTATTCAGAAGAATTGCGCGACGTGCTCGGCGTGAAGCTGCCGCATTACCTGATTCGGGCGCGGCAATACATCCACGACAACGCCCGCGAGGCGATCCATTTGGAAGACCTGGAAGCGGCTGCGGGTGTGTCGCGGTTCAAGCTGTTCGATGCGTTTCGTAAATACTTTGCGCTGTCGCCGATGGCGTATTTGAAGAAGTACCGACTGGGTGTCGTGCGCCAGGAAATCCTCGAGCATGGTTCAATTCGCACCATCTCCGAGATCGCGCTGGGCTGGGGCTTTACCCACTTGGGTCGGTTTTCGGCGGAGTACCGCAAACTCTTCGATGAATCCCCCAGCCAAACCCTGCAGCGCAAACGCCTGCGCAGTCTCTGAACTGTATGAAGATCAAACTGTGGGAGCAGGCAAGCCAGCTCCCACAGGGGAATTGCGGTGTTTGGAGGGTTTCAGATCAACTCTTCAACCAACTGCAAACAATGACTCAGCCCTGGCGACTGATCATTCACTCGCCTGCTCAGGATAATCGGCGAGGTCGCAGTGGCTTCCACAATCGGCGTGTAGCCGATATCCGCCCGGTGCAACACCTGCACCGAGGCCGGCACCAGCGTCACGCCCATTCCCGCGCCCACCAGCCCGATGGCCGTCTGCAACTCGTTGGTCCACTGCACCACCTTGAGGCTCAAACCATGGGCGTCGAACAGCGCGATCACATGGTCGGCATAGCTGGGGCGCGGGTTGCCGGGGTAGAGCACAAACGGCTCTGCGGCCAATTGCGCGAGGGTGGCGGGCGCGCCCAGCAGCGAGTGGCCGGCGGGCAATACGGCCACCAGTCGATCTTCCACCAGCACGCGCTGGACGATGGCCGGGTCGTCGATGCGAATGCGCCCGAAACCCACATCAATGCGCCCGGCCTTGAGCGCCTCGACTTGCTGCAGGGTGGTCATCTCCGACAAGCCCAATTCCAGCTCCAGCGCCTCATGGTTGCGCAGCCGCCGTATCAACTCCGGCAGCACGCCGTACAGGGTCGATGGCGCAAAGCCGATGCCCAGCCAGGTCTTTTCGCCCTGGCCGATGCGCCGCGTGGTATCGCAAACCTTGGCCAGTTGTTCCAGCAGCACATTGGCGTGCTCATAGAAAAATCGCCCGGCTTCGGTCAGCCGCAACGGGCGGCCGCGTTCCAGCAACATCACGCCCAGTTCATCCTCCAGTTGCTGGATCTGCCGGCTCAATGGCGGCTGGGCAATGTGCAGGCGAACGGCTGCGCGGGTGAAGTTGAGGGTTTCACCCAGCACCTGGAAATAGCGAAGATGACGCAGTTCCATGACGGTTCCTTTTATACCTTGAGGGTATCGTGCGAGACCCATTCTATATTGGAAGCCTTTAAAGATACGGCACAGAATCGGCTCAAATCTATAAAGAACCCAACGGGTATAGCCATGCCGATTTGCGCCATCGAGTCGATCGAGACCATCATCGTCGACCTTCCCACCATTCGCCCGCACAAGTTGGCGATGCACACCATGCAAAACCAGACGTTGGTGATCATCCGCCTGCGCTGCGCCGACGGCATTGAAGGCATCGGTGAGTCCACCACCATCGGCGGTTTGAGCTACGGCAACGAAAGCCCGGACAGCATCAAGGTCAACATCGACCGTCACTTCGCGCCGCTGCTGATTGGCCAGGACGCGAGCAATATCAACGCGGCCATGTTGCGCCTGGAGCGCAGCATTCGCGGTAATACCTTTGCCAAATCCGGCATCGAAAGCGCCTTGCTCGATGCACTGGGCAAACGCCTGAACCTGCCGGTGAGCGAACTGCTCGGCGGGCGTGTACGTGACGCCTTGCCGGTGGCCTGGACCTTGGCCAGCGGCAACACCGAACAGGACATCGCCGAGGCCGAAAAGATGCTCGACCTGCGCCGTCATCGCCTCTTCAAGTTGAAGATCGGCGCTGGAGAGGTCAATCGCGACCTGGCCCATGTGATCGCGATCAAAAAAGCCCTGGGCGAGCGTGCCAGTGTGCGTGTCGACGTCAACCAGGCCTGGGACGAAGCCGTGGCCCTGCGCGCCTGCAAGGTGCTGGGCGATAACGGCATTGACCTGATTGAGCAGCCGATTTCGCGCAATAACCGTGGCGGCATGGCCCGGCTCAACCTGTCGAGCCCGGCGCCGATCATGGCCGATGAATCCATTGAATGTGTCGAAGACGCCTTCAACCTGGCCCGCGAAGGCGCGGCTTCGGTGTTCGCGCTCAAGATAGCCAAAAACGGCGGCCCACGGGCGGTGTTGCGCACCGCCGCGATTGCCGAGGCGGCGGGCATCGGCTTGTACGGCGGCACCATGCTCGAAGGCGGCATCGGCACATTGGCGTCGGCGCATGCCTTTCTCACGCTGAACACGCTGGCGTGGGGCACCGAACTGTTCGGCCCACTGCTGCTCACCGAAGACATCCTCACCGAGCCGCCGGTGTACCGCGATTTCGAGCTGCATGTCTCCACCGCACCGGGCCTGGGCCTGGCCATTGATGAAGAACGCTTGGCGTTCTTGCGTCGTGACAAACACTAAGAGGCGCCTGCCATGTTGTTCCACGTAAAAATGACCGTGAACCTGCCGCTGGACATGAACCCCGAGCGCGCCGCCACCCTCAAGGCCGAGGAGAAAGCCCTGGCGCAGCGCCTGCAACAGGAGGGCAAATGGCGCCACTTGTGGCGAATCGCCGGGCACTACGCCAACTACAGCGTGTTCGACGTCGAGAGCGTGCAAGACCTGCACGACCTGCTGATGCAACTGCCGCTTTTTCCCTACATGGCCATCGAAGTGAACGCCCTGTGCCGCCACCCTTCGTCGATCCATGAGGACGACCGTTGAGCCTGTTTTGCACCCAATAATTACAAGATGAGGATTGCACCATGTCCATCCGACTGTCCCAGACTGCCCATGCCCAGGCGTTTCTCGAAGAAGCCAGCGGCAACCATAACGACGGCGGCAACCCGCGCACCAAGGCGCTGATCTACCGGATCCTGCGCGATACGGTAAACATCATCGAAGACCTGGAAGTGACCCCGGAAGAGTTCTGGAAGGCGGTCAATTACCTCAATGAATTGGGTAAAAATCAGGAGGCGGGTTTGCTGGCTGCCGGCTTGGGCCTGGAGCATTACCTGGACTTGCTGATGGACGCTGCGGACGAAGAGGCCGGCAAATCCGGCGGTACGCCACGCACCATCGAAGGCCCGCTGTACGTGGCCGGCGCGCCGCTGAGCCAATACGAAGCGCGGCTGGACGATGGCAAGGACGACGCAGTGCCGCTGTTTATGCGCGGGCAAGTGCGCGACACCGACGGCAAGCCGTTGGCGGGTGCGATTGTGGATGTGTGGCAGGCCAACACGGGTGGCACCTATTCGTGGTTTGACCCAACGCAATCGGAGTTCAACCTGCGTCGGCGCATTGAGACCGATGCCCAGGGCAACTACCGGTTCCGCAGCATCGTGCCGTCGGGCTACGGTTGCCCGCCGACCGGGCCGACTCAGCAGTTGCTCGACCAGTTGGGTCGCCACGGGCAGCGGCCGGCGCATATTCACTTCTTCATCTCGGCACCGGGGCATCGGCACCTGACCACGCAGATCAACCTGTCGGACGACCCGTACCTGCATGATGATTTTGCCTACGCGACGCGCGATGAGTTGATCGCCGAGATTCGCTTTAGTGACGATCAGCAATTGGCGCGCGAGTTTGGGGTGCAAGGGCGGTTTGCGCAGATTGATTTTGACTTTGAGTTGCAACTGGCAGACGCGCCGGTAGAGCAAAAACGCATGCAGCGCGTTCGCGCCCTCGAAGACTGATTAACCGCGGTCAAAAAAATGTGGGAGCTGGCTTGTTGTGGCGAGCAAGCTTGCTTGCGCTGGGGTGCGAAGCGCCCCCAAAAAGCCGGCTCCAGCTGCGCTGTCGTACGGGAGCAAGCTCCCTCGCCACAACAAGCCAGCTCCCACAGGTTTTGTAGTGTTGCGGTTATTTGCGCACCACCAGATCCAACACCTCATCCCGGTCCTTGATCTTCTGCAACACAATCTCCGAACGAATATCCATCACCCCGGCCGTGCGGTTCAGGTGGTTCACGATAAAGTCGGAAAAGTGCTTGAGGTTGCGCGCCTGCACACGCAACACATAGTTGCTTGCACCCGTAATCACATAGGCACTGGCCACCTCCGGCCACCCCTGCACCTTCTTGATAAACGTCTCGTGCCAGTCCTCCACATCCTGGCGCAACGACAGGTGCACGATGGCCTCAAGCTCAATCCCCAACTGCTCGGCATTCAACACGGCGCGGTAGCCGCTGATGATTCCTTCGCTCTCCAGCAGGCGCAAACGGCGCAGGCAGGCGGAGGGCGACAGGGCGACTTTTTCCGCCAGTTCCTGGTTGCTGATGCGGCCATCCTGTTGCAAAAAATGCAGGAGGCGCAGGTCGGTGGCGTCGAGAATCATGGTTAGAATAAATCCGCGTATTTGGGGGTTAAATTCGAATTTCCTACAGCTTAATTAGCCTGTTACCCACCACTTTGCACGAAAATTCTCTAAAACTTCGTTCATTATTTGGTCCATCTTCACTTATAAAAAATCAGGACAACCCATGACCACCCGAAGCCACTGCCAAGCCCTCGACGCCCAGGACCCGCTGGCGCCACTGCGTCAGCAGTTTGCCTTGCCTGCGGGCGTGATCTACCTCGATGGCAACTCTCTGGGCGCCCGCCCGGTGGCGGCGATGGCGCGCGCCCAGCAGGTGATTGCCGAGGAGTGGGGCAATGGCTTGATTCGTAGCTGGAACAGCGCCGGTTGGGCGGATTTGTCCCAACGCCTGGGCAACCGCCTGGCGCCGCTGATCGGCGCGCGTGACGGTGAAGTGGTGATTACCGATACCACCTCGATCAACCTGTTCAAGGTGCTCAGCGCTGCCTTGAGCGTGCAGCGCCAACGCGAGCCTGCGCGCAAGGTGATTGTCAGCGAGGCGAGTAACTTTCCCACCGATTTGTACATCGCCGAAGGCCTGACCGAGTTGTTGCAACAGGGCTATTCCCTGCGGTTGGTCAACAGCCCGGACGAGCTGCCCCAAGCCATCGACCAGGACGTGGCGGTGGTGATGCTTACCCACGTCAATTACAAGACCGGCTACATGTACGACATGCAGGCGCTCACCGCCTTGAGCCACGAATGTGGCGCGCTGAGCATCTGGGACCTGGCGCATTCGGCGGGCGCGGTGCCCATCGACCTGAACAAGGCCGGTGCCGATTATGCGATTGGCTGCACCTACAAATACCTGAATGGCGGGCCGGGCTCGCAGGCGTTTGTGTGGGTCAACCCGGCGTTGGTGGATGTGGTGCGCCAGCCGCTATCGGGTTGGTTTGGCCACACGCGCCAGTTCGCCATGGAAGCTCAGTACGCGCCAAGCGCCGGCATCGCGCGCTACCTGTGCGGCACGCAGCCGATCACGTCGTTGGCAATGGTCGAATGCGGCCTGGAGATTTTTGCCCAGACCGACATGGCCAGCCTGCGCAGCAAATCCCTGGCCTTGACCGACCTGTTTATCGCGCTGGTCGAAGCCCGTTGCGCCGCCCACGGGCTGGAGCTGATTACGCCGCGTGAGCATGCCCGGCGCGGAAGCCACGTGAGTTTCGAACACCCTGAAGGTTATGCGGTGATCCAGGCCTTGATCGCCCGTGGCGTGATCGGCGATTACCGTGAGCCGCGCATCATGCGCTTTGGGTTTACGCCGTTGTACACAAGCTTTACCGAGGTATTTGATGCTGTAAAGATCCTTGGCGAAATCCTCGACAACCGCACCTGGGACCAACCCCAATTCAAAGTGCGCAACAGCGTCACTTAAGTACAACACGAATCAAAATGTGGGAGCTGGCTTGTTGTGGCGAGCAAGCTTGCTTGCGCTGGGGTGCGAAGCGCCCCCAAAAAGCCGGCTCCAGCTGCGCTGTCGAACGGGAGCAAGCTCCCTCGCCACAGCAAGCCAGCTCCCACAAGGTTCAGCGCCAGCCATAACAATCACAATAATAAAGGGGCACACCACGTGACCACGCCAGACAACGGCTTTGCAGAGATCACCCATCGCGAACTGGGCCTGAGGCGCCAGCTCACTTCCGGCCAGATGAGCATGATCGCCATCGGTGGCGCCATCGGCACGGGGCTGTTCATGGGCAGCGCCTACGCCATCGGTTATGCCGGGCCGAGTGTGCTGGTGAGTTACGCCATCGGTGCGTTGATCACCTTGCTGTTGATGGGCTGCCTGGCGGAGATGACCGTGGCGCACTCCACCTCGGGCTCGTTCGGTGCCTACGCCGAGTTCTACATCAGCCCGCTGGCCGGCTTTCTGGTGCGTTATGCCTACTGGGCGGCGATTGTGCTGGCAGTGGGCGCCGAGGTCACGGCGGTGGCGATGTACATGAAGTACTGGTTCGCCAACGTGCCGGAGTGGGTGTGGATCGTGTCGTTTTCCAGTGTGCTGATCCTGCTCAATGCCATCAGCGTAAAGACCTTCGGCAACTTCGAATACTGGTTCTCGACCATCAAGATCACCGCAATCGTCGGCTTCATCATCCTCGCGGTGTACGTGGTGTTCGGCTCCGGTAATCCTGATTATGGCGTGCAGAACTACACGGCCCACGACGGGTTTTTCCCCCATGGGCTGAGCGGCATGTGGATCGCAGTGATCGTGTCGATCTTCAGCTATCTGAGCGTAGAGATGATCGCCGTGGCCGCCGGTGAAGCCGCCGACCCGGAGCAAGCGGTGAAGAAGGCCTTTCGCGCCACCATCGTGCGGTTGGTGGTGTTCTACCTGCTGACCCTGGCATTGATGCTCGCCATCGTGCCGTGGAACCAGGCCGGCCAGACCCAGAGCCCGTTTGTTACGGTAATGCAGACCATTGGTATTCCCGGTGCCACCGGGGTGATGAATTTCGTGATCCTGATCGCCGCGTTGTCGGCGATGAACAGCCAGCTCTACATCACCACACGCATGATGTTCAGCCTGTCGCGTGCAGGTTTTGCGCCCAAGTCCATGGGCGCCTTGAGCAAGAGCGGCATTCCGCTGAACGCGTTGCTGCTGTCCAGCTCCGGCATTGCCCTGGCGACCTTGTTGAACGTGGTGTACCCGGAAAGCTCGTTCACCTTGATGATGGCGATTTCGATGTTTGGCGCGATCTTCACCTGGTTCATGATCTTCCTCACGCACCTGTTTTTTCGCCGTTATCGCAAGCGTCATGGCGGGCCGAAGCTGTCGTTCCAGCTGCGCCTGTTTCCCTACAGCACACTGCTGGGCCTGGTGCTGATGGGGGCGGTGATGATCACCACGTACTTCACCGAGGCCTTCAAGATGACGCTGGTGTTTGGCGTGCCATTCCTGATGATCCTGTCAGCGGTGTATTACGGGTTTTTCCGCAAGGGCAGGGCCAGGGCGTCGAACAAGGCTTTGGCGTAACCGGGCAATTGCTCGAAGGAGCGGGCGCATAACAGTAGTTTGCGACAGGCCCAGTCTTCGCTTAATGGCTGGGCTTTAATGCGCTTTTCTGTCGGCCAACGTTCCAATGCGGCCTGAGGCACGATGCCCAGGCCGGCGCCGCCGGCGACCATGCGGATCAACCCATCAAAACCCTCGGCGCGAATGCGTGTTTGCAGGCGAAAGCCTGCGTGCAATGCCTGTTCTTCCAGGTATACCGAAAGCGCGCTGTTGGCGGTCAGGCCTACATAATCGTATTGCAGGCTGTCGATGAAGTTCGCCGTCGCCAACGGATGATCGAGGGGCATGATCAGCACCAGCGGGTCATCGCGAAACGGCAGGGTCTGCAAGCCGTGGGTGTCCACCGCATCGGAGATAATCCCCAGGTCTGCTGTGCCCTGGCGCAAGGCTTGGGTAATGCGCAGGCTGGGCAACTCCTGCAAGTCGATATCGAGGTTGGGGTGTTGGCGCAAAAAGTCCGCCAGCAGTTCCGGCAGGTATTCGCTCAGGGCGGTGGTGTTGCACAGCAGGCGCACCTGGCCTTTGATGCCCTGGGCGTATTCGGCCAGGTCCTGTTGCAGGTGCTCGGCCTGTTGCAACAGCAGGCGGGCGTGGCGGGCCAGGGCTTTGCCTGCGGGTGTTGGCGTGACGCCACGGCGGCCGCGTTCAAGAAACTCGATGCCCAATGACGCTTCCATCGCACGGATACGCGCGCTGGCCGCCGCCAGGGATAAATGGCTGCGCGCCGCGCCGGCAGTGATGTTGCCGGTGTCGAGGGTGTGCAGGTAGAGGCGCAGGTCGATCAGGTCAAAGTGCATGGCTGAGGTTTCTCGAGTGACTTCACTGGCCTTATCGCAGGCAAGCCAGCTCCCACCTTTTGCTTTGTGAACACAGTCCAATGTGGGAGCTGGCTTGCCTGCGATAGCTATTTAAGCCTCACGCAAAACAAGAGGCTACCTCAGTATATGGCGAATTTTCGACCTCACCGAAATCCTGCAAAATCGCCTCATGACTACCTTCCTCGCGTTCTACCAAAACCTCGGCCCGGCCTTGACCCTGCTGGTGATCGGCACCTTCCTGCTGGCCGGCACCGTCAAGGGCGTGATCGGCCTGGGCCTGCCCACCGTGGCCATGGGCATGCTCGGCCTGGCTATGCTCCCGGCGCAGGCTGCGGCCTTGCTGATCATTCCATCCACAGTCACCAACCTCTGGCAACTGGCGTTCGGTGGCCACTTGAGCGCCTTGCTCAAGCGCCTGTGGCCAATGCTGCTGCTGATTATTCTCGGCACCGGGCTTGGCACGTTGTGGCTGGGCACGGACGGCGGGCATTGGGTGGTTCGCGCGCTGGGTGGCGCCTTGCTGGTGTATGCGTTAAGTGGCTTGTTTTTGCCGACCTTCAAGGTGAAACCTAAAACCGAGCGCTGGCTTGG
Source organism: Pseudomonas sp. WS 5532 (assembly GCF_012985445.1). Taxonomy (NCBI): domain Bacteria; kingdom Pseudomonadati; phylum Pseudomonadota; class Gammaproteobacteria; order Pseudomonadales; family Pseudomonadaceae; genus Pseudomonas; species Pseudomonas sp. WS 5532. The sequence continues at coordinate 37,857 of NZ_JAAQWK010000022.1, forward strand.
CCCGTTGTGCGGTCTGGTCACCGGCCTTATCACTTCGGCGACGGGCGTGTTCGTGATTCCGGCCGTGCCCTATCTGCAAGCCCTGGGTTTGAACCGCGATCAATTGGTGCAGGCACTGGGGCTGGCGTTCACCGCTTCCACGTTGGCGTTGGCCGCAGCGCTGACCTGGCGTGGCACCCTGGGCGGTGGCGAAGTCAGCGCCTCGCTGTTGGCGCTGATACCCGCGTTGTTGGGGATGTGGCTGGGCCAGGTGTTGCGCCAGCGCATCAGCGCGGTGCTGTTCAAACGGGTGTTTTTCGTCGGCATGGCGCTGTTGGGGGGCCATCTACTGATCAGCGGCTGAGTGGCTGTTCACGGTGTAAGCTGTCGCGAACCGATTGAGAGGACACCCCGTGAAAGCCCGATCCGATGAGCTACAGATCTTCGTCAGCGTGATTGAGTGCGGCTCGATTTCGGCAGCCGCGGAGCAGGTCGGGCAGACGCCGTCGGCCGTCAGCCGCACCTTGTCGCGCCTGGAAGCCAAGCTCGACACCACGCTGATCAACCGCACCACGCGGCGCATGGACCTGACCGAGGAGGGCAAGTACTTTTTCGAGCAGGCCAAGCTGATCCTGGCGCAGATGGACGAGCTGGAAGAGCGCCTGTCGTCGCGCCAGAAGAACCCCGCCGGGCGTCTGCGCATCAATGCGGCCGTGCCGTTCATGCTGCATGGGATCGTGCCGTACATTGCCGAGTTTCGCAGCCTCTACCCGGATATCCAGCTGGAGCTGAACAGTGACGACCTGATCATCGACCTGCTGGAGCAGAGCACCGACATTGCCATCCGCATCGGTGCCCTGGCCGACTCGACCCTGCATGCGCGCTCGTTGGGTTGTACGCCGCTGCATATCCTCGCCAGCCCTGACTACCTCAAGCAGTTCGGCACGCCGAAGACGGTGGCCGAGTTGGTCGACCATACGCTGCTGGGCTTCACCCAGACCGAAACCCTCAACCACTGGCCGCTGCGCCACGTGGAAGGCGACCGCTGGCTGATCCAGCCGAGCATTGCCGCCTCCAGCGGTGAAACCGTGCGTCAATTGGCGCTGGAAGGGCAGGGCATTTGCTGCCTGTCGAACTTCATGACCAACGCCGACATCGATGCCGGGCGCCTGGTACCGGTGCTGGAAGCCTTCAACAGCGGCTATCGCCAGCCGATCCATGCGGTGTTCTACCGTAACTCGCAGTTGGCGCTGCGCATCCAGTGCTTCCTGGATTTCATTCAAACCAAGCTTGCGCGGTATGCCTGCTGATTCGTGACCTGTGCGCAAGATTGAATTGGGCAGCATGGGCTTATTCGGCAGGAATGAGTCCTTGATACTGGGCCTATCACTTACCCAGTCAGGAGCAACCTCCATGAACGTATTCGTCACCGGCGCAGCAGGGTTTATCGGCGGCTCCATCGCCACCGGCCTGGTCAAGGCCGGCCACACGGTCACCGGCCTGGTGCGCAGCGCCGAGCAAGCGGCTGAAATGACCGCCCTGGGCATCACGCCCGTGATCGGCACGCTGGATGACGCCGCCGTGTTGACCGCACAGGCTTCTAAAGCTGATGCGGTGATCAATGCCGCGAGCAGCGACCATCGTGCTGCGGTGGAAACCTTGCTGGCAGCCTTGAAAGGTTCGAACAAGCCGTTCCTGCACACCAGCGGTTCGAGCATTGTTGGCGATGCTTCGGGCGGTAAATCCAGCGATGTCATCTACGTTGAAGACAACCTGCCGGAGCCGACCGTCGACAAGGCCGCGCGCGTGGCCATCGACAACCTGATCCTGGCGGCGGCCAAAGAGGGCGTGAACTCGGCGGTGATCTGCAACACCCTGATCTACGGCCACAGCCTGGGCGTGAAGCGTGACAGCGTGCAATTGCCACGACTGCTCAAGCAAGCGCGCAAAAGTGGTGTGGTGCGCCATGTGGGCACTGGCCAGAACATTTGGTCCAACGTACACATTGAAGACGTGGTGGCCCTGTATCTGCTGGCGCTGACCAAAAACGTTCCGGGCACGTTCTACTTTGTGGAAAGCAGCGAAGCGGCGTTTGTCGACATGACCACCGCAATTGCCCAAGCCCTGAACCTGGGCGAGCCGCAGGGTTGGCCGTTGGCTGAGGCTGAGGCTGAGTGGGGCTATGAAATGGCCAACTATGGCCTGGGTTCCAACAGCCGGGTGCGTGGCAAACATGCGCGTGAGTTGCTGGGCTGGGCGCCGACGCGCACGTCGGTGGTGGAGTGGATTCGCAACGAGATGGTGTGATGTCCGCTTAGTACCGCGGCGTTGCCATCGCAGGCAAGCCAGCTCCCACACTTGAATGTATTCGCAATTCAAAATGTGGGAGCTGGCTTGCCTGCGATGAAGGCGACTCGGTTCATGTGTTGTTACACATTACTGGCCCCACCGACCGCAATTCCGTACCATCCCCCGCCATATCCCTCGCTACTCCCTGGTACCTCATGAACCTCACCCGTCTGCGCGCCGATGCCCTGGCCGGCCTCACCACGTCTTTCGCACTGCTGCCCGAATGCATCGCCTTTGCCCTGGTGGCTCACCTCAACCCGCTGATGGGCCTCTACGGCGCCTTTATCATCTGCACGCTCACGGCCTTGTTCGGCGGCCGGCCGGGCATGGTCTCGGGCGCGGCGGGTTCGATGGCGGTGGTGATCGTGGCGCTGGTGGTGCAACACGGCGTGGAGTATTTGCTCGCGACGGTGCTGCTGGGCGGTCTGATCATGGTCGCGTTCGGCCTGTTACGGCTGGGCAAACTGGTGCGCATGGTGCCGCATTCGGTGATGCTCGGGTTCGTCAACGGCCTGGCGATCATCATTGCGCTGGCACAGCTGGAGCATTTCAAAAGCGGTGAAACCTGGCTGAGCGGCACGCCGTTGTACGTGATGACCGGGTTGGTGGTGGCAACCATGGCGATTGTTTACCTGCTGCCACGCCTGACCCGCGCCGTGCCGCCCGCGCTGGTGGCGATTTTGGGCGTCGGCCTGGCTGTTTACCTGCTTGGCCTGCCAACCCGCACGTTGGGCGACATGGCCCACATCGCCGGCGGCCTGCCAACCTTCGCGTTGCCGCAAATCCCGTGGACCCTGGAAACCCTCGGCATCATTGCGCCTTACGCGTTTCTGATGGCGATGGTCGGCCTGCTGGAAACCCTGCTGACCCTGAACCTCACCGACGAAATCACCGAAACCCGTGGCTACCCCGACCGCGAAAGCGTGGCCCTGGGCGCGGCGAATATGGTCTCGGGCCTGTTTGGCGGCATGGGCGGTTGCGCGATGATCGGGCAAACCGTGATCAACTTAAGCTCTGGCGGGCGCGGGCGTTTCTCCGGGGGGGTCGCCGGGGTGATGATCCTGTTGTTTATTCTGTTTTTGTCGCCGCTGATTGAGCGTATTCCGCTCGCGGCTTTGGTCGGCGTGATGTTCGTGGTGTCCCAGCAGACCTTTGCCTGGGCGTCGCTGCGGGTGATCAACAAGGTGCCGGTCAACGACGTGTTGGTGATTATTGCGGTAACGGTGATTACCGTGTTCACCGACCTGGCCACCGCCGTGCTCTGCGGTATCGTGATTGCGGCGCTGAACTTCGCCTGGCAACAGGCCCGTGAGCTGTATGCCGATGAGCATCTGGAAGCCGACGGCAGCAAGCTGTATCGCCTGCACGGCACGCTGTTCTTTGCCTCGACCACGCCATTTTTGAACCAGTTCGACCCGGCCAACGACCCGGCCCAGGTGACGCTCGATTGTCGTCACCTGAGCTTTGTCGACTACTCAGCCATTGCTGCGCTGATGACCCTGCGCGAGCGCTACACCAAGGCCGGCAAGCATTTGCGCGTGCTGCATTTGTCGGAGCGCTGCAAGAAGCTGCTCAAGCGCGCCCGCGTGCATCACGACTGATTACAGCGGCAGCATATTTTCCAGTTCCTGGGCGCGGGTGCGGGTCATGTCCAGCATGCAGCCGATGCCATTGACCTGATCGATGGTGCCACCAGTCGCTGAGCCGATGAAGCCGCAGTTGGCGTCTCGGTACTTGATCCACAGGCGCTGTACGTCCTGCAGTTGCTGCTTCTGTTTGCCTTCCTGAAGCGCAAGGACGTCTTTGTAGGCCTTGTTCAGGCGCGCGTCCTGGATCTTGGCTTCGGTGGCGTTGCAGCTGACCATGTCCGCCGTGGTGTTGGCGCCATCCAGGCATTTTTTCAACGCCGGGCTGTCATCGGCCCAAGCGCTGCCGCAAAAGGCCAGCAGCAGTGCGCTGGCGGCGAAAGGAACAAGCAGGGTCTTGCGCTTCATTGTTGGTTTTCCTGGTTGTGGGTAGGCCTGCCATCTGAGACTCGGCCCTGGTAGCTGAGTTTCCGCACGCAAAAAACTTCATGTAAGAACACCCCCCGAATTTTCATTCGCTGGCGTTGGGCATGTCCCAAAGCGACAGCGCTTATCTGTGGGCGAAAATTACTTTCATAAAAATTGAAAATTACACCCGGTAATGATTTATGAGTTTCACAACCAATTCGACGTGACCCTTTCCAAGGAGTACCGCATGGCCGCACCACTGGGCTTTGGGCTGTTGGCATACGCTGCCATCGCCATCATTGCATTGATCGTGCTGATTGCACGTTACCGACTCAACCCGTTTATCGTCATCACGTTGGTGTCTATCGGCCTGGCCTTGATGGCCGGCATGCCGGCCGACACGATCATGGGCTCGTACGAGGCGGGCGTCGGCAAGACCCTTGGGCATATCGCCCTGGTGGTGGCGTTGGGCACCATGCTTGGCAAGATGATGGCCGAATCCGGCGGTGCCGAGCAGGTGGCGCGCACGCTGATCAACCGTTTCGGCGAGCGCAACGCGCATTGGGCGATGGTGTGTATTGCGTTTCTGGTGGGGCTGCCGCTGTTTTTCGAGGTCGGTTTTGTGTTGCTGGTGCCGATCGCCTTTACCGTGGCGCGGCGTGTGGGCGTGTCGATCCTGATGGTCGGCTTGCCGATGGTCGCCGGTCTGTCGGTGGTACACGCGCTGGTGCCGCCACACCCGGCGGCGATGATGGCGGTGCTGGCCTATAACGCGTCGGTGGGGCAGACCGTGCTGTACGCGATTCTGATCGGCATTCCCACGGCGATCATCGCCGGCCCCGTGTATGCCAAGTTCATCGTGCCGCGCATCCACTTGCCGGCGGAAAACCCGTTGGAACGCCAGTTTATCGAGCGCGAGCCGCGTACACGTTTGCCAAGTTTCGCCCTGACCATGGGCACCATCTTGCTTCCGGTGGTGCTGATGATGATCGGCGGTTGGGCCAACGTGATTTCCACTCCGGGCACTGGTTTCAATCAATTCCTGCTGTTTATCGGCAACTCGGTGATTGCGCTGCTGGTCGCCACGCTGGTGAGCTTCTGGACCTTGGGCCTGGCCCAGGGCTTCAACCGCGAATCGATCCTCAAGTTCACCAATGAATGCCTGGCGCCGACCGCCAGCATCACCTTGCTGGTGGGCGCAGGCGGCGGTTTGAACCGCATCCTGGTGGACGCGGGCGTGACCAATGAGATTCTTGGTCTGGCGCATGCCTTCCACCTGTCGCCGCTGGTGATGGGCTGGTTGTTTGCCGCATTGATGCGCATCGCTACCGGCTCGGCCACCGTGGCCATGACCACGGCCTCCGGTGTGGTCGCGCCCGTCGCCATGGGCCTGGGTTATCCACACCCTGAATTGTTGGTGCTGGCGACCGGTGCGGGTTCGGTGATCTTTTCCCACGTCAACGACGGCGGCTTCTGGCTGATCAAGGAATACTTCAATATGACGGTGATCCAGACCTTCAAGACCTGGACCGTGCTGGAGACTTTGATTTCGGTGGTTGCATTCGGTCTCACCTATGGCCTGTCTCTTGTTTTATAAGCCTCATTTTGTAAGCCGGAGCCGTCATGGACATCCTCTACCAGATCCGCGCCCGCCAGGATTCGTTCAGCGCCGGCGAGGGCCGTATCGCAAAGCTGATGCTCGATGATGTGGGCTTTGCCGCGTCGGCCAGCCTGGAAGCGTTGTCGCAACGGGCCGAGGTCAGCACGGCAACTTTGTCGCGTTTTGCTCGCAGTGTCGGTTGCCGCGATTTACGTGATTTGCGCCTGCAATTGGCCCAGGCCAGTGGCGTGGGCAGTCGTTTTCTGGACCCGGCCGGGTTGCCGGAGCAGTCGGCCTTTCACCGGCAGATTCTGGGGGATATCGAAGCGACGTTGCGTCAGCACCTGTCGGGGTTTAACCAGGCCAGTTTTGTTGATGCGGTCAGCCTGTTGGGCAAGGCGCGGATGATTCACGCGTTTGGCATGGGCGGCCCATCGAGCCTGTGCAGTGACGAATTGCAGGTGCGCCTGGTACGCCTGGGCTACCCGATTGCCGCCAGCCATGACCCGGTGATGATGCGGGTCACGGCGGCCACTTTAGGCCCGGAGCAGGCGCTGATCGTGTGCTCGCTCACCGGGCTGACGCCAGAACTGTTGGACGTCGTGAAGCTTGCGCGTAGCTACGATGCCCCCATCATCGCCATCACCCTGGCCGACTCACCCCTGGCCGAATTGGCGGATGTATTACTGCCGCTGCAACCGGCCGAAACCAGTTTTATCTACAAGCCCACCGCGGCGCGCTACGGCATGCTGTTGGCCATCGACCTGCTCGCCACCGAACTGGCGCTGGCCCTGCCGGACGACAACCAGGAACGCCTGCGCCGGATCAAGCTGGCCCTCGACGATTATCGCGGCGGCCCCGACAGCCTGCCGCTTGGAGACTGATATGAAGTACGACACGTTGATCCGCCAGGCGCTGATCATTGATGGCAGCAACACGCCGGGCTATGTCGCCGATGTGGGGCTGCGCGCCGGGCGCATCGAGACGATCGGCGACTTGTCGAGCGCAACCGGCGAGCATGAAGTCGACGCCAGTGGCCGCGTGTTGGCGCCGGGTTTTATCGACGTGCACACCCACGATGACACGGTGGTGATCCGCCACCCGCAGATGCTGCCCAAGCTCAGCCAGGGCGTGACCACAGTGATTGTCGGCAACTGCGGCATCAGCGCATCGCCGGTGAGTTTACGTAGCGACCCACCGGACCCGATGAACCTGCTGGGGGCGCGTGAGGCATTCGCTTATCCACGTTTTGCCGACTATCGTGCTGCCGTGGAAAGTGCTCATCCGGCAGTCAACGTTGCCGCTTTGATCGGCCACACCGCCTTGCGCAGCAACCATATGGACGACCTGCACCGCACCGCCACGCCCAGTGAAATTGCCGCCATGCGTGTGCAGTTGCAGGAGAGTCTGCAGGCGGGTGCCCTCGGTTTATCCACAGGCCTGGCCTACGCCAGCGCGTTTAATGCCGAGACCGATGAAGTGCTGCAGCTCAGTGAAGAACTCACGGCGTTTGGTGCGGTGTACACCACGCATTTGCGCAGCGAATTCGAACCGGTACTGGAGGCGATGGACGAGGCGTTTGTGATTGGCCGACATGCGCAGGCACCGGTGATCATTTCCCACCTCAAGTGCGCCGGTGCGGGCAATTGGGGGCGCAGTCCGCAACTGTTGGCATCGTTGGAATTGGCAGCGCAAACCCATCCGGTCGGGTGTGATTGCTATCCCTATGCCGCCAGCTCGTCGACGCTGGATTTGAAGCAGGTCACCGACGCGTTTCGTATCACTATTACCTGGTCAACACCGCACCCGGAGGTCGGCGGGCGCGACTTGCAGGACATCGCGGCGCAGTGGGAGGTTTCGCTGATGGATGCGGCACGTCGCCTGCAACCGGCAGGGGCCGTGTACTACGGGATGGATGAGGCGGATGTACGGCGTATTCTTGCGCATCCGTTGTCGATGGTGGGTTCGGATGGTTTGCCGGAAGACCCGTTTCCCCATCCACGTTTGTGGGGCGCATTTCCACGGGTGCTGGGGCACTTCAGCCGGGATGTGGGGTTGTTTCCACTGCACACGGCGGTGCACAAGATGACCGGGTTGTCGGCGGCGCGTTTTGGGCTGGCCGAGCGTGGAGAAATTCGTGAAGGGCACTGGGCCGACCTGGTGTTGTTCGACCCGTTGCGCGTGCGTGATGTGGCGGATTTCAAAGAACCGCAACGCGCTGCCGAGGGGATTGATGGCGTGTGGGTCAATGGCGTGCTGAGCTATAGCGATGGGCAGGCCAATGGGCAACGGCCGGGGCTGTTCCTCGCGCGCAATGGGGATTTGCGTGGCGGGTTTTCGTCCCTATAGTGGGCGCATTCATACACGGAGCAGTTGCCATGCACTTAGGAAAAGTCACCCCGATTTTGCGGATCTTCGACGAGGCCAAGGCGTTGGAGTTCTACGTCGACTTCCTGGGGTTCAAGGTTGACTGGCAGCACCGTTTCGAGGCGAATTTCCCGTTGTATCTGCAAGTGTCGCTGGGCGAGTGCGTGCTGCATTTGTCCGAGCACCATGGCGATGCTTCGCCGGGCTCGGCGGTGCGGATTCAGGCGCAAGGCGTGGACGGCTACCAGCAGCAGTTGCTGGCCAAGGACTACCGGTATGCCAAGCCTGGGGTTGAAGAAACGCCTTGGGGCTCGCGGGAGATGAGCATCAAGGACCCGTTTGGGAATCGACTGGTGTTTGTTGAGGAAGGCGAGGGCTGAGGGCAAGGGACTCAAGGCAAGCCGAGTATGTCTAAGTTTGCCTGTGGCGAGGGAGCTTGCTCCCGTTGGGCTGCGCAGCAGCCCCAAGGCATTCGCTGCGCTCCCGATGTCAAATATCGATCAACTTCAGTAGGGGCCGCTGCGCGACCCAGCGGGAGCAAGCTCCCTCGCCACAGAGTTTGTGCGTAGTCAGCGTTGGGTTTTTACACCCGGAAATGACTGACCATCTGCTGCAGCTGGCTGCCCAAACGCGCCAGTTCCACGCTCGATTTAGCCGTCTCATCGCTCGCAGTAGCCGTTTGCTCCGACACATCGCGCACGTTCACAATGCTGCGGCTGATCTCTTCAGCCACGGCGCTCTGCTGCTCGGCGGCCGCTGCAATCTGCTGGTTCATCGACTGGATATTCGACACGGTACGCGTGATGTTCTCCAGCGACACACCGGCCTTGCGCGTCAGCTCGACGCTGCTGTCGGTGAGGCTGCGGCTGTTATTCATCACCGTGGCCACTTGCTGGGTGCCGTTCTGCAAACCGGCGACCAGGCCTTCGATTTCTTCGGTGGATTTTTGTGTGCGCTGGGCCAGGCCGCGCACTTCGTCAGCCACCACGGCAAAACCACGACCGGCTTCACCGGCACGCGCCGCTTCAATCGCCGCGTTGAGCGCCAACAGGTTGGTCTGCTCGGCCACGGCCTTGATCACGTCCATCACGCTGCCGATCTTGTTGCTCTCTTGTTGCAGGTGCGTCATTGCGTCAGTAGAGCGCGCCACTTCGGCGGCCAGGCGTTCGATCTGGGCGATGGCCTCGGCCACCACTTTGTCGCCGGCGCGGGCTTGGCCATCGGCATCGGCGGCGGCCAGCGACGCTTGCTCGGCGTTGCGCGCGACTTCCTGCACGGTGGCAGTCATTTCATGCATCGCGGTGGCGACTTGATCGGTCTCGATCTTCTGGCTGTTCACGCCGGCACTGGTCTGCTCGGTCACGGCCGAGAGTTCTTCGGCGGCGCTGGCGATCTGGGTTACGCCGTCACGAATGCCGCTGATCAGCTCACGCAGGGTAGTGCCCATGCGCTGGATACCTTGCTGCAATACGCCGAGTTCATCGCGGCGGGTCACCTGGATGTTGTGGCTCAGGTCACCGGAAGCGATGCGTTCCACCACGGCCAGGGTGTCCTGGATCGGGCGAGTGATCTGGCGGGTAATGACCAGCGCCGCGATGATGCCGACCAACAACGCCAGCAAGGTGCTGATCAATTGCAGGCTGCGGGCCTGGGTGCTTTCGGCGTCGCGGCGATCGAGCTGGATGTCGTACAGCTTGTCGCTGATGGTGACGATGTCGGCGCCCTGGGTGGTCATTTCGGCGCGCGCAGTGACGATGTTGGCGTTGGCAGCCTTGTAGCTCTGTACGGCGCTGCGATAGGCACCGAGTGCGGTTTCCAGCGACGTCAGTGCGCTTTGTTGGCTGGTGCCAAACGCGGCGCTGAGGCTTTTCAAACCGGCGATGGCTTTTTCGATTTGTGCAGCGGCGCGGGCTTCGGTTTCTGCGCTGGGGGAGTTGGTGTAGCCGCGCACTTCATAGCGCGCCAGGTGGAACTCTTCCTTGGCGTGCGTCACGGCCTGGTACTGGGTGAAGCGTTCCGGGCTGTCGGGCGCTTGCTGCACGCTGGCTTCCAGTGCGTCGATCTGCCCGTTGGCGATATCGGCCTTGTCGCCCATCACTTGGCGCGCGGCATTGCCGTTACGGTAGGCCTCACGCATTTTGTTCAGCGACTGCTGGTAAGCCGTGATGACGGCTTTCTGCTCGGTGAGCAGCTTGCGGTTTTCCGGGCTCTTGAAGCTGTCCAGCAGTTTCTGTTGCTGGGCGGCGAAGGCGTCGAGGCTGGTCTGGACGTTCTGTGCCACGGCTTCGTCGCCATTGGCGAGCATGTATTGCAGGCGCACGATGCGCAGCTTGGTCAGGGACGCGTTGAGCTGGGTGATGTCGCTCATCCAGTTGCTACGGTCAATCAAGCCGCCCAGGCTGGTCCAGCCGGTCAGGGCCAGGATCGAGGTGAGGACCAGCACCAGGCCAAAGCCCAGGCCGAGTTTGAGGTTGACGCTGATGTTGCCGAACCAGCTATTCATCGAATGCTCCGCAAGAATGATGTGTGTCTGCTGGACGGTGTTGTTGTTTGAGCCAGCCAAAGTTTGTACGGGGGTATCGGCGGCAGGCGATGATTCTGAAATACATTTCTTACGGGTGCGACGAAGGGTCGCTGTTGCCTGGCAGCAACGGCGGCCCCGCAGGCTCTCAGCAGGCTCCCAGCTGGCTTATAGTGCGGTAGCGGGCACCACGGTGAGTCTGAGGCAAGACGCGGCACCCGCGCTCAGGTGCACAGTGTTGCGTGCCACCCTTGAATGGTGGGCCTGGCCAGAAGGCTCACCACTGTTGGGGTTCACGTCAAACCTGGGGAAGTTGCTGCTGGCGATATCCAGGCGCAGTCGATGGCCGCGCTTGAACAGGTTGCAGGTGGCGAAGGGCTCGATCGTGACCTTTACCCGTTTACCCGGTGTCAGTGCCGTCGGCTGCTCCCAGGAGTCTCGATAGCGACAACGGCGGATGCCGTCGGTGATGTTCATCGCAAAACCATCGGGGTAGTCGGCACTGGGCGGGTACAGGTCGATCAGCTTGGCGGTGAAGTCGGTGTCGGGTGCATCGCTGTCTATCCATAACTCGATCTGTACATCACCTGCGACAATCAAGTCTTCAATGAGCGGCTCGGTAAGGAAGCTCAGCACATCTTTGCGCTCGCTCAGAGGGCGGTTGTCGCCACGGGTGCCGAAGAAGTCGGCACGCTCACGTTGGTCGAAAGCGCCGCCCACGAAGATGGGGGCGCCGGAGGTCAGCGCACCGCCGAGGGTCGGGACCGGACAGGCCGGGTCGGCGAGGTAGCTCAAGCACGCGTCGGTTGCGTCTGGTGCAGTGCCGCTCAGTTGCCCTTGAGCCGTCAAGTAGAGCGTCTGCACCCGGCTGCCTGGCAGCGGCCATTGCGTCGATTGCAACCAGCGTCCGCCGTGTTGCAGTCGGCCGTCAGGGTCACGTTGGCCGCTGCCGCCCCCCATCAGAAATACCTGCACGCTGGCCTTGGGCGCGTGAGGCGAGGGTTTGAGCGATTGTTCGAACCACGCCAGGCGACAGCTCAGCCAGTTCTGATCGACCTGGCCATCGAATGCTGCCTGCGGCCCGAACTCGACGTCGCCGCTGTGGCTGATATTGCGGTCACCGTGCAGCCATGGCCCCATCACCAGCCGCTGGTGGGCCGAGGTGTTTTGCCTGAAGGCGCTGTAGTTGGCCAGGGTGGAGCTGACATAGGCGTCATACCAACTGGACATGAACAACACTGGAATGTCGGGCAGTTGCCGATAGTAGCCCTCGGCATAGATGCCGGACGTGCGCCAATACTCACTGAATGTGCCCTTGGCCCACTGCTCCAGCACGTAGGCCTCGTATTCCGGCACATGGCGCAAAGGTGACTGGCCGGGTTGCCAGGGCATCCGCGTAAACCAATGATGGATATCTTCCTGCTCCAGTGCTTGGCGAACCTGTGGATCGGCCAAGGCTGCTGGGCTTTCCTTGGCCTGGCGAAAGGCCCAGGTGGCCTGCTTGAGTTCGAACGCGCCACCCTGGCGAATCCCGCACTGATAGGCGTTGGCGAAGCCGCCGCTGTCGAGCACCATGCTGCTCAAGCCCGGTGGGTGCAGACAGGCCATCGCCAGTTGGGTATGCGCGGCGTAAGACAGGCCCATGCTGCCGATCTTGCCGTTGCACCACGGCTGGCGGACGATCCATGCAAGCGTGTCGAAACCGTCCTCGCCCTCGGCGGTGTATTTGGTAAACACGCCTTCAGAGGCATAGCGGCCCCGGCAGTCCTGAAAGATTGCGACAAAGCCTTGGTCGGTAAAGCGTGCCGCCATCTGTTCTCGAGAGATGTGCTGGCCGTCGAGTTGTTTTTCCGAGCGAGAGGGTTTGCTCTTGTCGTAGGGCGTGCGTTCAATGACCACCGGGAAAGGGCCGCAGCTGCCTGCCGGCAAATAGATATCGGTGGCCAGGTGGATGCCGTCGCGCATCGGGATCATGTGGTTGTGCAGGGTTTGCATGGGGAAAACACTCATCGACTCAGTACCCGCTCGTGACCGCGATAGCCAGCAACACCATCGCCAGTACGGCGTAGATCAGAAACAGCGGCAGGATGTAGCGCGCCCATTGGCCCCAACCGACATTGGCGGTGGCCAGCAACACCAGCAGGCCACTGGAGGTTGGGGTGATCATGTTGGTCAGGCCATTGCCCATCAGAAACGCGAATACAGTGGTCTGCGGGCTGACGCCGGAGAGTTGGCCCAGCGGGCCGAAGATCGGCATGGTCACCGCCGCCTGGCCCGAGGTGGACGGGATCAACACGTCCAGCCCCAGTTGTGCGAAGAACATGCCGTAGGCCGACACAATCGGGCCGTGGTCGCCTACCAGGTTGGCCAGGGTGTGGACGATGGTGTCGAGCACTTGGCCGGTACTGAGGATGATTTCCACGGCGGTGGCCAGGCCGATCAGCACGCCGGCAATCAGCACCTTCTTCATGCCATCGACAAAGGCACTGGCGGCGACACTCGCACCTAGCCCGGCAATCACACTGAACGCCACCGTCAGCAACAGGTAAAACGCCGACAGCTCATGGTACTTCCAGCCCCAGCGGTTGGAGGCGTAGACCAGAAAACCGATGCCGCTCAGCAGCACAGTCAGGTTGATCAAGTGGCGCGTGGGCAAGGGTTTATGTTCGAACGTAATCTGCGCTGTCGCATCAAAACCGTGCTTGCGGATACTCCACAGCACGAAGGCAATCCCCACCAGCAGAAAGCTGCAGTAAGCCAGTACGCGCATGCTTAAACCGCTGAATATCGGCAGCCCGACCATCGGCTGAGCGACGGACAGCGCCACGGGATTGGAGATTGAAGCGAGGTAGCCGATCTTCACCGAGATCGTGACGATAGCCAGCCCGATCAGGTTCGACAGCCCCAGCCGGTTGGCCATGGCGACCATCAGCGGCACGATCAGAATAAACTCCTTGGCCAGGCCCATGAACGTGCTGCCCGCCGAGAACACCAGCATCAGGCTCGGCACCAGCACGTAGATGTTGCCGCGGGTCAGGCCCAGTAAACGCTCCAGTCCGGCGTCGATCACCCCGGCCTTGTTCAGTACGCCAAACATGCCGCCGATGAACAGCACCATGAAGATCAGCGCTGCACGTTTCTCGATGCCTTTGGGGATGGCCATGAAACCTTCGACCAGAGACACCGGGCGGGCCACTGTATCGCCGGCCTTGCGTGGCTCCAGCGCGAACAATTGGCCCAGGCTGTCGTGTTTCTCCAGCACCTGATAAGAGCCGGGCACTACCAGCCCGTTCTGGCGCTCGAACTTGCCCGAGTTCACCGCATAGGTGAAGGCCACGGCGAGCAAGACGATGCTCAGCAGGATGATGGCCGGGTTGATCTGTTTGCGTTGCGTGGGTTTTTCCACCGCCGCCGCTGTGGAGAAATTCTGTGATTCGCTCATGCTGGCTGCCCCGGCGTTTGCCGTTGTTGTTATGGGGGAGTGACGCGTGTGGAGCGGACACTAGGGCAAAGTTTTGGCGGCGACAACGTTATGCGCAGGGTGGGTCGGGCTATGCGTTTTGTGCGTTCAAGCGCTGCTTGAGATGCTCGGCAAACGCTGTGACCACCTGTGGGCGTGGCTCATTGGCGCGATAGGCCAGGCCGAAAGTGTAAGGCAGTGCAGGGCGAAAAGGCCGGGTCACGATCGGCAGGTGCAGGAAGTGGCTGGCGAGCAAACCGTTGACGATCGACACCCCCAGGCCTTCGGCGACAAAGCTGCATGCCGCGCCTACCGAATGCACTTCGACCCGCACTTGCGGCGTGAGGTTGGCAGCGCGAAACACCTGGTTCAACTCAGCCCGTAAAGCCCGTTGTCGGCCGAGCATCACCAACGGCACATTGCGCAAGTGCTGCACCTCGATACAGGCGTGGCGAGTCAGTGGGTGGTCGGCGGGCATCACGCACACGCCTTCGGTTTGCAGCACGGGCTCGATGTCGAAGTCGGGAATTTCCGTTGGCAGGCGCACAAAACCCAGGTCGGCGGACCGGTCGAGTACGGCGCGCTCGATCATGTCGTAAGAGCCGGTCAGCAACTCGACCACGATGTCGTCATGGCTCTTGAGAAACTCCGCGACGATCCGTGGCAAAAGCTCTTGGGTCATGCTGGTGGGCACCCCGACCTTGAGCAGGCTTTTGCGCGAGCGGCCCACGCGCATTTCGTCTGCCAGGCGTTGGATACGCTGCATGCCGTCTACCAGGCCGGCGACTTCGGTCAGTAACTCTTCCGCTTCTGCGGTGGCCATCAGGCGACCTTTTTTGCGCAGAAACAATACGAAACCCAACGCCTCCTCCAGCTGACTCAACAGGCGGCTGACGGCCGATTGCGACAGGCCCATGCGTGTTGCTGCGCCGATGGTCGAACCGGTGGACATGATCGCCTTGAAGGCTTCGAGCTGCTTGAGATTCACCGTGATTTTCCTGTCGGTTGCGAGGGGCTGGCGGTGCTTTGCGCATAGCCTGATGCGCATCTCGCATAACGTTGTGGGGCTTTCGACGAGCCGTTAGTGTCCGCTCCAACGCGAGGTGCCGTCCAGTGTGTCGCGCGGTGGAACTGCCCATAAAAAAACGACAATAAGGCATAGAGGAAACAGCGATGCATAAACTTTTCAATCGAGGAAAATTGGCCTCGGCGTGCCTGCTGGCAGGTGTGTCGCCTGTACTCCTGGCCCAGGGGTTCTGGGAGGATTCAAAGGCTCGCCTGACCTTGCGTAATTTCTACTTCAACGACGATTACCGCGACGGCGGCGAGGATCGCAAAGAGTGGGCGCAAGGTTTTTTACTCAACCTGCAGTCAGGCTATACCGAAGGCACGCTAGGGTTTGGTCTGGACGCGTTGGGGTTGGCGGGGCTGCGGCTCGACTCCAGCCCGACTCACGCCGGCACGGGTTTATTGCCGGTGCATGACGATGGCCATGCCGCCAGTGAATTCTCCAGCCTGGGCGTCACCGCAAAGATGCGCTGGGGCGATGCCGTGGTGAAAACCGGCACCTTGCTGCCGAAGATTCCAGTGCTGGTGCATAACGACGGACGCCTGCTGCCGCAGACTTTTCAAGGCACTCAGGTGGAGTACAGCGGTATTCGCAACCTGTACCTGCATGCCGGGCATCTGGATAAATTCAAGCAGCGAAACTCCACCGACAGCGTGGCTATTTATCCCCAGGGCTACAGCGGCAAACAGGGCAGCGATTTCGATTTTGCCGGCGCCTCTTATGCCTTCACGCCGCAGCTCAGTGGCACTTGGTATTACGGCGAAATGCGTGAGTTCTATCGTCAGCAGTTTTTTGGCCTTGTGCATAAACAGCCGGTGGGTAACGGCACGCTGACCAGTGATTTGCGTTATTTCATCAGCAGCGATGCGGGTGAGGCGCGCAACGGCAAAGTGGACAGCGACATGTTCAGCGGGTTGTTCACCTATCGCCTGGGCGCACAGGCGCTGGGCGTCGGTTATCAGAAGGTCAACGGCGACACTGCGCTGCCTTATGCCAGTGTCTCGACGGTGTATTCCTTCACTAACGCCGGTGTGGGCAAGTTCATCCAGGCCGGTGAGCAAACCTGGATGCTGCGCTACGACTATGATTTTGAAGCCGTGCTGCCGGGCCTGAGTTTCATGACCCGCTATTACAAAGGGCGCAACGGTGATTACAGAGGGCGTGAGGCGCGGGAGTGGGAGTCGGACACTAACCTGCGCTATGTCATCCAGAACGGTACCGTCAAAGGCTTGGGTGTGGAGTTGCGCAAAGCGACCTATCGTTCCACCTACGCCAGCGACCGCGATAACTATCGGCTTTATCTGACCTACGACCTGGCGCTTTGGTAGTGGGGCAGGGGGCTGATCAGAGGCGGGGCTTGTGTGCTAGTCTGCGGGCCCTTTTAGTTTTGGATGGCGCGGGAAACCGTGCTGTCCTACAGCGGAGCCTCTTCATGTCCGAAGTTAATCTGTCCACCGACGAAACCCGCGTCAGCTACGGTATCGGCCGTCAGTTGGGCGACCAACTGCGCGACAACCCGCCACCGGGCGTGAGCATCGACGCCATCCTGGCCGGCCTGACCGACGCGTTCGACGGCAAAGCAAGCCGCGTTGACCAAGAGCAAATGGCGGCGAGCTTCAAAGTGATCCGTGAAATCATGCAAGCCGAAGCGGCTGCCAAGGCAGAAGCAGCTGCTGGCGCTGGCCTGGCGTTCCTGGCTGAAAACGCCAAGCGTGATGGCATCACCACCCTGGCTTCCGGCCTGCAATTTGAAGTGCTGACTGCAGGTGACGGCGCCAAGCCGACCCGTGAAGACCAAGTGCGTACTCACTACCACGGCACCCTGATCGACGGCACTGTGTTCGACAGCTCCTACGAGCGCGGCCAGCCTGCAGAATTCCCGGTTGGCGGCGTGATCGCCGGCTGGACCGAAGCCCTGCAACTGATGAATGCCGGCAGCAAATGGCGTCTGTACGTGCCGAGCGAACTGGCTTACGGCGCTCAAGGCGTTGGCAGCATTCCGCCGCACAGCGTTCTGGTGTTCGACGTTGAGTTGCTCGACGTTCTGTAAGACCTGTTGATGGTTGCGCCGGGTCCTATGTGGGAGCCGGGATTGATGTGGCGAGCAAGCTTGCTTGCGCTGGGGTGCGAAGCGCCCCTAAAGGCCTGCGACTGCTGCGCAGCCGAGCGGGAGCAAGCTCCCTCGCCACAACAGATCCAGCTCCCACATAGAGCCGGTGCATTCAGGTTTTGCGCGGTGGTTCATGGATGGAACTTGCCATTGAGCTCTGTCGCCGGGCGCAACGCTCGGGCATAGCAGAACAGAAACAGATTACGCACCACCTCCTTCAGCACCCCAGGTTCACTGGAACTCAGGCCGTTGACGTCCAGGTCGCCTTGATCCTGCAGTTCATTCAGCGCTTCTTCTTCCAGCACCGCACAGACTTCGCCGGTTTCCCGATGCAGGATCCGCAGGTATGGGTGTGGGCGGTCCAGCCAGGCATCTATCAAATAAGTCATGGTCGTTCTCCTTGATGGGTTTCAATGAGAATAATTCTTATTCGTGGAATAGCAAGTGCCTATTGGCGGTTTCCTGGTTTTTCTGTGTGGATGTTGAGGCAGGTCAGCGCAGAGGGCAAAACGCCATCCCGCGGCTGGCGCGGGATGGAAGCAGCAGGTTCAGACTTTGCGCACGAACTCGGACTTGAGTTTCATCGGGCCGATACCGTCGATCTTGCAATCGATATCGTGATCGCCGTCGCACAGGCGGATGTTCTTGACCTTGGTGCCGACCTTGACCACCAGGGACGTGCCCTTGACCTTGAGGTCCTTGATCACGGTGATGGTGTCGCCGTCTTGCAGGACATTGCCCACAGAGTCTTTCTTCACGGTTTCGTCGCCCGCCACTTCGGCCTCGCCATTGGCGGACCACTCATGGGCGCATTCCGGGCAGATCAGCTGGGCGCCGTCTTCGTAGGTGTACTCGGAATTGCATTTCGGGCAGGGTGGCAACGTGCTCACTAAAGCTCCTTGAAAGTCAGGATGGCTAAAAGTCGCACATTATATAGGGTTTATTGCAGGTTGGGGTGGGCGCCTCGGAACCTTGTGGGAGCCGGGCTTGCCCGCGATGCAGGCACCGCGGTGTGTCAGCTATACCGAGGTGATGCTATCGCAGGCAAGCCAGCTCCCACACAAGCCTGCGCTCGCAGATATTGCTCAGTGCGTGCGGGCTACCGCAAACTCACTCAGCTCAACCAGGGCATCCCGGTACTCGCTGGGTGGCAGGGCTTCCAGGCACTGGATGGCACGGGCCGCATAGTCACGCGCCAACTGCGCGGTGTACTCCAGGGAACCCGAGGCTTCTACCGCTGCACGGATAGCTTCGAGGTCTTCAATCCCGCCTTTCTGGATCGCCTTGCGCACCAGAGCGGCCTGTTCCGGCGTGCCTTCGCGCATGGTGTAGATCAACGGCAAGGTCGGCTTGCCCTCGGCCAGGTCGTCACCGACGTTCTTGCCCAGGGTTTCGGCGTCGCCACGGTAGTCGAGCAGGTCGTCCACCAGTTGGAACGCCACGCCCAGGTGATCACCAAAGGTGCGCAGGGCTTCGGCCTGTTCGGTCGTTGCGCCACACAGGACGGCGGCGCTGTGGGTCGAGGCTTCGAAGAGCATCGCGGTTTTGCCGCGAATCACTTCCATGTAGGTTTCTTCAGTGGTGCTGGCGTCGCGGACCTTGGACAGCTGCAGTACTTCGCCTTCGGCGATGATGCGCGTGGCTTGTGAAAGAATCTTCATCACCGGCATCGAGCCCAGTTCGACCATCATTTCAAACGAGCGCGAATACAGGAAGTCGCCCACCAATACGCTGGGGGCATTGCCCCACATCGCATTGGCCGTCTCGCGGCCACGGCGCATGCCGGACATGTCGACCACGTCGTCATGCAGCAGGGTCGCGGTGTGCAGGAATTCGATGGTCGCGGCCAGCAGGCGCAGGTCATCGCCTTCGCGGCCCAGAGCCTTGCCACACAGCAACACTAATAAAGGTCGCAGGCGTTTACCGCCCGCCGACGTAATGTAGTCGCCAATTTTGGAGACCAGCGGCACTTTAGACGTGAGCTGCTGCTTGATGATGCCGTCGACGGCGCTAAAATCGTCCGCGACCGCGCGGTAGAAAGCTTGGGGTTGCATCAGCGACAGTCGCTCCAGAAGGGTTGCGCGGCATGCTAGGACCCTGACCCGGCAGTGTCAAGGCGCGATAGACGGCCCCTTGCATCACCCATTTACCTTGCGTACAATCGCGCACCCTGAACTTCCTGGGCAGCACCTGCCTTACGCAATTGCATTCGGGACGTCCCTCCCATGCAGCCATGCCAGCCAATACCTTTTCTTATAAAGCGCTGGGTGAGCAGGATTATCGGAGAAATACCATGTCGTACGCAGTAATTGTTACTGGTGGCAAGCAATACAAGGTCGCCCCAGGTGAATACCTGAAGATCGAAAAACTGGAAGTCGCTACTGGCGAATCCGTTACCTTTGATCGCGTTCTGTTGGTCGCTGATGGCGATGACGTGAACATCGGCGCTCCAGTTGTTGCTGGCGCTACCGTTGTGGCTGAAGTGATCTCCCAAGGTCGTCACGATAAAGTCCGCATCATCAAGTTCCGTCGTCGTAAGCACCACATGAAGCGTATGGGCCACCGCCAGTGGTACACCGAGATCAAAATCACCGGTATTCAGGCTTAATTTCAGCCTAATTCCTCACTAGGAGAATTGACTCATGGCACACAAAAAAGCTGGTGGTAGTACCCGTAACGGTCGCGACTCAGAAGCCAAACGCCTTGGCGTTAAGATGTATGGCGGCCAGAAAATCATTCCGGGCAACATCATCGTGCGTCAGCGCGGCACCCAATTCCACGCCGGTTACGGTGTTGGCATGGGTAAAGATCACACCCTCTTCGCTAAAATCGAAGGCGTGATCAAGTTTGAAGTAAAAGGCGCGTTCAACCGCCGTTACGTGAGCGTTGTCGCCGCTTAATTGCGCGATCGCTGGAAAAGCCCTGTCTCGCGACGGGGCTTTTTCGTTTGTGGAGTGAGTCTCTTGCAAAGCTGTTTGTGATGGGCTCAGGCGCTGGATGTGCGGTCGTTTTCTGAGGTCGCTGCGCTCATTTTTGCAAGAGTCTTATGTCTTGGTTTCTTAAGCTCGTCCGTGCGACGAGAGGCGTTTTGTTATGAAGTTCGTTGATGAAGTTTCCATCCGAGTAAAAGCAGGCGACGGCGGTAACGGTTGCATGAGTTTCCGTCGCGAAAAGTTCATCGAAAACGGTGGTCCAAACGGCGGTGACGGCGGTGACGGCGGTTCCATCTACATGATGGCCGACGAAAACCTCAACACCCTGGTCGACTACCGTTACACCCGGCACTTCGATGCCGAGCGTGGCTCCAACGGCGGCAGCACCGACTGCACCGGTAAAAAAGGCGAAGACCTGGTACTGCGCGTACCGGTCGGCACCACGATCATCGATTCCGCGACCCAGGAAGTGATTGGCGACCTGACCAAGGCCGGCCAGAAGCTGATGGTTGTGCAGGGCGGCTGGCACGGTCTGGGTAACACCCGATTCAAGTCCAGTACCAACCGCGCGCCACGCCAGACCACGCCGGGCAAGCCGGGCGAGCAGCGTGACCTGAAGCTGGAGATGAAAGTACTGGCAGACGTGGGCCTGTTGGGCTTGCCGAACGCCGGTAAAAGTACCTTCATCCGCTCGGTCTCGGCCGCCAAGCCGAAAGTCGCCGACTACCCGTTCACCACCCTGGTGCCAAACCTGGGCGTGGTCAGCGTAGACCGCTGGAAAAGCTTCGTGATCGCCGACATTCCTGGCTTGATCGAAGGTGCTTCCGACGGTGCAGGCCTTGGGATTCGCTTCCTCAAGCACTTGTCGCGCACCCGTTTGCTGCTGCACCTCGTCGACATGGCGCCGCTGGATGACACCAGCGCACCAGACGCCGCCGAAGTGATCGTCAGCGAGCTGACCAAGTTCAGCCCGGCCCTGGCCGAGCGTGACCGCTGGCTGGTACTGAACAAGTGCGACCAGATCCTCGAAGAAGAGCACGAAGAACGCGTCAAGGAGATCGTTGATCGCCTGGAGTGGGAAGGCCCGGTCTACGTGATCTCGGCCATCGCCAAAGAAGGCACCGAGCGCCTGACCCGCGACATCATGCGCTACCTCGAAGACCGCGCCGACCGCCTGGCGGCCGACCCGGTATTCAAGGCAGAACTGGCAGAACTCGACCAGCAGATCGAAGACGAAGCCCGCGCCCAGTTGCAAGCTCTGGACGACCAGCGTGCCCTGCGCCGCAGCGGCGTGAAGTCGGTCCATGACATCGGCGACGACGATTGGGACGAAGAAGACGTGGATGATGAAGACGGTCCGGAAATCATTTACGTGCGCGACTGATAGGTTGCGATAAACTCA
Source organism: Pseudomonas sp. WS 5532 (assembly GCF_012985445.1). Lineage (NCBI taxonomy): Bacteria > Pseudomonadati > Pseudomonadota > Gammaproteobacteria > Pseudomonadales > Pseudomonadaceae > Pseudomonas > Pseudomonas sp. WS 5532. Next base: position 59,641 of record NZ_JAAQWK010000022.1, read on the forward strand.
AACGCCGCTCCCAGGAGCGGCGTTTTGGTATCCGGGTATAACGTTATGGGCCGCGCTGGGTCGCGGGGCCCTCAATCTAAGGTTGAAGATGATGCGGAGCAAAGTGACAGGTGCGCAGCGCTGGGTCGTAAAGATCGGAAGTGCGCTGCTGACGGCGGATGGCAAAGGTCTGGATCGCGCAGCGATGAGCGTCTGGGTCGAGCAGATGGTGGCCTTGCATGAGGCCGGTGTCGAGTTGGTGTTGGTCTCGTCCGGGGCCGTTGCCGCCGGGATGAGCCGCCTCGGCTGGACCGCGCGACCCAGCGCGATGCACGAACTGCAAGCCGCCGCCGCCATCGGCCAGATGGGCTTGGTGCAAGCCTGGGAATCCAGCTTTGCCGAGCATGGCCGCCATACAGCGCAGATCCTGCTGACCCACGACGACCTGTCCGACCGCAAACGTTACCTCAACGCTCGCAGCACCCTGCGCGCACTGGTTGAGCTCAAGGTCATCCCGGTAATCAACGAGAACGACACGGTGGTCACCGACGAAATCCGCTTCGGCGACAACGATACCCTGGCCGCGCTGGTCGCCAACCTGGTGGAAGCCGACCTGCTGGTGATCCTCACCGACCGCGACGGCATGTTTGACGCTGACCCGCGTAACAACCCCGACGCCCAGCTTATCTACGAAGCCCGCGCCGATGACCCGGCGCTGGACGCCGTGGCCGGCAGTGTAGGCGGTGCATTGGGCCGTGGCGGCATGCAGACCAAACTGCGTGCGGCGCGGCTGGCCGCACGTTCCGGCGCGCACACCATCATCGTCGGTGGGCGCCTGGAGCGTGTGCTGGATCGCCTCAAGGCCGGTGAGCGCATCGGTACGCTGCTGTCGCCGGAACGCGGCATGCTGGCGGCGCGCAAACAATGGCTGGCCGGTCATCTGCAAACCCGTGGCACGCTGGTTCTGGACGACGGTGCTGTGTCAGCCTTGTCCCAGGGCAACAAGAGCCTGCTGCCGGTCGGCGTCAAGTTGGTGCAGGGCAGCTTCCGCCGTGGCGAGATGGTGGTGTGTGTGGCGCCCGATGGTCGCGAGATCGCCCGTGGCCTGGCCAACTACAGCGCCCTTGAAGCACAGAAGATTATTGGACAATCGTCCGACGCGATTGTCGGACTCTTGGGTTACATGGCCGAACCGGAACTGGTTCACCGCGATAACCTGATCCTGGTCTGAATAAAGGAAATACACGATGCGTGTCATGAAAGGATTACTCGGCCTGCTGCTGGCCATGCCGTTGCTGGCCTCGGCCGAAGAAATCGGCCAGGTGTCGACGGTGTTCAAGTTTGTCGGCCCCAACGACCGTATTGTGGTCGAGGCGTTTGATGACCCGAAGGTCGACGGCGTGACCTGCTACCTGTCGCGTGCCAAGACCGGCGGCGTCAAAGGCGGCCTGGGCCTGGCCGAAGACCGCGCTGAAGCGTCGATTGCCTGCCGTCAGGTTGGCCCGATTCACTTCAAGGGCGAGCTCAAGGATGGCGACGAAGTGTTCAAGGAGCGCACCTCGCTGGTGTTCAAGACCATGCAGGTGGTGCGCTTCCTCGACAAGAAGCGCAATACCTTGGTGTACCTGGTCTACAGCGACCGTCTGATCGAAGGCAGCCCGCAGAATGCGGTCACCGCGATTCCGATTTTGCCCTGGCCGACCGCGCAGTAACCGGCGGGCGAGTTTTTCAATCGGCGTCTATGATTGCAGGCTTGTGGTCTGTAATCTCGAACAGCCGCAACGCGAAGAACATGGGATATCTGGAGTTCGTCATGAGTGCTTTCCACGACCTGAAACTCAAAGCTTTGGACGGACAAGAGCTGCCGCTGGCGCCTTTCAAGGGGCAAGTGGTGCTGGTGGTCAACGTGGCCTCCAAATGTGGTTTGACCCCGCAATACGCCGCCCTGGAAAACCTTTACCAGCAGTATAAGGGCCAGGGATTTACCGTACTCGGCCTGCCGTGCAACCAGTTTGCAGGCCAGGAACCGGGCTCCGAGGAAGAAATTCAGGCGTTCTGCAGCCTGAACTACGGCGTGACCTTTCCGTTGGGCAGCAAGCTTGACGTCAACGGCCACGATCGCCATCAGCTGTATCGCTTGCTGGCGGGCGAGGGCGCGGAGTTTCCTGGGGATATCACCTGGAATTTCGAGAAGTTCCTGCTCGGCAAGGATGGGCGAGTACTGGCGCGATTCTCGCCGCGCACGGCGCCGGATGATCCGACGATCGTACAGGCCATCGAAAAAGCCTTGAGCTGAATCGTTCCTGCACTGTGGCGAGGGAGCTTGCTCCCGCTGGGCTGCGCAGCAGCCCTAAACCCTCATCACTTTTACCCCTTAATCACCCAGATCAATAGTGCTACCCAGCACGCGGCACGGCCCATATTATCCACATCATAAATCCCTCTTATGTGGAGTGCTCCCATGCCCGTCCAGGCTTTGTTCAAACCTTTCCAGCTCGGTGCACTGCAACTGTCCACCCGTGTTGTCATGGCGCCGATGACGCGTTCGTTCTCGCCGGGTGGCGTACCCAATTCCAAAGTCATCGAGTACTACCGCCGCCGCGCCGCTGCGGGCGTGGGCCTGATCATCACCGAAGGCACGGTGGTCGGCCATCAGGCCTCCAATGGCTACCCGAACGTCCCGCACTTTTATGGTGAGGCCGCGTTGGCCGGCTGGAAGAAAGTGGTGGACGCGGTACACGCCGAAGGCGGCAAGATCGTCCCGCAGCTGTGGCACGTGGGCAGCGTGCGCCGTATCGGCACCGAGCCTGACGCCAGCGTGCCGGCCTACGGCCCGATGGAGAAACTCAAGGACGGCAACGTCGTCGTCCATGGCATGACCCAACAAGACATCAAGGACGTGATCAACGCCTTCGCCCAGGCCGCCAAGGATGCCCAGCGCATCGGCATGGATGGCGTGGAGATCCACGGCGCCCACGGCTATCTGGTCGATCAGTTCTTCTGGGAGGGCAGCAACCAGCGCACTGACGAATACGGCGGCAGCCTGGCCAACCGTTCGCGTTTTGCCATTGAATTGATCCAGGCCACCCGCGCCGCCGTCGGCCCGGACTTCCCGATCATCTTGCGCTTCTCTCAATGGAAGCAGCAGGACTACACCGCACGCCTGGTGCAAACCCCCGAGGCGCTGGGTGAGTTTCTTAAGCCGTTATCCGACGCCGGTGTGGATATTTTCCACTGCTCCACGCGTCGGTTCTGGGAACCGGAATTCGAAGGCTCCGACCTCAACCTGGCCGGCTGGACCCGCCAGCTCACCGGCAAGCCGACCATCACTGTCGGTAGTGTGGGTCTGGACGGCGAGTTCCTGCAGTTCATGGTCAACACCGACAAGGTCGCCCAACCGGCCAGCCTGGAAAAGCTGCTGGAACGTCTGAACAACGATGAGTTTGATCTGGTCGCGGTGGGCCGTGCCCTGCTGGTGGACCCGGATTGGGCCGTGAAGGTGCGCGAAGGTCGTGAGGGCGACATTCTGCCGTTCAGTCGTGAGGCGTTAACCAGCCTGGTGTAGCGTCTGCTCCGACGCCATCGCGGGCAAGCCCGGCTCCCACAGGAAAATGCGTTCCAATGTGGGAGCCGGGCTTGCCCGCGATAGCGATCTAACGGCCAACACAGGCATCAGATCAACCGCGACTCCCCTGCAATCACCGTCCGCTCGCCGCACACCCCGCGCAATTGGCGCTCAAACTGTTCGATAATCGCCGGCCAACCCTGGCGGCTCGCATGCTGACGAGCATTCAAGCGCATGCGGCGCAAACTCTCCGCATCTTCCAGCAGCCAATTGGCAGCGTCACAAAACGCGCCCTCATCCCCTGGCATCGCCAGCACGCCATTGTAGCCATGGCGAATATGCTGGGTGGCGGCCGCCTGGTCGTAAGCCACCACACCCAGGCCGGAGGCCATGGCTTCCAGCACCACATTGCCGAAAGTTTCGGTCAGGCTGGGGAACAGGAACACATCGCCGGACGCGTAATGCCGTGCCAGTTCTTCGCCGCGCAAGGTGCCGCAGAACACTGCCTCGGGCAGTTCCTTTTCCAGCGTCGCCCGTTGCGGGCCGTCGCCGACGATGATCAGTTTCATCTGGCGCAGTGGGTAGGTGTCCTGCAAGGTTTCAAAGCAGCGCTTGAGCAGCCCCAGGTTTTTTTCCTGTGCCAGTCGGCCTACATGCAGTACGGCGATTTGATCGTTATTCAGCGCCCAGCTTTCACGCAACGCGTTATCGCGTTTGGCGGGGTGGAACAACTGGCTGTCGACGCCGCGTGACAACATGCCCAGGCGCTCGAAGTGGCGACGTTCCAACTCCAGGCGCTGGCTCGCGCTGGGCACCAGGGTCAGGGTCGAGCGGTTGTGAAACCAGCGCAAGTAATGGGTCACCATGCGGCTGAGCAGGCTCAAGCCATATTGATTGGAGTACTGCTGGAAGTTGGTGTGAAACCCGCTGACCACGCTGATCCCCAGGCGCCGCGCCGCACGTAGCGCCGACAGCCCCAGCGGCCCCTCAGTGGCGATGTACAGCACGTCCGGGCGCTGGCGTGTCCAGCGCCGCAGCAACTTGTGCATCGACGACTGGCCCCATTGCAGCCCCGGGTACCCTGGCAGTGGCCAGCCGCGACACAGCAGCAACCCATCGTCGCTGGGCCGGCTTTGATCGGTGCCCTGGCGGGGGCGCACCAACTCGACCTGATGGCCGCGCGCGCGCAAACCCTCGCACAGGCGGCCAAGAGTATTGGCCACCCCATTGATCTCCGGCGGGAAGGTTTCGGTAATCAGGGTGATGTGGAGCGAGGCTGTCGTCATGACCCACAGTGTCACCGTGGGCCATGTCGTCATTGTGACTCTAGGATGATGGATTTATGACTTGGCTATCGCCTGCCGTGCCATCGCCTCGGCCCCTTGCTCACGCACCCAGAACAGCGTAGCCCCGGCCACGGCCGCCGGCATCATCAGCAGGTTGACCACCGGCACCAGCAGCACCAGATAAACAATGCCGCCAAAACTCATGCTTTGCCAGCGCTTCTGGCGCAGCCAGGCGAGCATTTCGTTCCAGCCCAGCTTGTGGTTATCCGCCGGGTAGTCGATGTACTGGATCGCCATCATCCATACGCCGAACAGCAGCCACAGCGGCGCGGCGATCAGGTTGACCACCGGAATGAACGACAGGATAAACAGGCCGATGGCCCGTGGCAGGAAGTAACCCAGCTTGCGCATTTCCCGCGCCAGGGTGCGCGGGACCATGGCCATCAACTCGCCCCAGCTGAAGGCGGGGAAGTCGTCTGTGCCGCGCACCACTACCTCGACTTTCTCCGAGAGAAAACCGTTGAATGGCGCGGCGATGATATTGGCGAGCATGGTGAAGGTGAAAAACACCATCAACACCACCAGCACCACAAACAAGGGCCACAGGATGTAGCTGAGGAAACTCAGCCAGCCAGGCAGCGTCGGCATCAAGGTGTCGACCCACAGGCTGAACTGATGGCCGGCGAAATAGATCAAGCCGACGAACAGCACCAGGTTGATCGCCAACGGCAGCAGCACAAACAGGCGCAGGCCAGGGCTCAACACCAGTTTGAGGCCTTCACGCAGGTATTGCGGGCCAGAAAGAGCAGGGGCAGGCATGGAGAACTCCGAGCAAGAAGACGAACGCGCCGACCTTACCGGCTTTGCTTCTTCGGCGAAAGCGGCGACATCAGCGGTAACATCTAGGCAACCAGGGTGTCGATTAATCGCGGCGACTGCATAGAGACCACCTATGAGCTGGATTGTTATTCCGTATTTCCTTAATCTTGCCCCCCTCTATACGCTGCACCCATTATTTTCAGGGCCTGCGAGTTCAAGCCTTCCCCAAGTGCTTCGCGGTCCTTTTTTATTCCAGCTGCCTTGTGGTCCGGGCGGTCGATAGGAGTGAGTCATGTCTGATACCCGTCATTCGCGAGTGATTATTCTCGGTTCCGGCCCTGCCGGTTACAGCGCTGCCGTCTACGCTGCCCGGGCCAACCTCAAGCCGCTGCTGATTACCGGCATGCAGGCAGGCGGTCAGTTGACCACCACCACTGAAGTCGACAACTGGCCGGGCGACGTCCACGGCCTGACCGGCCCGGTGCTGATGGAGCGTATGAAAGAGCACGCCGAGCGCTTTGAAACCGAGATCGTGTTCGACCACATCAACCAAGTCGACTTCTCGAAAAAGCCTTACAGCCTGACCGGCGACAGCGGTGTCTATACCTGTGACGCGCTGATCATCGCTACCGGTGCCAGCGCCCGTTACCTGGGCCTGCCATCGGAAGAAGCGTTCATGGGCAAAGGCGTCTCCGCCTGCGCGACCTGCGACGGTTTCTTCTACCGTAACAAGCCGGTCGCTGTGGTCGGTGGCGGCAACACCGCCGTGGAAGAAGCGCTGTACCTGGCCAACATTGCCAGCACCGTGACCCTGGTTCACCGCCGCGAGACCTTCCGCGCCGAGAAGATCCTGATCGACAAACTGCACGCCCGTGTGGCTGAAGGCAAGATCATCCTCAAGCTCAACGCCACCCTGGATGAAGTCCTGGGCGACAACATGGGCGTGACCGGTGCTCGCCTGAAAAACAACGACGGCAGCTTCGACGAGCTGAAAGTCGACGGCGTGTTCATCGCCATCGGCCACACCCCGAACACCTCGCTGTTCGAAGGCGTGCTCGAAGCCAAAGATGGCTACCTGGTTGTGCAAGGCGGCCGTGAAGGCAACGCCACTGCGACCAACATCGAAGGCATCTTTGCCGCCGGTGACGTGGCTGACCACGTGTACCGCCAGGCCATCACCTCGGCCGGCGCTGGTTGCATGGCGGCCTTGGACGCTGAGCGTTACCTCGACGGTTTGAAGGACGCTGCGTTCTAAACCCGTTGAAATGAAAAAACCGGCTGAGAGGCCGGTTTTTTTATGCGCACGATTCAAGCCGCACCACAGTGCTGATGTGCCAACCCGATTCAATGTGGGAGCTGGCTTGCCTGCGATAGCGGTGGTGGCTGACACACCGCTATCGCAGGCAAGCCAGCTCCCACCTTAAACCGGGGTGGCAGATTAGATCAGCGGCGGGTCAGGGGCTGTGCGGTGAACTTCACGCCGGCCAAACCATGCGCAATCAACGCGCGGATATTGCCGTGATCACTGCCCTCCGGCGTTGCCACCACCGAACGGTAATGCTCACCAAACGCCAGCAGCGCTTCCTGGTCGCTCAAGCCTTCCAGCAGCGCCAAGCCCAAGGTCTTGCATGAACCTTCGTTCTGACCAGCAGCATTTTTTACGCCGCCATTGGTAAAAGCCTGCGGCTGGTAGTCGTAACCGGCAGCTACAAAAGCCAGGGTGTCGGCAAAAACGTGTTCGCCGCTGTTGAGGCTGGCGCGCAGGGTGTTCAGATCAGTCATGGGGTTTTCCTTTGGCGAACGCCGCCTGTTGGTCGGCGCTGGCTTCTTGCTGGTATTGGGCTTTCCACTCGGCATACGGCATGCCGTACACCACTTCGCGGGCATCATCGAGGCTCAGCTCGATGTGGCGCTCGTCGGCCTCGGCCTTGTACCACTTGGATAAGCAGTTGCGGCAAAAGCCCGAGAGGTTCATCAGGTCGATGTTCTGCACATCCTTGCGGCTGTCCAGGTGGGCCACCAACCGGCGGAAGGCGGCGGCTTCGAGTTCGAGGCGTTGTTGATCGTTCATAAGGCTCACTTAACTATCAGCGGCTGGCTGCGAGGGTTATCGACACCGACTCGGCAAAGCGCAGCGCATGGGGCTTGTCCACTTCGACTTCGGCGTACAGCACGGACTCATTGCTCATCACCAGGTCCAGCAACTCTTGCGTCAGGCGTTCGAGCAGCGCAAAGCGATTGCCTTCGACGTGGGCAATAATCGCCTTGGTGATGGTGCGGTAATTCAGCGCGTGGTCGATGTCATTGTCGCGCACGGCTTCCTGGGCGGCATACAGGATAGTCAGGTTGATCAGCACGTCCTGCTTGTTGTTGATCTCATCTTCATTGATGCCAATAAAGGTGCGCAGGCACAGGTCCTTGACCCGGATGCGCGCCATGCCTGGTTGAAGTTGTGGCATTGCTACTTGCTCCGTCCGATCAGTTGCAGGAACTCCATACGCGTGGTGTTCGACTCGCGGAACGCGCCGAGCATCACTGAGGTGTTCATGGTTGAATTCTGTTTTTCCACGCCGCGCATCATCATGCACATGTGCTTGGCTTCAATTACCACCGCCACGCCTGCGGCTTGGGTGACCTGCTGGATAGCGTCGGCGATCTGCCGCGTGAGGTTTTCCTGGATCTGCAGGCGCCGCGCGTACATGTCGACAATGCGCGCCAGCTTCGACAGGCCCAGCACCTTGCCGGTCGGTATATAGGCCACATGGGCCTTGCCGATAAAGGGCAGCAGGTGGTGCTCGCACAGCGAATACAACTCGATGTCCTTGAGGATCACCATCTCGTCGTTATCGGAGGCGAACAATGCGCCGTTGACGATGGTTTCCAGGTCCTGCTCATAGCCATGACACAGGTACTGCATGGCCTTGGCGGCGCGCTTGGGGGTGTCGAGCAAGCCTTCGCGCTCCGGGTCTTCGCCCAGGCCTTTGAGGATCTCGCGGTAGTGTTGGGGCAGGGACAAGGTCATACAACATCCTCACAAACGGCTTACTTGATATGCCGCCCGCCGTTGACGGTCAGGGTGGTTCCGGTGACATACGGGTTGTCCAGCAGGTAACGCACACTCTGGTAGATCACCGCAGGCCCAGGCTCGATGCCCAGCGCTGACTTGGCCAGCACCTTGGCGCGGTACGCCGCATCATCGCCCGCGTTGAACATCACCATCGCCGGCGCGATGCCGTTGACCTTGATCAGCGGCGCAAACTGCGCAGCGAACGAAAGTGTAAGGCTGTCGAGACCGGCTTTTGTGGCGCAGTAGGCGATGTGCTGGCGGCTGCCCTTGCGCACCACGTCATCGCTGATGTGCACGATATCGGCGGGTGTCGAGCGTTGCAGCAAAGGTGAACAATGCAGGTTGATCAGATACGGCGCAAGCATGTGCACGCTGAACATGTCGGTAAAGGCGCGGCTTTCGTCGCCAGGTGTTTCGGCAACCCACGCCGACGCGTTGTGAATGATCGCACGCAGGCTGTCGGTATGGGTTTTCAGTTCGGCGATAAAGGCCAGAATCCCGGCCTCAGTGGAGAAGTCGGCAAACACGCCGAGCGCGCCACGCGCGCGCAAGGCCTCAACGCCTGGGCGTTCGCTGCGGTAGCTGAAAATCACCGCGTGGCCTTCGTCGAGCAGGCGCTCGGCACAATAAAGGCCGACACGCTGGCCGGCACCGGTGATCAGGATCGGGGCGTTGGTTACCGTCATGGGAGGCTCGAGTCGCTGGCAGGTTGAAACTATACCAGCGACCGGCCACGCCTGTACTCAAGCAGCGGCTTGGGTAGTCTTGGGCGTTGGTGTTGGATGCAACCAGCTCGCGAGCAGATGGGTCGATAGAGGAATAAAGAAGTAAACCATCAGCGGCGTGAGTGCCAGGGTACTGACCAGCACACGCGGGAACATGTCCAACTCGCTGAGCAGCGGCCCCAGGCCGAAGTTGAACAGCAGCGACACCGGGAAAAATGCCAGCCAGATCGCCACCGCCTGTTTCCAGCGCGGTGGTCGTGCACCCACGGCACCGAACCAGCCATCGATGCCACTGACGCGATGCTCGGACGGGTCGGCAAACAGTTCGCTGCCACGGCTTAGCCAGGCGCTGCGCGAGGCGGAGAACTCCCAGGCATGCAGGGTTTTTTCATCGGCGAAGCGGAAGATGATCTGAAACTCATCATCATTGGGCGGCGGCGCAAGCACGCCGGAACCCAGGTAGCCGGGGAAGTCAGTGGCCAATTGCTCGCCTTCGCGCAGCCAGGCCATCAATTCTTCATAGCGCCCTTTGGCCACGCGGCGCGCAACCATCAAGGTGACGGGAGAGGTAGACATTGTGTATCTCCAAGTAATCAGGTGCGCCAAGCGGGTAGGTGGCGCACTAAGGTGGCGGCCGGGTAAGACCATCACCAAAAAGCACGCAAGGATTATTCCTGTTTTGAAGAAATACGCCAGCGGCAGTGGTCCGAAAAGTAACGGCCTTGAAAAGGACAGGTAGAAAGGCGTTAAATGGGACCCCAAATAACGTTGGCTTTTTGGCTCAAAATGCCCGTGATTAATGTGCCCATTGATAGCATTTCGCAACTGGAATCAACCGTCTCAGATGAGCTGTTTCCGATCCGTGAAGTGTCAAGACTGACAGGTGTGAACCCGGTCACACTGCGAGCCTGGGAGCGGCGGTATGGCCTGATCCAGCCAACGCGCACCGAAAGCGGGCATCGGCTCTACTCCAGCGCCGATATTGTGACCGTCAATCGTATTCTCGACTGGATTGAACGCGGCGTGGCCGTGAGCAAGGTCGGTAAGATCCTCGCCCGTGACGATCAGCAGGCTGAGACCATTCGTGCCGAGGGCGATAAGGTCGACGAGAGTGAGTGGTCACAGTGGCGACTGCGGTTGCTGCTGGCAGTCAAAGCCTTTGACGATCGCCAATTGGAAAGCCTGTACGGTCAGATTTTCGCGACTTACCCGCTGAACGTTGCGTTCCAGGACATCCTGATGCCCCTCTGGAGCGATCTGATGCGCCACCAGGGGCATTTTGGCCAGGCCAGTGAATGGCTTTTTTACGACACCTTCCTGCGCATGCGTACCTTTGAGCGCTTGCAGCTTGCCAGTGCCCCACTCGCGCCGCGGGTGTTGCTGGCGGCCATGCCTGGCGAATGCCGTAAATTGGAACTGCTGGTAGCGGCGCTGATGCTCAGTCACGAAGACACGCCGGTGAAAGTGCTGGGCATGGGCCAGCCCTTTGATGAACTGACATTGGTGTGTGAAAAGATCCGGCCCAAGGCGCTGGTGATTTTCTCCAACCATTGGCATAACCATGATCTGGCAGCGCGCCTGAACCGTCTGGCGTTGACCCTGGATTGCCCACTGTTCCTGGCCGGTGCCGCTGCGGACCTGGCCGAGGGTGATCTGGCCGGTTCGTCTATCGGCTGCCTGGGCAGCGAAGGGCGCCAGATGCAGAGCCGCTTGCAGCAGTTTCTTGCAGGCCAGTTGGATAGTTGATTTCAGGCGTGTACGTGCGGATGGACCAACCGGTGCTGATGCAGGATGAACTGGCGTAACCGTTCGATCTCATTCGCGTCACTCTGGCTCAGGCGATAAGCGAACAGACCCCGCGCGGTTTCCCGTTCCAGCGTGCCGCGCAAGGCAATACGCTCGTAACCGGACGGACTGAACCACAGGGAAAAGGTTTTCGGCGGTTTGACCCGTCCGCGAATTTCCACCAGTACGCCCTTGAATGACACCTCATGCACCCATAGCGCGGCAGGGTTGCCCCTGACGTTTTCCATCGCCACGGGGGCTTCAAGCGCCAGGCGCCATGGACGGATCATCGGCCCATCTTCAAAAATGCTCGGCACGCCCAAGCGCAGATGCACCGCATGAAACTCGTCTTCCACCAAATGCAGCGGGAAGGTCAGTTGCTGGTTGTCGAACTGTGCCTGGATGGTGACGTGGTCGTGAGCGGCCAGGCGCGTGAGCAAATCGCGAATCTGCGCACCGCCATTAACGGTCAGGCTCGACCAGGCATCCCGCAGGTTGAGTTGCGGGTTGTGCTGCATGTCCTGGATAAAATCCAGCTCGTCCTGCGTCAATAGCGCGTCGCGTTGCATTGATGTAGCTCAAGGGTGAGGCATTAAAAAGCCATTATCGCTCTAAAGACCGCATTTTTTACACTTTGTTAATTCCGCTCGTCGCCTTGAGTGCCGCCAGCTCATCTTTAAGCTCGGCCACTTGGGCTTCCAACTGAGCGATGCGTTGCTGCGCTTTCACCTGAACCGTAACGTCTTTTTGCACACCGACAAAATACGTTTGCTTGTCGGCCTTGTTGTAAACCGTGGAAAGCGACAGCTCATTCCAGAAGTGCGTGCCGTCCTTGCGGTAATTGCGCAGTATCTCCCGGCAGGCTCCACCGCTGTCGAGGGCTTCACGAATGGCCATCAGCGCCGGTTGGTCACGGTCACCCGCCTGCAGGAAGCGGCAATCCTGATACAGGATGTCGTCCAGGGTGTAACCGGTCAAACGCTCGAACGCCGGGTTCACGTAGATCAGCGGCTTGTCCTGGCCTTCACGTTCGGCGACGACGATACCGTCGTTAGAAGCGTTGATCACCAGTTGCATCAGGTTGGCGTTGATCATTGAGCAATCCATCGCATGTTTTTAAAGCCTGAATTCTATGGCAACTTTTGAATGTTGCACGGTGTGCACTGAAATATTTGTGTCAGCTGCTAATATCCCACGCTTTCGCTCAACTACAGGATCAGATTGATGAAAGTCGCCATCCTTTCCGGCTCGGTCTACGGCACAGCTGAAGAAGTCGCCCGCCACGCCGCCGGTATCCTCAACGCCGCCGGTTTTGAAGCCTGGCACAACCCACGCGCCACCTTGGCCGACGTGCAAGCCTTTGCCCCCGAGGCATTCCTGGCGGTCACATCGACCACCGGCATGGGTGAACTTCCCGACAACCTGCAACCGCTGTATTCGACCATTCGTGACCAACTGCCAGCCGCCTGGCGCGACCTGCCCGGTGCGGTGATCGGCCTGGGTGACGCCAGCTATGGCGACACGTTCTGCGGTGGCGGCGAGCAAATGCGCGAACTGTTCGCCGAACTGGGCGTACGCGAAGTGCTGCCGATGCTGCGCCTGGACGCCAGCGAAAGCGTGACCCCGGAAGCCGACGCCGAGCCTTGGCTGGCCGAATTGGTCACTGCACTGCGCGCTTGACCGGGAATTCACGCAGCAAGGCCCGCCACGCCAGATAAAGGCAATGCCCCAGCGCAAGCTGATGCCGGTGTTCTGGCTCGTGCTGACGGGCTTGCTCAACCTGTTCGCCGTGCCTTTATTGGCGGCACTTCTCTGACACCGTTTGTACTATTCTCATGACTGACTCGCTCAGTCATCAAGCTGGCTGCCAAGGCAACTCCTTGCGTCATCGCGCCTGACTAGACTGGCTCCTCATCCAGAAAAATAATAAGAACGCGAACCAAGGAGGTTGTTGCCGTGAGCCTAGCCCCTGTTCTATCGCCACAGAATGTCAAAGACCAGGTCAGCGCTGCCGAATGGCAGACCCGCGTCGACCTCGCGGCCTGCTATCGCCTGGTGGCGCTGCATGGCTGGGATGACCTGATCTTCACGCATATTTCCGCCAAGGTGCCGGGTACCGATGATTTCCTGATCAACCCCTATGGGTTGATGTTTCATGAAATTACGGCGTCGAGCCTGGTCAAGGTTGATCAGGCCGGCAACAAGCTGATGGACAGCCCTTACGAGATCAACCCCGCCGGCTACACCATCCACAGTGCCATCCATGAAGTGCGCCACGACGTGGTCTGCGTGCTGCACACCCACACCGCCGCGGGGGTTGCGGTGTCGGCGCAGAAGCAGGGCGTGCTGCCGATCAGCCAGCAATCCACCTTTGTGTTGTCCAGCCTGGCCTATCACGCCTATGAAGGCGTGGCGCTCAACCCTGAAGAAAAAGCCCGCTTACAGGCGGACCTGGGCGACAACAATTTCCTCATGCTGCACAACCACGGTCTGTTGACCTGCGCTGGTTCGATCGCCGACACGTTTTTAATAATGTTCACCTTCCAGCGCGCTTGCGACATCCAGGTGCTGGCGCAAAACGGCGGCGCCGAATTAATTGCCATTGAGCCGCAGATTCTGGCGGGTGCCAAGGCGATGGTGGCGGTTGTCACAAAGAGCGCGCAAGGTATGGGTGGTGCACTGGCGTGGCCGGCGCTGTTGCGTAAATTGGACCTGCAAGATCCCGGGTATAAAAGCTGATGCCACTCGCCGAGATACCGCTCAGAGCCTGGCGCAAACGTGGCCAGGAATTTCTCTTTCGTGGCCACATGATCCGTTACTGGGTAGCGGGGCAGGGCGAGCCGTTGCTATTGATTCATGGCTTTCCCACCGCCAGTTGGGACTGGCACTACCTGTGGCAGCCCCTGGCCCAGCGTAACTTGGTGATCGCCTGCGACATGCTCGGGTTTGGCGATTCGGCCAAGCCGCTGAACCACGATTACTGCCTGCTGGAGCAGGCCGACCTGCAACAGGCGCTGCTCGAACACCTGCGTGTGGAGCGGCCGGTGCATGTGTTGGCCCATGACTATGGCGACAGCGTGGCCCAGGAATTACTGGCGCGCCATTACGACGGCCGCTTCCTGATGGCCAGCTGCGTGTTCCTCAATGGTGGGCTGTTTCCCGAGACCCATCGCCCGGCATTGGTGCAGAAACTCTTGCTCAGCCCACTCGGCTGGATGATCGGCCGTGCCTTTGGGCGCAACGCTTTGTCGAACAGTTTCAGCCAGATTTTCGGCCCGAACACGCGGCCCAGTGAAAGTGCACTGGATGACTTCTGGAGCTTGATCAACTGCAATGACGGCCCGCGTATCCTGCATAAGTTGATTGCCTACATTCCCCAGCGCCGCCGTCTGCGTGAACGCTGGGTGGTGGCGATGCAACGCAATGAAGTGCCGCTGCGGGTAATCGATGGAGAAGTCGATCCCATTTCCGGTGCGCATATGGTGGAGCGTTATCGCCAGTTGGTGCCCAATGCCGACTCGGTATTACTGACCAATATCGGCCACTACCCGCAGATCGAAGCGCCGGTGCTGGTGCTCAAGCATTATTTGGCGTTTCGTGAACGCATCGCTCAGCCGGCGCCGCGAGTGGCCTACTCCTGAGGCCAATCCCGGGCTGCTGCGCAGCCCAGCGGGAGCAAGCTCCCTCGCCACAACAGCCGGTTGATCATCGCGCTGTCTTATTGAGCACCATTCAGCCTCGGCCGTGTTTATTGTGACCAAAGGCTGCGTGCGTGACACTCAACCCATTGCCAATGTCGCCAACGGAGTTCGGTATGAGTGAGTCAGTGCAGTTCCAGGATAAGGTCGTGATCGTCACCGGTGCCGGCGGCGGGCTGGGCCGTGCCCATGCGCTGCTGTTTGCCAGGCACGGGGCCAAAGTGCTGGTCAACGACCTCGGCGGCTCGACCCAGGGCGAAGGCGCGAATGCCTCGGCCGCCGACCGTGTAGTGGCGGAGATTCGCGAGGCGGGCGGTACTGCCGAGGCCAACCATGACTCCGTAACCGAGGGGGACAAGATCGTCCAGCACGCTCTCGACGTGTTCGGCCGTGTCGACGTGGTGGTCAACAACGCCGGCATCCTGCGCGACAAGACCTTCCACAAAATGGACGACAGTGACTGGGACCTGGTGTACCGCGTGCATGTCGAAGGTGCCTACAAAGTTACCCGCGCCGCCTGGCCGCACATGCGCGAGCAGGGTTATGGCCGCGTGATCTTTACCGCGTCCACCTCGGGCATCTATGGCAACTTCGGCCAGTCCAACTACGGCATGGCCAAGCTGGGCCTCTACGGTTTGACCCGCACCCTGGCGCTGGAAGGGCGCAAGAACAACATCCTGGTCAATGCCATCGCCCCCACCGGCGGCACGCGCATGACCGAAGGCCTGATCCCGCCGCAGGTGTTCGAACGCCTCAAGCCGGAACTGGTCAGCCCGTTGGTGGTGTACCTGGGCAGCGAGGCGTGCCAGGACACCTCGGGCTTGTTTGAAGTCGGCGGCGGCTGGATCGGCAAAACCCGCTGGGAGCGCAGCCTGGGCGTGGGGTTTGACCCTGAGGCCGGGTTCTCACCCGACGATGTGGCGGCGCACTGGGCGCAGATCTGCGACTTCGAAGGCGCTGCGCACCCCAAGGACAACATCGAAGCGTTGAAAGAGATGATGGCCAATTTGCAGAAGTTCAGCCTCTGATCGTTGCTTGAACACAGTTGAATAATACGGGGCGCTAAAGGCGCCCCGTTTTATTTTGGGTATAAAAAAGGCCGCTGCAAACGCAGCGGCCGAAGTAAGACGTTGGATCAAGGAGCGACAAATCAACGTCAGTGAACAGCGGTAATAGATTGAAACATTAGGCCAATCTATTGGAATCAGACTTTTCCTGGATTTACCCAAGCGGGCCATCTGCCCTGAAAGTGCGTTAAGAATAGTCGGTTGTAACAAAATGAGTAATAGCAGTTCAGGACAAGGACTGTTGCAATTTCAGTAATGATCGCCGGTGCGCTATCCATCCTCCTGATAATCCGCCATCTGCCTAATCCATGGTGGCGCCCAAACCGCGGCCAGAGCGCCTGTTCATCCTTTCGAGCGACACCACGAATACCCCTTTGGTGCGCTTATCGCTCCCGAGGGGCGGCAGTAGGGTGGGGCCTTCTGTCACTCACCGGGGAAGACGCATGACAAAAACAACAATGCGCGCCATCTTCACGCCACAGGCGCTGGCCACGGCGGTTGCGCTGGGTTTCTGCGCCCAGGCGCAGGCTGTTTCATTCAACATCGGCGAGATCGAAGGGCAATTCGATTCCTCGCTGTCGGTCGGCGCCAGTTGGGGCATGCGCGATGCTGACAAGAAGCTGGTGGGCATTCCCAACGGCGGCACGGGGCAGGCGTCCACCGGTGATGACGGGCGGCTGAACTTCAAGAAGGGTGAGACCTTCTCCAAGATCTTCAAGGGCATTCACGACCTGGAGCTTAAGTACGGCGACAGCGGCATCTTTGTGCGCGGCAAGTACTGGTATGACTTCGAACTGCAGGACGAAAACCGCGAGTTCAAGCAAATCAGCAACAACCACCGCGACGAAGGTGCGCGCTCGTCCGGCTACGAGCTGCTGGATGCTTTTGTGTATCACAACTATTCCATCGGCGATTTGCCGGGCGCCGTGCGGGTCGGCAAACAGGTGGTGAGCTGGGGTGAAAGTACGTTTATCGGTAACTCGATCAACAGCATCAACCCCATCGACGTCTCGGCGTTCCGCCGCCCAGGCGCCGAGATCAAGGAAGGCCTGATCCCGGTCAACATGCTGTTCGCGTCCCAAAGCCTGACTAACCAGCTGTCGGTGGAAGGCTTCTACCAGCTCAACTGGGAAAACACCGTGGTGGATAACTGCGGCACCTTCTTTGGTAACGATGTAGTGGCTCACGGCTGCAATGGCAACTACACGGTCGGCAGCCCGGCGATTGCGCCGTTGCAACCGGTGGCCGCAGCATTTGGCCAGGGCTTTCAGGTGACGCGCGAAGGCGTGGTGGTGCAGCGCGCCAACGACCGCGAAGCGCGCGATGGCGGCCAGTTCGGTGCGGCCTTGCGCTGGCTGGGCGATGACACCGAGTACGGCCTCTACTTCATGAACTACCACAGCCGCACGCCAACGGTGGGCACGATTACCGCCAACACCAACCTGGCCACCATCGGCCGCATCGTCAGCACTGCCAACGCCATCGCGCCCGGCAGTGGTTCGGGCCTGGCCCAGAGCACCATGCTCGGGCGTGGCCAGTATTACCTCGATTACCCGGAAGACATCCGCCTGTACGGCGCGAGTTTCTCCACCACCTTGCCCACCGGCACGGCCTGGACCGGCGAAATCAGCTATCGGCCGAATGCGCCGGTGCAACTCAACACCACCGACCTGACCCTGGCGCTGGTCAACCCGATTGCCGGCCAAACCGCCTCGCCGATCCGCAGTTCGTTCGGCTCGGACAACTCAGGTTACCGCCGCAAGGAAATCACCCAGATCCAGAGCACCATGACCCAATTCTTCGACCAGGTGCTGGGTGCCGAACGCCTGACGCTGGTGGGCGAGGCGGCCTATGTGCACGTCGGCGGGCTGGAAGCCAAGACCAAACTGCGTTATGGCCGCGATTCGGTGTATGGCGCCTATGGTTTCGGCGGCGACACCGACGGCTTCGTCACCGCGAACTCCTGGGGTTACCGCGCCCGCGCGATCCTCGACTACAACAACGTGTTCGCCGGGGTGAACCTCAAGCCCAACCTGTCCTGGTCCCATGACGTCAGCGGCTACGGCCCCAACGGCATTTTCAACGAAGGCGCCAAGGCGATCAGCGTCGGCGTGGATGCGGACTACCGCAACACCTACACCGCGAGCCTGAGCTACACCGACTTTTTCGGCGGTGACTACAACACCCTCACCGACCGCGACTTTATCGCCCTCAGCTTCGGCGTGAACTTCTGACTTGGTTTAAGGAAGGACAACAACCTATGCGTAAGCTATTTGCAGTGATGGCCCTGAGTGTACTGGCCGCCCACGTCATGGCCGCCGTCTCGCCCGAAGAGGCCGCCAAGCTCGGCACCACCCTGACGCCGGTCGGCGCCGAAAAAGCCGGCAACGCCGACGGTTCGATCCCGGCCTGGACCGGCGGCATCCCGAAAAACGCTGGCGCGGTGGACAGCAAAGGCTTTCTGGCCGACCCGTTCGCCAATGAAAAACCGCTGTTCGTGATCACTGCCGCCACGGTCGACAAGTACAAAGACAAGCTCTCCGACGGCCAGGTGGCGATGTTCAAGCGTTACCCCGAGACCTACAAGATCCCGGTGTACCCGACCCATCGCACGGTCAACCTGCCGCCGGATATCTACGAGTCGATCAAGCGCAGCGCGCTGAACGTGCACGCGATTAACGACGGTAATGGCCTGGAAAACTTCACCGGCAACCGTTACTACGCGTTCCCGATCCCGAAAAATGGTGTGGAAGTGTTGTGGAACCACATCACCCGTTATCACGGCGGTAACCTCAAGCGCATCATCACCCAGGCCACCCCGCAAACGAATGGCAGCTACACGCCGATTCGCTTCGAAGAAGAAGTGGCGGTGCCGCAAGCCATCCCGGACATCGACCAGGCCAAGGCGGCCAACGTGCTGAGCTTCTTCAAGCAATCGGTCACGGCGCCCGCACGCCTGGCGGGCAACGTGCTGCTGGTGCATGAAACCCTCGACCAGGTGAAGGAGCCGCGTCTGGCCTGGATCTACAATGCCGGCCAACGCCGCGTGCGCCGTGCACCGCAAGTCTCGTATGACGGCCCGGGCACCGCCTCCGATGGCCTGCGCACTACCGACAACTTCGACATGTTCTCCGGCGCGCCCGACCGCTACGACTGGAAACTGGTCGGCAAAAAAGAGATGTACATCCCCTACAACAGCTACAAGCTCGATTCGCCGACCCTCAAGTACGACGACATCATCAAGGCCGGGCACATCAACCAGGACCTCACCCGCTACGAGCTGCACCGCGTGTGGGAAGTGGTCGGCATGGTCAAGCCGAGCGAGCGGCACATCTACGCCAAGCGCCACATGTACATCGACGAAGACAGCTGGCAGGTCGCGCTGGTGGACCACTACGACGGGCGAGGCCAACTGTGGCGCGTTGCTGAAGGCCATGCGCAGTTCTATTACGACCACCAAGTGCCGGCCTACACCGTGGAAACCCTGTACGACATCATTGCCGGGCGCTACATCGCGCTCGGCATGAAGAATGAGGAAAAGCGCAGTTTCGTGTTCGGCTTCGCGGCCAAGGCGGCGGATTACACGCCAGCAGCGCTGCGGTCCGAGGGCGTTCGCTGACTCAGATATAAAATATGGGAGCGAGCTTGTGTGGGAGCTGGCTTGCCTGCGATAGCATCACCTCGGTATGCCTGTCAGACCGAGGTGTCTGCATCGCAGGCAAGCCAGCTCCCACATAAGCCAGCTCCCACAGTTGTCTGCATTCTGCCTTTAATTAATGCCCTTCAATCACCCTGCTGAATACTTCTTCAACAACCGCCAACCACAGGACTAGGGTGGCGTCAGGTTGCATAACAATAAAAACGCAGGATGCAGCAATGACCGCCATGACCCGCTGCCTGGACCGTCCTGGATTCATGCCACGGCTGTCCGCCCATCACCTGTTACGCCCGCAATTGACCGAGCCGTTGCTCGCAGCAACCGTGAGGGTGAAGTTGCTGTGCGCGCCGGGTGGCAGTGGCAAAAGCGCGTTACTGGCCGAGTGTGCCTTGCAGGCGCCCAAGGGTTGCCAGGTCTATTGGCTGCCACTCAATGGTGCGGCTTTGAGCCCCGATGAGTTGTGCCAACGCTTGGCGCACAACCTGGGGCTGGCGTTTGTCGATGAAGCTACCTTGTTGCTTGACCTCAGCCGCTGGCAGCCCACGGCGTGGTTGTTCCTGGATGATTACTGCCGCCTGCCCGCGCCCGAGCTGGATGCTTTGCTCGACCGCCTGCTCAGTGTCGCCAGCCCGGCGCTGACCTGGTGGCTGGGCGCGCGGCGGCGACCGGCATGCAACTGGCCGCGGTTGTTGCTCGACGATGAACTGTTGGTGTGCAGCGAACTGAACTTCAGCCCGGCGCAAGTCCAGCAACTGCTCGGCGGCGGGCAAAGCTTCGACAGCGTGATGCAGTTCAGCGGCGGTTGGTGCGCCGGTGTACGCATTGCCTTGCTCGGTGATGGTCACCCGGACAAAACCTTGCTCGACTACCTGCAACACGAACTGCTGCGCACCTTGCCGGTCGAGTTGGCTGAGGCCTGGCGGGTATTGGCGCACCTGCCGCGCTTCAACCCGGGCCTGTGTGAGCACCTGTTCGGCGCTGGCGACGGCGCCCACTACCTGCGGGAGTTGCAGGCATTGGGCGCCTTTATCCAGCCCTGGGAAGACACCACCGATTGGCTGCAGGTCTTTGCGCCGCTCGCACGCTTGCTGCGCGATGAGCCCTGGCCGGCCAAGCGCGCCTGGCATCGGCGTGCCTGCCAATGGTTTACCGCCGAGTGCGATTGGCAAGCCGCGTTTGAACAGGCCTTGCTGGCCGAAGCGTTTGAGATGGCGGTGAGCCTGTTGCAACACTTCAGTTTTGAAGACTTGTTCCGTCAGCAGAATGCGCAGCTGTTGCTGCGTCTGCATGAGCAACATGGCGATGAATTGATGCTTGGCTCCGCACAACTGGTGGGGCTGGTGACGGCCGCATTGTTGTTCGCCGGGCGCTTTGAGCAAGCCGGTGTGTGCATCGACCAGCTTGCCCGGTTTGCACCACAGCCGACGGCGGCGAAACAGCGGCATTTACTGGCGCGCTGGCAGGCGCAATGGGGCTGGTTGTTGCACCTCAATGGAGATGCCGAGCGCTCCCGCGAGCATTTTCTGGAGGCTTTGCAAGCGTTGCCCGACAGCGCCTGGACTTCCCGGCTGATGTGCCTTTCGGGCCTGACCCAGCAAGCCTTGCTGCGCGGCGAGCTGGACGTGGGCCAAGCCTTGAACCGCGAAGCGCTGTGCCTGGCGCGTGCCCATGGTTCATTGGTGCTGGAAGCGCTGCTGGAACTGGATCATGCGCAATTGCTGGAGCAACGCGGTGCACCGTATCGGGCGCAAAGCCTGCTGGAAAATGTGCAGGCGATGCTGGCGCGCCAGCGCCTCAAGGCGGGGCCACTGGTAGGGCGCATCGCCCTGCGGCGCGGGCATCTGGCGTTGCGCCAAGGCCAGGACACGCTCGCCGGTGAATGTTTCGAGAGCGGTTTGAGCCTGTGCCTGCACAGTCAGGACAAGCGCGTGCTCTATGGGTTTCTCGGCCTGGCGTTGCTGGCGGCCAACCATGGCGATTACGCCCAGGCGTTTGCCCAGCTGCGCGAAGCGGAGCGCTTGATGCAGCAACGCCATGTGCCGGACTCGGTATACCGCGCGGTGCTGCTGTTGGTCAGTGGGCACTTCTGGTTGCAACAGGGCCGTGCCGAACTGACCGTGGAAGCAGTGCGCCGGGTGCTGCGCCACTTCCGTGGGCCACAGGCCCGGCAAGCACCGCCGGCTACGCTGGAACTGATTCCACGGCTGGAGTACTTGCTGGTGCTGGCCGAGGTGAAGCTGGGTGTGGCCGTTCAGCCCATGGAGCGCCTGTATGCCTTGCTCGACACCACCCAACAACGCGGCATGCTCTGCCTGGAAACCGAGCTGCACCTGGTGCTGGGCGAAGTGGCCTGGCAGTTGGGCGACTCAGCCGTGGCCCGGCGCGCCCTGCAAACCGGGCTGGAGCTGGCGCAACGCTGCCAGGTGCAGCAGGCGATTCGCGAGCTGCGTTTGCGTGCGCCGGGGCTATTGATTGAGCTGGGTCTGGAAACCCCGGCGGCGCCCAGTGGCGTGGTGGAAAACCCGCTGAGCCAACGCGAACTGGAAGTGCTGCAGCTGATCGCCCAAGGCAACTCCAACCTGGAAATCGCCGACCGGCTGTTTATCTCGCTGCACACCGTCAAGACTCACGCGCGGCGTATCCACAGCAAGCTCGGCGTGGAGCGACGCACCCAAGCGGTGGCCAAGGCCAAGACATTGGGCTTGATGGTCTAGGCGCAGAACGCCTGGCGGTATTCCCCGGGCGTGGCGCCCATGGCCTGGCGAAAACGGTGGGTAAAGTGGCTGGCGCTGGAGAAGCCACACCGCCACGCAATCTCGCCAAGGGGCAGGGCGCCGCCACGCAACAGGGCTTGCGCACGCGCCAGGCGACGTGCCAACAGGTACTGGTGGGGCGGCAGGCCGAAGCTTTGGCGGAACATTCGCGCAAAATGGTATTCCGACAGCGCGCACAGGCCGGCCAGTTGCCCGAGGCTGATCGGGTCTTCCAGGTGGTGGTCGATAAACTCCACCAACAGCCGCCGCTGATGCGCCGCCAACCCGCCCTTCAAACGCAGGCCATCGCGTGCGCCGACTTGGCTGAGCAAGGTGTGGCTGAGCATTTCATGGGCCAGACTGCTGGTCAGCAGGCGCTCGGCGGGCTCCTGCCAGTTGAGGGCGATCAGTTGGTGAAAGCGTTGGGCCTGGCTGGCGTCTTCGAGGAAGGTGCTTTCGCGCAGTTGCAGTTCCCGCGGTTCGCGATCGAGCAACGTGACGCAGCCGAGGGCAAATTGCTCGGGACTGAAATACACGTGGGCCAGGCGGATCTCACCGTTGATCACCCAAGCCGACTGGTGCTCGGCGGGCAGTATGCAGAGTTTATCCGGGCCGCCCTTGGTGCCAGGCTGATCGCGCCGAAACGTGCCGGTGCCGCCGCCGATGTAGCAGGACAAGGTGTGATGGGTCGGCGCCTGGTAGTCCTGCGAGTCGTGATGGTTGCTCCACAAGGCCGCAGACAAGCCGTCACCGAGCTCGGCGCAGGCTTCCAGGCGTGCGTTGGGCGAGCGGTTAAGGGCTTGAAAGACTTGCAGGGATTCCAGATCTGGCATGGTTGTGCTCTCCGACGCCTTGCATCCTACTCCCGCCGGCGATGGCTGTGATCCCTGCGCCCGACAAAAGCGCAAGAATGTGCAAGAGCGCCGGCCGGCTGCCAAGGGACACTGTGCCTCAATCGACGGAGCCCGCTATGAACCTTTTCCTGTATTTACTCACCGTGCTGATCTGGGGCACCACCTGGATCGCCCTCAAATGGCAATTGGGCGTCGTGGCGATTCCCGTGTCGATCGTCTACCGCTTCGGCCTGGCGGCGCTGGTGCTGTTTGCGCTGTTGCTGCTCAGCCGCAAGTTGCAGGTGATGAACCGGCGCGGGCATTTGATCTGCCTGGCGCAGGGGCTGTGCCTGTTCTGCGTCAACTTCATGTGCTTCCTGACCGCCAGCCAATGGATCCCGAGCGGTCTGGTGGCAGTGGTGTTTTCTACCGCCACGTTGTGGAACGCCCTCAATGCCCGGGTGTTTTTTGGCCAGCGCGTAGCACGTAACGTGTTGATGGGCGGCGCGCTGGGGTTGCTGGGGCTGGGCTTTCTATTCTGGCCGGAACTGGCAGGGCATACCGCCAGCCCGCAGACCTTGCTCGGCCTGGGGTTGGCATTGTTGGGGACGATGTGTTTCTCGGCGGGCAATATGCTCTCGAGCCTGCAACAGAAGGCCGGGCTCAAGCCGCTGACCACCAACGCTTGGGGCATGGCCTATGGCGCTTTGATGCTGGCGACTTACTGTGCGGTGCGCGGCATTCCTTTCGACATGGACTGGAGTGCGCGGTATATCGGCGCGCTCTGGTATTTGGTGATTCCGGGTTCGGTGATCGGCTTTACCGCGTACCTCACCCTGGTTGGGCGCATGGGGCCGGAGCGGGCGGCGTATTGCACGGTGCTGTTTCCGGTGGTGGCGCTGAACGTGTCGGCGTTTGCCGAGGGATACCAGTGGACCGCCCCGGCGCTGATGGGGCTGGTGTTGGTGATGTTGGGGAATGTGTTGGTGTTTCGTAAGCCTAAGCTGGTTCAACCGGTCTTGCAGGCGAAGGCTATCTAATGTGGGAGCTGGCTTGCCTGCGATGGCGGTGGGTCAGTCAAAGTTGAGCTAGCTGACCCACCGCAATCTCAGGCAAGCCAGCTCCCACAGTTGCCCTATTTGAGGCCCAGGCGCTTGGCCATGCGGCCGAGGTTGGCGCGGTCCAGGCCGAGTTCGCGGGCGGCGCTGGCCCAGTTGTGCTGGTGGCGTTCCAGGCAGGCGCTGATGATTTGGCGCTGGTAGTGCTCGGTGGCCTGGCGCAGGTCGCCGGTCGCGGCCTGCGGCGCTTGCAGCGGTGCTTCGATAGCCGGCGCGCTGACGTCCGGCAGGTCCAGGTCCTGGGCGCTCAGGCTCAGAATCTTCGGCCGCTCGCGGCAGTTACCGAGGGCTTTGAGCGCGCTGCGCCCGATCAAATGTTCCAGCTCCCGCACATTGCCTGGCCAGTTATAGGCCAGCAGCGCGGCCTGGGCGTCGCTGGTCAGGCGCAGGCTGCCCAGGCCCATGCGCGAACGGTTCTGCTCCAGGAAGTACCCCGCCAGCAGCAACACGTCCCGCCCGCGCTCACGTAGCGCCGGCACTTGCAGCGGGTACACGCTCAGGCGGTGGTAGAAGTCGGCGCGGTAGCGGCCATTGCGCACTTCTTCGGCGAGGTCGCGGTTGGTGGCGGCAATCAGGCGTACATCCACCTGGTGTTCCTTGTCCGAACCCAAGCGCTGCAACTGGCCGCTTTGCAGCACGCGCAGTAATTTGGCCTGCACGGTCAGCGACAATTCGCCCACTTCATCCAGGAATAGGGTGCCGCCATTGGCCAGCTCGAACTTGCCACGGCGTTCATTCAACGCGCCGGTAAAGGCGCCGCGCACGTGGCCGAACAGTTCGCTTTCCACCAGGGTTTCCGGCAGCGCGGCGCAGTTGAGGCTGATCATCGGCTTGTCCGCACGCGGGGACGCGGCGTGGATGGCTTGGGCGACCAGCTCCTTGCCGACCCCGGTTTCGCCGGTAATCAGCACGGTCAGGTCGCTGCCGCCCACCAGCTTGATCTCCTCGACCAGACGCTTGTGCGCCTTGCTCTGGCCGATCATTTCCTTGTGCTGTTGGCCGCTGGCCTGGCGGTAGATCTCGGCGCGCTGATGTTCGTCCTCGGCGCGTAATGCCAGGCGCTCGATGCGTTCGGCGACATTGACCGTGGCCGCCGCCAGGCTGGCAAAGGCTTGCAAAGCATCCAGCTCAACGCGTTCGAAACGCTCGGTGTCCAGCGCGTCGAGGGTCAGCAGGCCCCAGGGCTGGTCGTCGATAAACAGCGGGCAACCCATGCAGTCGTGCACTTCCAGGTGCCCGTGCAGGCCGTCGACCAAGCCGTCGTAGGGGTCGGGCAGTTCGCTGTCGCTGTCAAACCGGGTAGGGCCAGCGCTGCTCAGCAACACTTCAAAGCGCGGGTGTTCGCTGACCTTGAAGCGACGGCCAAGGGTATCGGCGCTCAACCCATCCACTGCCAGCGGCACCAGCCACTCACCGTCCAGGCGTAACAACGCGGCGGCATCGCACGGCAACAGTGCGCGCATGGCTTGCAACAGGCGTCGATAGCGCTCGCCCTCGGGCAGTTCGCGGGACAGGTCGGCGACCAGGGGCAGCAGGGTGGTGAGCAGCGATTGTGCAGTCATAATGACTCCTTGTAGTCCTTGTGACTATAAGGTGTAGGGAGTCATACTGACTACATTATAATTAACTTATTGAATTATAACGATTAATTAGTTGGCACGAATGCTGAGTAGGTAAAAGTAATCAGTAAAGAGACCCAGGAGTCTGCCATGCTTAGTGCCCAAGACCGTGCCATCGTCAAATCCACTGTGCCCCTGCTGGAGAGCGGCGGCGAAGCGCTGATCACGCATTTTTACCGCATGATGCTCAGCGAATACCCAGAAGTTCGCCCGCTGTTCAACCAGGCCCACCAGGCCAGCGGTGACCAGCCCCGCGCGCTGGCCAATGGCGTGCTGATGTATGCGCGGCACATCGATCAGCTGGACCAACTGGGTGACCTGGTGGCCAAGATCATTCACAAACATGTGGCCTTGCAGATCCTGCCGGAACACTACCCGATTGTGGGCGCCTGCCTGCTGCGCGCCATCTCTGAAGTGCTCGGCAGCGAGATCGCCACGCCTGAGGTGATGAATGCCTGGGGCGCGGCCTACGGCCAGTTGGCCGACATCCTGATTGGCGCCGAAGCGGCCATCTACGATGAAAAAGCCCAGGCGCCGGGCGGCTGGCGCGGTGCGCGGCCGTTCCTGTTGGTCAAGCGTGTGGAGGAGAGCGACGAGATCATCTCCTTCTACTTTGCCCCTGTGGACAACGGCCCGATCCTGCAAGCCGCACCGGGCCAGTACATTGGGATGAGGCTGGTTCTGGACGGCGAAGAAGTGCGCCGCAACTATTCCCTGTCGGCCCTGAGCGATGCGGGCCTGTACCGCATCAGCGTCAAACGCGAGGCCGGTGGGCGGGTGTCCAACTACCTGCATGACCAGATGCATGTCGGTGCAACCATCGACCTGTTCCCGCCATCGGGTGAGTTCACGCTGGCGGCCAGCGATAAACCGCTGGTGCTGATCAGCGGCGGGGTAGGCATCACCCCCACATTGCCCATGCTTGAAGCGGCCCTGGCAACCGAGCGCCCGGTGCACTTTATCCACTGCGCCCGCAACGGCGGCGTGCATGCGTTCCGTGATTGGGTCGATGCCCTGGCGGCCAGGCACCCGCAGCTCAAACGCTTTTACTGCTATGCCGAGGACGACGGCGTGAGCCCTGCGGCGGACAAGGTGGGGCTGTTGAGCCAGGAGCAATTGGCGGCGTGGTTGCCCGAGGAACGTGACCTGGATGCGTACTTCCTGGGGCCTAAAGGCTTTATGGCGGCGATCAAACGCCATCTGAAGGCGTTGGGTGTGCCGGAGCAGCAGGCGCGCTACGAGTTCTTCGGCCCGGCGGCGGCGCTGGAATAAGTACATCTACCCTCGCCACAACAAGCCCGGCTCCCACATTGGAATGCGATTCCCTGTGGGAGCCGGGCTTGCCCGCGATGGCGTCCGCTCAGCCACAACATTTATCCCGATTAATCCGCAGTTAACCCCTCTCTGTTTTAACCATGCTCTGTGTGTAAACTTGCCGGCATTGGCACAACGACAAAGGGAAAACGGGGATGAGTGACGAATTGCGTTTAGGCAGGGAGCGGCGCTTTCTGGTGTTGCTGGGCATCATCTGCCTGGCGCTGATTGGCGGTGCGCTGTATATGCAAGTGGTGTTGGGCGAGGCGCCGTGCCCGCTGTGTATCCTGCAGCGCTACGCTTTGCTGTTGATTGCGATCTTTGCCTTTATCGGCGCCGCCATGCGTCGCAAAAGTGCGGTCACTGTGTTTGAAGGGCTGGTAGTCCTCAGTGCCGTGGGCGGCGTCGCAGTTGCAGGCCACCACGTCTACACCCAGTTCTTCCCGGAGGTCAGTTGCGGCGTCGATGTGCTGCAGCCGATTGTCGATGAACTGCCACTGGCCAAGGTGTTTCCATTGGGCTTCCAGGTCGACGGCTTCTGCAGCACGCCGTACCCGCCCATCCTTGGCTTGTCCCTGGCGCAATGGGCGCTGGTGGCGTTCGTGCTGACGGTGATTCTGGTGCCGCTGGGCATCTATCGCAATCGCCAACGCCAGGCCTGAGTCTGCTCGCCAAAACGCCCCGGTCTTCCTTGAAGGAAGTCCGGGGCGTTTTTGGTTGTAGGGATTTGTGAAAGGGCCGTGACGAGGGGCAACAATAGGTGCGCGCAGCGTGCGACATGTTGTCACACGGACGTTGCCGCAGGACGTTTCTGACCCATCAAACCGCCGCCTGAATTTGCACCCGATGGCTAAATTGTGCTGTCAGTTCATCGTTTGGGCGATGCCGCGAATGTCACGCCGTGCGAGCCATTGGGTGATGTCCGAATGCCTTGTTTTATGGGGGCTTGGATCCGTTTTGCAAGCCCTTACAAGGTGTAAGGGAAGTGGCGTTGTGCCCAATAACACGGCAATTTTTGTGGTTTTTGTTGGGAATCGAACACGATAAGATCGCGAACCTTTGCAGGATTAGTGAAGGATTGTTGCTGTAATCGATAAAAATTATTTCTTTATAAGACATGGTTTATACATCGCTAGCTAACTACAATCGCCCGCACTGAATGTCCGGTGCTGTTCAATATTTGAGCACTGGAGCGGTCGAGGGGCAGATGGACGGCTCTGTGCGACCCCAAGGTTCCGGCAGCCTTTCAACTATCCGCACCAAATGGAATTGGTCTGTAACAAGGCCTTTAACCACGAAATCGAATAAGAACTCACCGCAGGTCCGTGAAACGTACAGTTATGGCGTGACGGGCAGGCTCTTATTCAATCGAAGAGAAATGCCAACCCTTGGCAGGGTGAAGTGTTGGCGATCAAAACCCAACTGCATTGCGCAAGCTGCTTTAGAGGTCGTGAGATGAGTAAAAACAGGTACCCCCGATTACTAGGCTTTTTGCCGCTGATTGGCATGCTGTTAATGCTGGGAGGCTGCAAGTGGACCTTGATGGACCCAAAAGGACAGATCGGTCTGGATCAACGAAACCTGATCATCACCGCTACCCTGCTGATGCTGCTGGTCGTGGTCCCTGTGATCATCATGACCTTCGCCTTCGCCTGGAAATACCGCGCGTCGAACACCAGCGCTACCTACGCGCCTAAGTGGTCGCACTCCACCAAGATCGAAATCGCCGTGTGGCTGGTGCCGGTCCTCATCATCATCGCCCTGGGTTACATCACCTATAAGTCGACCCACGAGCTGGACCCGTACCGTCCGCTGGAATCCAACGTCAAGCCGATCAATATCGAAGTGGTCGCGCTGGACTGGAAGTGGCTGTTCATCTACCCGGACCTGGGTATCGCCACGGTCAACGAGATCCAGTTCCCGGAGAACACTCCGCTTAATTTCCGGATCACCTCCGATGCCGTGATGAACTCGTTCTTCATCCCTGCACTGGGCGGCCAGATCTACGCGATGGCGGGCATGCAGACTCGCCTGCACCTGATCGCCAACGAAAAAGCTGAAATGGAAGGCATCTCCGCGAACTACAGCGGCGCTGGCTTCACCGGCATGAAATTCAAAGCGATCTCGACGAGCCAGGAAGACTTCAACGCCTGGGTAGCCGCAGTCAAGGCCGCACCTAAACAGCTTGATCAAGCTGAATACGACGCCCTGACCAAACCAAGCCAGAACAACCCAGTCGCTCTGTACTCCGCGTTTGAGCCGGACCTGTTTCAGAAAATCGTCGACAAGTACGAAGGTATGAAGCCAGGCAAGCCGGTCAAGCACGAGAAGAAAGAAGTGGCCGTGGTTGAAGGTTCTGACACGGGCTCGCATTCAACTGCTGGGGCAGAGGAGTAAACGATGTTTGGTAAATTAAGTTGGGATGCGGTCCCGTTCCACGAGCCGATCGTGATGGTGACCATCGCCATGATCGCGCTGGGTGGTCTGGCACTGTTTGCTGCAATCACGTATTTCAAGAAGTGGACCTACCTGTGGACCGAGTGGCTGACGTCTGTCGACCACAAGAAAATCGGTGTCATGTACGTCATCGTTGCCATGGTCATGCTGCTGCGTGGTTTTGCCGACGCCATCATGATGCGTACCCAGTTGGCCATGGCCACCGAGGGTTCGCCTGGCTACCTGCCGCCTGAACACTATGACCAGATCTTCACCGCTCACGGTGTGATCATGATCATCTTCATGGCGATGCCATTCTTCACCGGCTTGATGAACCTGGCCTTGCCGCTGCAGATCGGTGCTCGTGACGTTGCCTACCCGTTCCTGAACTCCCTGAGCTTCTGGCTGCTGGTTTCCGGCGTGGTGCTGATCAACCTGTCCCTGGGCGTCGGCGAATTCGCCAAGACCGGCTGGGTTGCGTATCCGCCGTTGTCGGGTATTCAGTACAGTCCGGGCGTGGGTGTGGACTACTACATCTGGGCGCTACAGTTATCAGGACTTGGGACGACACTGACGGGGGTCAACTTCCTGGCCACCGTCCTGAAAATGCGCGCCCCTGGCATGAAACTGATGGACATGCCGATCTTCACCTGGACCTGCACCTGGGCCAACGTCCTGATCGTGGCTTCGTTTCCGATCCTGGCCGCTACCATGGCGCTGCTGTCGCTTGACCGTTACCTGGATTTCCACATTTTCACCAATGAACTTGGTGGCAATCCAATGATGTACGTGAACCTGTTCTGGGCATGGGGTCACCCTGAGGTGTACATCCTGATCCTGCCAGCGTTCGGTATCTTCTCTGAAGTGATCTCGACCTTTACCGGCAAGCGCCTGTTCGGTCACCACTCGATGGTTTATGCATCGGGCGCAATCTCTGTACTGGGCTTCATGGTGTGGCTGCACCACTTCTTCACCATGGGTTCGGGGGCCAGCGTCAACGCCTTCTTCGGCCTGGCGACGATGTTGATTTCGATCCCGACGGGGGTGAAGCTATTCAACTGGCTATTCACCATCTATCACGGCCGTCTGCGTATCACCAGCCAGGTTCTGTGGACCCTGGGCTTCATGGTGACCTTCGCCATCGGCGGCATGACCGGCGTACTGCTGGCCATTCCGGGTGCTGACTTCGTACTGCACAACAGCCTGTTCGTGATCGCGCACTTCCACAACGTGATCATCGGTGGTGCTGTATTCGGCTACATCGCAGGTTTCAGCTTCTACTTCCCGAAAGCGTTCGGCTTCAAGCTGCACGAAGGTTGGGGCAAGGCTGCATTCTGGTTCTGGATCTCGGGCTTCTTCGTCGCGTTCATGCCGCTCTACGCGCTGGGCTTCATGGGCATGACCCGTCGTCTGAACGCCACTACCAACCCTGAGTGGGTGCCGTACCTGTACGTCGCCATGTTCGGTGCGTTGATGATTGCTGCCGGTATTGCCTGCCAGCTGATCCAGCTGTACGTGAGCATCCGTGACCGTAAGCAGAACGCTTGCGACTCCGGTGACCCATGGAATGGCCATACCCTGGAATGGTCGACCTCGTCGCCACCGCCGTTCTACAACTTCGCTGTGATTCCTACTGCGAACACCATTGATGCGTTCACCGAAGCCAAGGAAGACGGTACTGCGTACCAGCGTCCTAAGCACTACGAGCCGATCCACATGCCGAACAACACCGCCACTGGCGTGGTGATGGGCGCGCTGTTGACCGTGTTCGGTTTCGCGATGATCTGGCACATCTGGTGGCTGGCAATCGTGGGCCTGGTAGGCACTATCGGTTACTTCATCATTCACGCTGCCCGTGATGATCAAGGCTACATGGTGCCGGTCGAGACGATCGAACGCATCGAAGCCGAGCAGCACGCTCGCCTGGTAGCCGAGAAGAAAATCCCGGCCAACCGTGTAGAAACCTCGTTGGAACAGGCTTAAACCATGTCGAACTTAGTGACCAATGCTGGACACGCCCATGTCGATGACCATGGGCACGATGACCATCACCACGACTCGGGGCCAATGACCGTATTCGGTTTCTGGCTCTACCTGATGACCGACTGCATCTTGTTTGCGTCGATCTTCGCGGTGTACGCGGTACTGGTAAACAACGTAGCGGGTGGCCCGTCGGGCCACGACATCTTCGAACTGCCTTACGTGCTCGGCGAAACCGCCTTGCTGTTGTTCAGTTCGATCACCTACGGTTTCGCCATGTTGGCCTTCTACAAGGGCAACAAGAAAGGCGTACTGAGCTGGTTGGCACTGACCTTCCTGTTCGGCCTGGGCTTCATCGGCATGGAGATCAACGAGTTCCACCTGCTGATCTCCGAAGGCTACGGCCCGCACCGTTCCGGCTTCCTGTCCGCGTTCTTCACGCTGGTAGGCACCCACGGTCTGCACGTAACTGCCGGCCTGCTGTGGATGGCGGTGATGATGTATCAGGTCAATAAGCACGGCCTGACCAACACCAACAAGACTCGCCTGAGCTGCCTGAGCCTGTTCTGGCACTTCCTGGACGTGGTCTGGATCTGCGTATTCACCGTCGTTTACTTGATGGGGACTCTGTAATGGCTAATGCACACTCCCATGACCATGACAGCCATGATGCGAGCCACGGCAGCGTAAAGTCTTACGCTATCGGCTTCATCCTGTCGGTCATCCTGACCCTGATCCCGTTCGGCCTGGTGATGTACCCAACCTTGCCGAAGTCGATCACCTTGATGATCGTCCTGGCGTTTGCGGTGATTCAGGTTCTGGTTCACCTGGTGTACTTCCTGCACCTGGATCGCTCGAAAGAGCAGCGCGATAACGTGATTGCGTTCGTGTTCGCAGGTCTTGTGATCCTGCTGCTGGTTGGCCTGTCGATATGGATCATGTTCAGCATCCATACGTTCATGATGGCGAAGTGAGGTAAGACCCGATGTCGCTTAAGCACTTTATCCAAATCACCAAACCGGGGATCATTTTCGGTAACGTGCTTTCTGTGGCAGGCGGTTTCTTCCTGGCCTCCAAGGGGCATGTCGATCTGGCCATTTTTCTGGCTGCGATGATCGGCACGTCCCTGGTGGTAGCTTCCGGTTGTGTGTTCAACAACTGCATCGACCGTGACATCGACTTGAAGATGGAACGCACCAAGAATCGTGTGCTGGTGCAGGGCCTTATCTCCCTGAAACTGGCACTGATCTACGCGACCGTCCTGGGTGTTGCCGGTGTAGCCCTGTTGTACAAGGTGGCTAACCCGTTGGCGGCGCTGTTTGCCGTGATCGGTTTTGTTATCTACGTCGGCCTTTACAGTCTGTACCTCAAGCGCAAGTCGGTTCACGGCACGCTGGTGGGCAGTCTGTCGGGGGCGATGCCGCCGGTGATTGGTTATGTGGCTGTAACCAATAGCTTCGACATGGCTGCGCTGGTGCTGCTGGTGATGTTCAGCCTGTGGCAGATGCCGCACTCCTATGCCATCGCGATCTTCCGCTTCAATGACTACCTGGCTGCGTCGATTCCGGTTCTGCCGGTTAAACGTGGCATTCAGGTGGCCAAGAAACACATCCTGCTCTACATCCTGGCCTTCCTCGTGGCGACCTTGATGTTGACCTTCAGTGGCTATGCCGGCATGAGCTACCTCGCCGTCGCCGCCGCCATGGGCATGTACTGGTTGTACATGGCCTGGACCGGCTACAAGGCGGTGGATGACACCGTCTGGGCGCGCAAGCTGTTCGTGTTCTCGATCTTCACCATCACCGCGCTCAGCGTGATGATGTCCCTGGATTTCCAAGTGCCGAAAGAGCTGTTGCTGACCTACGCACACTGAGTCACCGAGCAACAAAAAGCCCCGCCTTCGCAAGAAGCGCGGGGCTTTTTATTGAGTGGCCTTTAAACTATTCCCACATTCTACAAATGCAGGAAGCAACGTGATGACTAAAAAAGCCGTGATGGTATTCAGTGGCGGGCAGGACTCGACCACCTGCCTGATCCAGGCGCTGGGGCAGTATGACGAAGTGCACTGCATTACCTTCGATTATGGCCAGCGCCATGTGGCCGAAGTTGAAGTCGCGCAGAAGTTGGCCAAGCAGTTGGGCGCCACCGTTCACAAAGTGATGGACGTGTCGCTGCTCAACGAGCTGGCGATCAGCAGCCTGACCCGCGACAACATTCCGGTGCCGACCGTGAACAGCTCGGGCGAAAGCCTGCCGAGTACTTTTGTGCCGGGGCGCAATATTCTGTTTCTGACCCTGGCGGCGATCTACGCCTATCAGGTCAAAGCTGAAAGCGTGATTACCGGTGTCTGCGAGACCGACTTCTCGGGTTACCCCGATTGCCGCGATGACTTTGTCAAAGCGCTGAACACGGCGCTTGAACTGGGCATGGATTACAAGCTGCGCCTGGACACGCCGTTGATGTGGCTGAACAAGGCTGAGACCTGGGCTTTGGCAGATTACCACCAGCAACTGGACCTGGTTCAGCACCAGACCCTGACTTGCTACAACGGCATCATTGGCACCGGCTGCGGTAATTGCGATGCATGCAACCTGCGGGCTCGGGGCTTGAATGAGTATTTGCAGGACAAGGCGGGTGTGATGAGCAGCCTGAAGCAGAAGTTGCAACTGAGCTAGTTGTAGGAGTCATACTCGGTCATGTGGGAGCTGGCTTGCCTGCGATAGCATCAACTGAATGTCACTGACATACCGAGTTGTCTGCATCGCAGGCAAGCCAGCTCCCACATTTAGAGCGCATTACATCAGGCTGCGCTACCGGTAATCCAGCGTTTGAACAACGCACGCGCGCCATAGGCCGGCAGGATATTAAAAAACGCAAAGCCGACTTTGATCGCGATCTGCACGTAGATCATGCTCAAGATGTCGCTGGTCTGCATCGCGCCATAGAACGCAATAAAGCAGAACAGGAAACTGTCGATAATCACCGCAAAGAACGTACTGAGGAAAATCCGCAGGTACAGGTATTTGGAGTTGGTCAGTTCCTTGATCTTGCACAGCAAGTAGGAGTTTATGTTCTCCGACACCAGGAACGAGACCGAGGACGCGACCAGTACCGAGGACACCTGAATGATCACATCGTTGTAAGGGCCATCGAGTTTCCAGCCGGGCAGCCCTGGCAGAAACGTCGAGCCGTAGAGCAGGATGATGATCATCGCGTTACTGGCGAACGCAAACAAAATGGCACGTCTGGCCAGCCGCAGGCCGAATTGCTCGTTGAGCAAATCCACGATCAAAAACGTCAGCGGGTACAGAAACGTGCCTGGCGTGACGATGATGCCCATCGACTCCAGGTAAATAGGCTTGGTCGCGGCAATGCTGGTGAAGATATAAAACGTGAACAGCAACAGGTTCAGGATGATGTAGATCATCCAGGAGTTTTCGTTGCGGTCGTTTATATCGTAGGCCGTCAGCGTCCCTCCCTGTGAATAAAACTTCTTGTACATGTTCTTAACTTCCATTTTATTGAGGTTGTCCATTATTTCGCTGTTGATGACTTCACTCAGCTTCATCTTGATGACCTTGCCGGTGGCGATCACCATGATCACCGCCAGGCGCTTGTCATTCTCAAAGCCCAGCAGCTTGTATTTGCTGTTTTCGATGCCCGCTTCATACGTTGTCATTGAAGCGCTCCTCAATGATGTCGCCGATTACACACAGGCGCTCTGAGCCAACGCAGGCTTCAAGGGTGATAAACATCTTTTGGATGGCCCGGTCGTACACCAGCTTTTCTTTGCCCAGCGTTGACGTGCCTTTTTGCACGATGAGCAAATCGCCCGGCTCGTTGATACCGGGAATGCCACGTTCCAGGCGCACACCGATCAGGTTGTAGGAAGAGCCGAAGTAGTAGGTCAGCGGATACAGGGTGGCCAACTCGCCAATGCGCTTGTCCAGGTTCTGGATCACCAGACTTTCCTTGAGCACCGGCACGGCGGCCGGGTTCATGTTGCCCTGTGGGGAAACACTGCTCTCGATGATTTCCTTGGCTTCAAAATCGAGGGTCTCGATTTCATCGTAGGAAACACCGAAGAAGTCCGAGATCTTGCGGACAGTGGACTGCTGCACGTTGACGACCTTGCCTTCCAGGATGTTGTAGATGGTGGTCCTGGTCAGGCCGGCGGCATTCGATAGCGACAGCTGCGTCTCGCCGCGGCTTTTGATCAAGTACTTGATGTTGCTCTTCAAGTGCTCGGTTTTTTCGCGTCTGTGTATCACGTGCTCACCACTTCCTTTTAGTCGTTAACGTCCGTTGTTTGCGCAACCACAGCAGGGAGCGCCCGTTCCGGGGGCGCTTGTGGTTTTGCGGCGGCGGGAGTGTTGCATGCGTCGGCCCTAACAATAAAGTCCGGATGCGCTGCGGGCGTGCTTTTGATGGGGCTGGAGTCTGGAAAATGAACATTTGATTTGGAAAATGTTTAATTTCCTGTTTAATTGATCCTCTCGGTTCAGGACGGACCGGCACGCAACGCCCAGGAAGGGACCCGCACTGATGGCATTCAATACCGTACCTCTGAAAGACCAGGCCGACCTGCTGCGTCGTGGCCTGGCGGATCTGCGCGCAGAAGACTTCGAACTCGCCAGCCTGCTGGATGCTGAAGTCACTCGCCAGCATCGCACCCTCTCAATGGTGGCTTCTTCCTGCGCGGTCAAGCCCCGCACTCTGGTGGCCTGCGCCTCTGCACTGGTCAACGTGAGCGCCGAAGGCACGCCCGGCAAACGCTATCGCACCGGCTGCGAAAATGTCGATTTAGTGGAATCCCTGGCCATCCGCAGGGCGCGGGAGTTGTTCGATGCACATTACGCCGGCGTGCAGCCTCATTCGGCGTCCAATGCCATATCCCAAGTGCTGTCGGCGCTGCTTGAGCCGGGCGATACGCTACTGGGCATGGCCCACGACCATGGCGGCGAACTCACCCTTGGCAGCCCGGCGGTGTTCACCGGGGCCTATTACAAGGCTATCCGCTACGGCACCACCGGCGAAGGCCTTATCGATTATGAGCAAGTGCGCAGCCTGGCCCTGGCCCATCGCCCACGCATCATTATTTGCGGTGCGGGTGCTTACTCCAGGGTGGTGGATTTTGAGCGGTTTCGCGCGATTGCCGACGAGGCGGGCGCCATCCTGCTGGCGGATATTTCCGCTATTGCCGGGTTGGTGGTGACGGGGCGCCACCCGAGCCCGATCAACGCCGCACACGTCACCATCACCTGCACGCACAAGCAATTGGGCGGCCCACGGGGCGGGTTGATTTTGTGCGGCCGCGACGCCGAGACCAAGGTGCCCGGCCTGCGGTCGACGTTCAGCCGTGTGCTGGATCAAGCCGTGTTCCCGCGCATGCAAGGGGCGCCGGCGGTCAATATGATCGCGGCAAAAGCGGCTGCCTTCGGGTATGCGAAGTCAGCGCAGTTTGATGCCTGCATGGGGCGTGGTCGTGCGCTTGCCGATGAGGTGGCCAGTGCGTTTGCGGCCCAGGGTTACGACGTGGTGGGCGGGCGCAGTGACAACCATACGGTACTGATCCGGTTGCGGGGCGCCATGACCGGTGCCATCGCCGAGGCGGCCCTGGAGTCTTGCGCCATTGTGGTGAGCAAGCATCGCGTACCAGGCGAGACACGCTCGAAGTTGGTCACCAGCGGTTTGTGTATTGGCACCGGCTGCATGGCGCAACGCGAACTCGACGCCGAGGGTTGCCGCCAGGTGATTGCGCTGGTGTGCCGGGTGTTGGAAAACGCCACCCCGCTGGGCGAACAGGACTATCGGCTTGGGCCTGAGGTGCGCGAGCAGGTGCGCACAGCGGTAGAGGCCCTGTGCATGAATTACCCGATCGCCGACTACCTGGAGGGTTGATCACGGCGCAGGTGGCTAAATCAGCTGAGCGCCTTCTCGTCATACTTCTTTGTACGAACCGTGAGAAACCATCACCCGTCTACAAGGAGTCGCGCCATGTTCAGCGTAAGTCGTCGGTCTCTTCTCGCCTTTGGCGCGGCCCTGCCGGTGCTGGGCCGCCTGGATTGGGCGGTCGCCAGCCAGCCAGCGGCTCCGGCGGACACGGTGCGGCTTAATTACAACGAAAGCCCCTACGGTCCCTCAGACTCCGCCCGCGAGGCGATGCAGCGTGGCATCGGCCTCTCCGGGCTGTACCCCTATGGTTACATGTACGGCTTGGCCGAACAGTTCGCCAAATCGCAGGGGCTTGTCGAAGAACAGGTCGCTGTATTCGCCGGCTCCATGGCCGCCCTGCGCTACGCGGTGCTGGCGTTTACCAGTCAGGCCCGTGGTCTGGTGATGGCCACGCCGTCCTATGAAGTACCGCGTCAGGCCGCCGAGTCATGGAAGGCACCGGTGTACGAAGTGAGCCTCAATGCC
The DNA here is from genome assembly GCF_012985445.1 of Pseudomonas sp. WS 5532. Taxonomy (NCBI): domain Bacteria; kingdom Pseudomonadati; phylum Pseudomonadota; class Gammaproteobacteria; order Pseudomonadales; family Pseudomonadaceae; genus Pseudomonas; species Pseudomonas sp. WS 5532. The sequence continues at coordinate 97,763 of NZ_JAAQWK010000022.1, forward strand.
GACCACGCCCATGACGTGCCGGCCATACTTGCCGCCGACCCTCAGGCGGGCATGCTGTACCTGTGCAACCCCAACAACCCGACCGGCACCCTGACACCCACCGAAGCGATCCGCCAGGCGCTGGCGAACAAACCCAAAGGCTGCGTGCTGGTGGTGGACGAGGCCTACATCGACTTCTGCGACGCACAAAGCTGCGTGAGTTGGGTCAAGGATCACGACGACTTACTGGTGCTGCGCACCTTCTCGAAAATCTACGGCATGGCCGGTGCGCGCCTGGGCCTGGCGATCGGCCACCCGGTGTTGCTGGAACGGCTGGCGGTGTTTGGTGGCGACAATGTGCCGGCGGCGTCCACGTTACTCGGTGCTCGGGCGAGCCTGGAAGACCTCAAGCTGGTGCCGCAACGCAAGGCGCTCAACGCCCAACTGCGTGACGAAACCGTGGCTTGGCTAAAGGGGCGTGGTTTTGCCTGCACCGCGTCGCAAAGTAATTGCTTCATGATTAACGTGAAGCAACCGGCAGAACAGATCATCGAGAAGCTGGCTGCACAGGGCGTATTGGTCGGGCGGGTGTGGAAGGATTGGCCGCAGTGGGTGCGGGTGACGGTGGGCAACAAACAGGAGATGGCGCGGTTTCGCGAGGTGTTCGCGAGTCTTTAAAGCAACACAAAACCCATGTGGGAGCTGGCTTGCCTGCGATAGCAGCACCTCGGTCTATCAGGCAAACCGAGGTGATGCTATCGCAGGCAAGCCAGCTCCCACCTTTTGAGCAATGCGTTACTGTTGCTGCGCGATGCTGTACCCATCAAACGCCGTCTGCTGCTGCAGCGCAGTAATCACACTCTTGCGGCTCAACGGCTGCTCGGCGCCGGCGTTATCCACAAAGCTCTCGGTTTCAAGCTCAGCCTCATCACCTTCACCCACAAAGCTGAAGCCCAAAAACTCGAACGCCTCGCGGTCAACGTTGAGCTTGGAGCGCGGCGTGCGCAGCGGCAGGGTGACGCTGATGCCATCCTTGCTGATCACAAACACTTCGGCTTCTTTCTTGGCCCGTGCAGCTTTGCCCTTGCCGGCGCTTGGGTTGCTGATGGCCTGGTGAGACTGGTTCAGCACCTTGAGGGCCAGGCCGTAGACCAGCTCCTGAAACTCGGGATCGTCCTTGAAACTGGAGAGGATGCGGCTGATCGAGAACTTACTGCTCAAGTCTTCCAGGGCGATATTGTCGGCCGCCTCGGCATCCTTGAGTTGCTTGAGCTGGCCCATCAGGTCGTAGGCCTTGTCGTCGTCGAAAGCGTCATGGGCCTGGCGAATGGCCACGCGCAGTTCACGGATCTGGTCGCTTTCCTTGGAGGTGTGGAACGCGTCCAGCACCATCTCGCTGATGATCTTGGCCGCAGGCACATGCTGTGAAAGATTGATGGCGTTTTCGTATTCGGCCTTCGAGTGCAGGGCGACTACGGATTCTTCGGCGGCGTGTTCGGTGTAAGAATCAGGCATTGAAATTTCACTACTTCAGTAAACGGGAGACAAAAAAGCGTCGCGCATTTTCGGCGGCCACGCAGGTCAGGTCAAGGCAGCACACTGCCCTTATCGCGGCGCAAGGCGCTCAGCGCCCGCTGCAATCGATCGGCCCGCCCGCAGAACAGACCAACGGTAAACCCCGACACACCGCCTACGGCCAGCAACATCTCAGGTGTGCTCAACAGCAACGGATGCACGGCCTGCTGATAGCCGAAGTAGTATTTCACCGCAAAGAACAGCTGCGAGATCAACAGGGTTTTCCAGGTACCCGCCAGCACCAGCGTTTCGCCATTGGCATCGAGCCGGGCGCCATCGGCGTTGAACAGCAACATCCCCATCAGCCAGCCTGCCAGCACACCACCGACCCAGGCACCACTCGACAGGATCGAGGGCGCCAGCGACATCAGCGACCACACCACCAGCACCACCGGCAAAATCAGCAGCGAGCGGCGATTCTCACGCCCGCCCATGCAGGCCTTGATGCCGTAATAACAAATCCACAGGTAGATGGCGTACACCCACACGGGCGTGCCTTGGAGGATATCGAGCATGGGTGCTTCCTTGCAGGGGCGGGAAGCGCTGATAGTCGTTGAGCCATCATCGTTTTGTCCATCGATTTGGCGCTGACTCACATCAACACCCTCCACGGCAAAACCCGTTACAACACAAAGGCCTGATGAACCCATAAAAACAACCGCTGGCCTGCGCCGAGGGGGCTACTCCACGCCAGGTTATTAAAGGATTAATGCAATGGCCTTTTCATTGTCCCGCCTGGCCTTGCTGGGGGCGACGCTGTGTCTTGCGCTACCTCTGCACGCCGCCCCAACCCAAATCGAGCAGGGTCAATACGTGGCCCAACTGGGCGACTGCATCGCCTGCCATACCGCCAGGCACGGTCAGGTGATGGCCGGCGGGCTGGAGCTGAGCACGCCGATGGGCACGATTTATTCGAGCAACATCACGCCGGACCGCGACACTGGTATCGGTAATTACAGCTTCGAGCAGTTCGACAAGGTGATGCGTGAAGGCGTGACGCCGGCGGGCATCAACCTTTACCCGGCGATGCCGTATCCGTCCTACGCGAAGATGAGCGCAGAGGACATGCGCGCCCTGTACGCCTACCTGATGCAAGGCGTGGAGCCGGTGCGACAGGCCAACCTTGAGGCGGACATGGGCTTCCCGTTCAATCAGCGCTGGGGCCTGGCGCTGTGGAATGTTGCCTTTCTCGACAAGCAGCCGTTCCAACCCGACCCGCAGCGTAGCGCGGTGCTCAACCGTGGTGCCTACCTGGTCCAGGGCCTGGGGCATTGCGGCTCGTGCCACACGCCACGGGGCATCGCCTTCCAGGAAAAAGCCATGAGCGATACGGGCCGCAGCGGCCGGCATTACCTGGCCGGTGAAACCGTCGAGCACTGGCGCGCCCTGAGCCTGCGCAACCTGTGGACGGTGCCAGACACCGTGCAACTGCTCAAGACCGGGCAGAACCGCTTTGCCACGGTCGCTGGCAACATGGCCGATGTGATCCACCACAGCACCCAGCATTTCAGTGACGACGACCTCACGGCCATCGCCAGTTACCTCAAATCCTTGCCGCCCGGTAAAGATGATCTGCCAATGCCAGCGGTCGCCCAAGCACCGGCCGCACCGCCAGCCGACCTGTTCACCAGCCGTGGCGGCCTGGGCTATATGCAGTTTTGCAGTGATTGCCACCGCAGTGACGGCGCTGGCGTAAAAGGCCTGTTTCCACCTTTGGCCGGTAACCCGAGCATTGCCTCGAACAACCCGACTTCGCTGTTGCATATCACCCTGACCGGCTGGGAAACCGCGCAAACCGCCGCCCACCCAAGGGTCTACACCATGCCCGGTTTCAGCCGACTGGCCGATCAGGAAACCGCCGAAATTCTCACTTTCGTACGCACCCGTTGGGGCAACGAAGGCACGCCAATCAATGCGGGCCAAGTGAAGAAACTGCGTGACCAACTCAACCCTGACACCACCGATTCGTCAGCCTTCGAAACCCCAAGGCTGGCGAATTTGCTCGCCGCACCCAACGCCGACCAGGTTGTCCGCGGCATGCGCCTGCACCTGCAAACCAAGGCGCTGCTGCCGGATAACGTCGGCAATTCGCTCAACTGCACCAGTTGCCATCTCAACGCCGGCACCGTGGCGGATGGTTCGCCGTTTGTGGGTGTGTCGGCGTTCTTCCCCAGTTACGCGCCGCGTGCGGGCAAGGTGGTCACGCTGGAGGAGCGCATCAATGGCTGTTTCCGCCGTTCCATGAACGGCAAGCCGCTGGCGCCGCAGTCGGCGGATATGCAGGCGATGGTCGCCTACTTTGACTGGATGAAAAACAACACCCGCCCTGAAGATAAAGTCGCCGGGCGTGGCGTGGGCAAGATCGACCCGGCGATCAAGCCGGACCTGGACAACGGCAAGCAGGTGTATGCCAAGCAATGCGCGGTGTGCCATGGCGATAACGGCCAAGGCCTGGCGCGTGCCGACGGCGAGCTGGTGTATCCGCCACTGTGGGGCGAGCAGTCGTTCAATATCGGCGCTGGTATGGCGCGGCCTTACACCGCGGCGGCGTTTGTGAAGCGCAACATGCCGATCGGCTTCCACGAAAAATTCCCGCTGGGGCAGGGCGGTTTGTCGGACCAGGAAGCGGTGGATGTGGCGGCGTATTTCTCTGGCCAACCGCGCCCGGATTTTCCGGACAAGGTCAGAGACTGGCCCAACGGCGGCAAGCCCGTGGATGCGCGCTACTAGTTCAACTGCTTAAGGCAGGCCTCGAGAATATCCAGGCCTTGCTCCAGCACCGCAGGCTCGGTGGTCAGCGGTGCCAGCAGGCGGATGATATGCCGCGACTTGCCGCTGGGCATCAGCAGCAAGCCGGCATCGCGTGCCAGGCTGAGCAGTTGGGTCAGTTGCTGGGGAGCGGGCGTGCCGTCGGCATGGGCCAGCTCGATGCCGCGCATGGCACCCACGCCGGTCAGGCGGCCCAGATAGGGCGACAGCTGTTGCTCGCGCCAGGCGGCATAACGGCGAACGATGGCGGCTTCCTGCTGTGACCCCCAGGTTTTCAATTGCGCGTCGGTCATCGCATCCAATGTTGCCAAAGCAGCCGCGCAGGCAATTGGGTTTCCGGAATAGGTGCCACCGAGGCCGCCTTTGGGCAAGTTGTCGAGCAGCGCCTTGCGCCCGACCACCGCGCCCAATGGCACGCCACCGGCGATGCTTTTGCCGAGCAGGATCAGATCCGGCTCGATGCCCAGGCGCGAGAAGGCAAAACGCTGGCCGGTACGCCCGAAGCCGGACTGGATTTCATCGACAATCAGCAGGATGTTTTTATCATCACAGAAGCGGCGCAGGGCCTGGGCGAACTCGATGTCCAGGGCCAGAAAGCCGCCTTCGCCCTGCACCGGCTCGATGATGAAACAGGCCACATCGTTGACGTCGATTTCCACACTGAACAGACGGTCCATGGCCTTCAGGGCTTCGGCGCAGGTCACACCGTTATCGGCGCTGGGGTAGGGCAGGTGATACACCGGGCCGGGTAGTACGCCGACCTTTTGCTTGTAGGGCGCCACCTTGCCATTCAGGTTAAGCGTGGCCAGGGTGCGGCCGTGGAAGGCGCCGTCAAAGGCGATCACCGCCGTGCGGCCGGTGGCGCCGCGCACGATTTTCAAGGCGTTTTCCGCCGCTTCCGCGCCGCTGTTGGTGAGCATGCCGCTTACCGCGTAATCCACCGGGATAAACGCACAAAGGCGATCCATCAGCTCGATGTAGGGCGCATGCGGCGCGGCGTTGAAGGCATAGTGGGTGAGCCGCGTGGCTTGTTCGCGAATCGCTTCCACCACGCCTGGGTGACAGTGCCCGAGGTTGAGCACGCCAATGCCACCGACAAAATCGATATAGCGCTTGCCCGTGGTGTCCCAGACTTCGGCATTTTTACCGTGACTGAGGCTGATGGGGTGAACGATGGAAATCGACTGGCTGATGCTTTCGCGGCTCATGAATCGGGGACTCGGCAGTGGCGGGCGTGTATTTATCTAAGCCGCGCGCCCGGCTTTGCCGCAAACGAAATAAAGTCGCCGGGTCATTCCAAATCGGAAGGAGCTGTTGCCTAAAGGTCGTTTGTGGCCGCGCTGCAAACCTGACAATACTGCCGGGCAACCTCAGAAACCGGCGCGGGCAGTGCGGCGCCGAATAATAAAAGACTCACAGGGAGTGCCTCGCATGAACCACCTCAAAACCCTTATCGCTGCCACGGCCGTGGCGCTTGCCGGCAGTGCCCACGCGGGCGTGACCCTGGACGCGATCCAGAAAAAAGGCTTTATCCAGTGTGGCGTCAGCGACGGCCTGCCGGGCTTTGGCGTGCCGGACAGCCAGGGCAAGATGACCGGCCTCGATGTGGACGTGTGCCACGCTGTTGCCGCCGCCGTATTCGGCGATGCCTCAAAAGTGAAGTTCACCCAGTTGACCGCCAAGGAGCGATTCACCGCGTTGCAATCGGGCGAAATCGACCTGATCTCCCGCAACACCACCTGGACCAGCTCCCGCGATTCCGGCATGGGCCTGGTGTTTACCGGCGTGACCTATTACGACGGCATCGGCTTTCTGGTCAACAACAAGTTGGGCGTGACCGCCGCCAAGCAACTCGATGGCGCGACCGTCTGCATCCAGGCCGGCACCACCACCGAACTCAACGTTTCCGATTATTTTCGTACCCACGGCATGAAGTACACGCCGATCACCTTCGACACCGCCGACGAGAGCGCCAAGGGCCTGGAAGCCGGGCGTTGCGACGTGCTCACCACCGACCAGTCGGGCCTGTATGCCCAGCGCATCAAGATGGCCCACCCGGATGAGTTCGTGGTGCTGCCCGAGGTGATCTCCAAAGAGCCGTTGGGGCCGCTGGTGCGTAAGGGCGACGATGAGTGGTTCAGCATCGTCAAGTGGACCCTGTTTGCCATGCTCAATGCCGAAGAAATGGGCATCACCTCGCAGAATGTCGAGGCGCAGGCCAAGTCCACTCAGAACCCCGACGTTGCGCGGCTGCTCGGGGCCGACGGCGATTACGGCAAAGACCTGAAGCTGCGCAAGGATTGGGTGGTGCAGATCGTCAAGCAAGTGGGCAACTACGACGAAGTGTTCGAACGCAATATCGGCCAGGGCAGCGTGCTGAAGATCAAGCGCGGGCTCAATGCGTTGTGGAGCAATGGCGGCATCCAGTACGCACCGCCGGTGCGTTGACTCAGCACTGCCTCAGGTGGGAGCTGGCTTGCCTGCGATGGCCACAGGTATCTCCACAACTTTCTAAGGCCGCCACATTCCTCTGTGGCGAGCGGGCTTGCCCGCGTTGGGCTGCGCAGCAGCCCCAGTGCGGGTACCGTGATACTCCTGAAAGAACTCTGCGTCTGTTTTTTGGGGCTGCTGCGCAGCCCAACGCAGGACAAGCCTGCTCGCCACAACAGCCCACTTGTCACAGACGTGGTATGTGTAGATATCTATGCTGCGATGACGGCCTACCTGTGAGTGCATCGGTTACTGACACACGGCTAGCGCAGGCAAGCCAGCTCCCACATCACTCCGAGGCCACATCCTTGCCGGCGGCTTTGGACCGGTACAGTGCTTGATCGGCACGTGCCATCAAGGCGGCGGGCGTTTCGCCCATTCGCCGCTCCACCACGCCCAGGCTCAGGGTGACTTTGAAGTCGCCCACGGCGGGCATCTCGGCGATGGCCTGACGGATACGTTCGGCCAATTGCCTGGCGGTGTCCAAGCTGCTTTTGGGCAGGATCACCATAAACTCATCGCCGCCCCAGCGTGCGAGCAAGTCGGCTTGGCGCATACAAGCTTGCAGGCTGTCTACCACGTTCACCAGGGTCTGGTCGCCGACGCCATGACCATGTTTGTCGTTGATCGGCTTGAAGTCATCGATATCCATGGCCACCAAGGCCAGTGGTACACGGAAGCGCTCGGCACGGTCGCACTCCTCCAGCAACACCTTTTCCAGGCGATAACGGTTGGCGATGCGTGTCAGGGCATCCTGTTCGGCCAGGGAGCGGTTCTCGTCCAACTGCATTTGCAGTTGCTGATTGACCCGTGACAACTCAAGGGTGCGCTCGGCCACCAGCGCTTCCAGCGACTGGTTGCGCTTTTGCAGCTGTTCGATGGAGATTTTGCGTGTATGGATATCGCGGTGTGCGCCGACCATGCGTGCCACTGAGTTGTCGGGGTTACGTGCAATGACGTAGCCACGGTCTTCGATCCACAAGTAAGTGCCGTCAGCCTTGCGGCAACGATACTCGGCCTGGTAATGGGGCGCGCGTTGGCTGATGTAGTCATCAAATACGGCCATGACGCGTGGATAATCTTCGGAGTGGATCACGTTCTCCCAGGTGAACACGCTGTTCTCCAGGGAGTGGCGGGGGTAGCCAAGCATCATGTACCAGCCGGGGCTGCGGTACACGAAACCCGTGTTGGCATTCCAGTCCCAGATGCCGTCGCTGACCAGTTCCATCACCGCATGCAACATGTCGGCGTTGAGTTCGGAAAAGTTATTGCGTAGCGGTTTATTGCCGGATGTCTCGTTCATCTGTGCACTTCCCTGCCTGTGCTGGCTTCCAAGGCCAGTCTTCATTGACGCCGGTACACCGTGGCTGAGGTTACTCTACATCGCGGCTTGCGCGCTTTGAATAGGATGAGTGTGCTGCTTTAGTGGTGTGGCGATAGGCCATTAATCAGCAGGTGGGGCGACATACGTTGTGCTCGCCTGGCACGAGCTTTCACGCCCTGGCGGGCCTTGCTTGCGTGTTCGATACGAGGCGTATTTCGACATGTTGACCCAGAGCCCTTGCCGCACTGGCCAGGGTGGACAGCGTCATGCCCGCGTCGTTTTGGTCCAGCGCTCGATCGACGGCGGTGCGGCTGGTATGCATACGTTCGGCCAGCGCTTTCTTGCTGACCTTCTGCACCTTCATCGCCTCTGCCAATTGCCAGGCAATAACACGCTTCAACGCTCCGGCAGAGACTTCTTCTATGAGCCCATCATCGCTGAGAAAATCATCAAAGTTGGAGCCGATATGCTTATTCATGGAATGTTCCTCAGAGCTTGTTTTTGCGATGCCTGGCGGTGTTCAGGTCGACTGAAGGCGTTTTCTGACTCTTTTTAATAAAGCCGTGCAGCAAAATCATCTGGCTGGCGACCAAGGTAAAAATGACGCGTGCAGCATTTTCACCAAGATCGGTTCGGACCTCCCAAAGGCGATGCTCCAGCTTCCTAACCAACGGCATCCCTTGCGGCCATCCGAGTTGGACCGATTTTATGTCAGTGCCTATAAGCTTTTTTGATTCCCTGGGCAGTTCCATCAGCCATTCACGCACGGGCTCGTTGCCAGCCTCGGTTCGGTAAAATGCGACGTTCAACACGAGAGGTAGGTCGTTCACAGAGAGTGCACCAAAATAGGTTCATAAGGCAATCAGCGATTGAAGGGTCTTTTCGCGAAGATTGGTCAGAGCCTGGCACTTATTTTGTGAGTGGCTGAGGTTGAAGCGTTTCAAAAAAAATCAGTAAAAATAAAGAGTTGTGAGTTTTCTGAATGGTATGTGCGAGATTGGTTTGCCAGGCGTAAGAAAACTCACTTCGGCGCCACCATGCGCGTTCGCGGCTTGCCATCCGCGTTGTGCTGGTAAATCCCCTCCGGCTGGCCCTGCGCATTGAAAAACACTTGGCCGATGCCCGCCGAATTCCACAGCCGTTCACCCGCCTCGGCGTGTTCCGGGATATGCGGCACTACCTGCATGGTGCGCCGGCGCGTGAAACCGTTGAGGGGCGAGCGCGGTGAGTAGAGCCAGCGGTTGAGGCGGTCGAACCATTCCAGCAAACGCGCCGGGAACTGGTTCTTGATGCCGCTGCTGGTGATCTGCCAGATTTTTGGGCCGGCGCTGCGGTGGCGAATCAGCACTTCATAGACGAACGAGTAGTGCACATCGCCCGACAGGATCACGTAGTTACCTGGCGTGCGCGAGTGGCGAAAGATATTCAGGATCACCTGGGCGGCGCCGCGATGGGCCATCCAGTTTTCGGCGTCTACCAGCAGTGGGTAGCCACACCAGCTGAAGACCTTCTGCACCGTCTCGATCAGCTTGACGCCGAAGATCGGCGCGGGCGACACGATGATGGCCGACGGGTGGTCCAGCAGGGCCTGCTGCAGTTCGCTCAACGCTTCCCAGTCCAGCAGGCCGGAAGGTTGCTTGAGCGCAAACTCACTGCGCCAGCGCCGGGTGCGAGTGTCGAGCACCACCAGTGCGGGCGTGGTGGGCAGCACGTAATGCCAGTGCTGGAATTTCAGCAGGGTTTGCACTAATTCATCGTGGGCACTGGCGTGCAAGTGGTTGTCTTGAACGTTGGCGGTCAGCGCCTGGGTGTGTTCCAACAGTTTGCCAAACACATCTGGCTGGTTGCCCCAGCCCTGGCACAGCATATAAGCGAGCAGGGCATTGCCGATGATGCGTTTGGAGAATGGATGGCCGTAGGCGGTGGCCTCCCATTGCGCGCTGAGGTTCCAGTCGTCGGTGATGTCGTGATCGTCAAAAATCATCAGCGTCGACAGGTGCGCGAAGACCCGCGCAACGCCGGGCAGGCCGTCACGGAACCGATCGACCTGCACTTGCTCGTGGTCGTAGCGCAGGTGTTCCGGCGTGCTTAATGATGGCGGCTGTGGCGTGATCAACGTCCAGGGCGTGGGCGACCACACCAACAGGTACATCGCCAGTACTTCGGCAAAGGTCACCAGGTGGTTGTCGGCGGTGCTGCTGGTAAAGATCGGTTTTTTCACACCGCCGAAAAACCGTTCGCGCAGGGTCTCGTTGCTGTCCAGTGCGGGCAGCAGATCTGCGCGGTGGTAATAGCTGGCGCGATGCCCGTAGAGGCTGGCGCTGTCATCCACCACGGCGCCTTCCAGGTATTCGTCGAACAACGCCAGGCGTGCGATCAGCGCATGAATCGCGCGCAGCATGGGGCCGGCCACATCATCGGCGTAGACCTGGTCACCGCTCATCATCAGCAGCGCCGGGCGCTCGGCCGGTGTGCGCGCGTCAGCCAGCAGGCGGTCGACGCACAGCAAACCGTCATCGGCGTGGTGATGGGGTTTGCGGCAGGAACCATGCACCAACTGGTGGATGCGGCTATGCACTACGAAATTCGCCGATGGAGCATCGGCATACAGCAGGTGCGGCGCCCATTGCGCAATGCCACAGCCGTCGACCAGCAGGTCGTAGTCGATGCTCACGTCCAGCGGCAGGGCTTCGCTCAGGGAAACGTCGATCAGGTGGATAAAGGCGTGGCGTCCAACGGGCACGACTTGGCACTGCTGGGTGTCCAGATCGATCGTCAGCGTTTGGCCTTGAGGCACTTGCAGCTTTAAGCACAATGGCAGGACACGGCTGCCCACCAGCCAGATCACCAGACGCTGGGGTTCCAGGCGCCTGAGCAGTGGGCCGGCAATGACGGCGGGCAGTGTGTCGGATGGCGGCATGAAGCAAGCAGCTCATACAAGGTAGGACTTAAAAGGGTAACGCAGAGGATGTCAGCGTTTTGTTAAAGGCGTGCCGCAGATACCTTGCAGCCGATTACCCTTGTTGTGTTAGAGCAGATGGCCTTGCCCCAGGGATTCCAGGGACGTTCGATAAGGCTTGGGCTTGGGCGGTGCGTTTTGCATCATGGGGTTACTGTCAGGACGTGAGGGCTTTTCAGCGGACTGGGTGGCGATTTCAGCCATTTGGTTGGCCAGTTGGAAAGCTATGTTGAACTGAAAGCCGGGCAGCATGTGGACGATACTCATGGGAAAAACCTCTTGCTCAATTGGAGGGATGTTCTCGCATCAATACTCCCTTTGACTGCGCACCCACTCAGTGGCACTGGCCGGGTTAACGTTCCCGGCCATGGGTTTCTGCATGTTTAATATCCGTAGGACTGAATGCGTTTCAGACAGACTTGGGTACCGTAAACCTGAACTCACTGCCACGCCCCAACTCACTCTCAGCCTCAATCCGCCCGCCGTGGGCCTGCACGATACCTTGGGTGATATACAGCCCCAAGCCGCTGCCGGTGGGGTTGTTTTCGGTCTGGGTCCAGTAGCGATCAAACACATGGGGCAACTGCTCAGGCGCAATGCCTTCGCCGGAGTCGCGCACCGAAAACACGATATCTTCACCATTGCTCATGGCGCTGATGCCGATATTGCCCTGGCGCGGGGTGAACTTGATGGCATTGCCGATCAGGTTCGACAGCACCTGGAACAGGCGCTCCGGGTCGGCATGGATCAGCAGGCCGGGCTCGGCGTTGAACGACAAGTCGATGCCTTTCTCCATCGCCAACGGTGCGAGCAGCGAATAGGCCTCTTCGAACATCTGGCTGACGTCCAACGACACCGGCTTGACCACATAACGCCCGGCCTCGATTTTCGAGGTGTCGAGCAGGTCTTCCAGCAGCACATTCATACGCCCGGCGGCCTGTTGCATGGTGTCGATGGCCGAGGAAATTCGCCGTGAGGTATGTGGGCCGTCGGAGCTGAAGGCTTTCTGCATCATGCCGCAGAGCATCGAGATGACCGTCATCGGGTTGCGCAGGTCGTGGGACACCACCGCCACCAGTTCATCACGGGCGCGCACGGCTTGCTGCTCGCGCAACACTTGGCGGGCCAGGTCATTTTCCAGGGCGGAACGGCGCAGGTCGTTGGCGGCAAACCGGTCGCCGTGGCTCCACTTGGTGGAGATACCGGCCATCTCGACTTTCCAGATTTCAAACGAGGTGCGTGGGCGCAGGCGCAAACCAGCGTCGGAGGTTTCCAGGTTCAGCGGCTTGTTCGGGTCACCGCTCCAGTTGATGTTCTCTTTGACTTCCGGGCGAAACCACAACACGCCGTTATCCACAGGCTTGGGCAGGCTCATGGCCAGAACGCCACTGGCCACTTGCTGGAACTCGGCGGCAGGCGGGTATACCGAGACCAGGTTGTGACTGGAAAACACCGGCTCGTCGCTTTCTTGCAGCCATTTGTGCAGCGCACGGATCTGCGCAGGCTCGGGGCAATTGCCGTAACGGTGCAGTTGTTTGTCTTCGATGATCGCCACGCCGCCCGACAGGGTCAGGTCCATCAGCACCTGCGGCTGCTGGGCCAGGCCATCGAAGACGTTTTGCTCCGAGGCTTTCATCGCGCGGTCCAGCAATGCCAGGGCTTCGACTTTTTCTTCGCGCTGGCGGCTCAAGTCCAGGGCTTCCATGGCGCTGATCTGCAGCGACAGCACCTGGCCGATGGTCTGGCAAGCAACACGCAGGTCGTTGGGCACCAGCAAGGGCTCGCGGTTGCCGCAACTGATCAAGCCCCATAGCTTGTCGCCGGCCATCAACGAGATGCTCATGGACGACAGCACGCCCATGTTCTGCATGTATTGGCAGTGAATCGGCGACACGCTGCGCAAGGTGGCAAAGCTCAAGTCCAGCGGCTGGTCAGTGCCCGGACGCAGCTTGGGCAGCAGCGGCACCGGCTCGTAGGCAGCATTCGGGATGATGCGCAGCCAGTTGGTGCGGTACAGCTCGCGGGCCTGCTCGGGAATGTCGGACGCGGGGAAGAACAGCCCGTTGAACAGCTCCATGGACGGCGCCGACGCTTCGGCAATCACCTGGCCGTGGCCTTCTTCTTCGAAGCGATAGATCAGCACCCGGTCGTAACCGGTCATGGCCTGGATTTCAGTCACGCTGATCTCGTACAGCGCTTGCAGGGTTTTCGCCGACTGCAAGCGTTGCAGCATCTTGCCCAGGTCACTGGTGCGACCATTCAGGGCGCGAGGTTTGAAATCTTCAAGGCGCGGCTCAAATTCCAGCACCAGCACGTTTTGATGGCGATGCAGCAAGCCTTCAAATGGCGCACCATTGAGCGTGACATGCAGCGCCGGCGCGTCGAGAAACGCGTTGTTTTCGGCGATCGATTGCACGGCTTGGGCAGGTTCAACGCCAATTAACTGGTGCAGCGGTTGGCCCAACAGCGCTTCGGGTGCGTGGCCGAACAGGCTGGCCACGTTGGCGCTGACCTGAGTGATGCGCAGCTCAGGCTCCGACAACGTCAACAGCACACCGTGGGGCTGGATCGCGCCCGGGAAGCGAATCGGTTCGTCGGCACAGTTGGCAAGCAGCTCTTCAAAATCGTCGGGTTTCATAGCAGTACCTCCTGGCGGGCGAGCCAATGCTCGAAGCCACTGAATGTGGAGCGGGCCGCATCGACCGCGCGCTGTTTTGCGTCAGCATCCAGCGGCAGGCGGCCCAGGTAATCGAGAAAGTCTTTCCAGCGTCGACCGGTTTCGGCGCCGTATACATCAAGGAACGCTCCGCCGTTATCGGCGTGTATGTCCAGGCGCCGGGCCATTTCCCGGCGCAGCACTTGGCCGCCCAGCGTGGCGCCTTCCAGTACATACAGGGCACCGAGGCAGGCCGCGGGGGTGTCGAAGGTCGGGTGTTCGGTGCAGCGGGGCAGGGCGTTGATGGCGTTATCATTCAAGCCAAGGGCGCGCAAGTCGCCCAGCAGTGTGGGGGTTTTCACACGCAGTACAGCGTCATACCCGTCGGGGATCAAGCCACTGGCGTACAGCGCTGCTTCCATCGGCCCATAAAACCCGTAGTACGCCTGGAGCAAGCGCCGATACCCGCCAGCATCCAACTGATCGGAGAAAAACGGCAAGCGCTTTTCCAACGCCACATGCAGCAAACCCGTGCCTGTGCGCAACGCTTCCAGCAATGAGGGCGCACTAACGTCATGGGCCTGTGAATGCATTCAATAAGCTCGAACTGTGGGCCTTAAGGCCATGAATGACGCGTGAAATGGGCGACGATTCTACACAAGTCATTGCCGTCAACTGTACGCACAAGGCGAAAAGCCTGACCGGCGGATCAGAAAAGTCGCTCCTTGCGTAATAAATGACCACAGGGCACTGCAGCAAGTTCGGTTTAAGTGATGTCGCGACGCTATTAGTGCATGGAGGCGCCTTGCTGGGTCAGTGCGGTTTGCACGCACTCAACCAAGTGCTCTGCACTCCAGGGCTTGGGTAAAAAACGTACAGAGCCGCCGAGTTGCGCCGCCAGCTTGGTATTGCCCGAGGTCAGCACCACCGGCACCGACGGCCAGCGATGCGCGACCACTTTGCTCAAGTCATAGCCATTGAGTAACCCCGGCATCTGGATATCACTGACGATCAGGTCTACCGGATCATCGCCGCGTTCCAGGTAAATCATGCCTTCATCAGCCGAAGGAAACGACGTCACATGAGCCCCGAAGTCCTCCAATACATCCACCATTAACGCACGAATGATTTCGTCGTCTTCCAATACCAAAATCGATGGCTGAGCCATGATCCTTACTCCACCATCAGGGTTCAGTAGGGTGGAGTAGGCGCTGGCTGAATAGGTTCGATTGGATGTTTTTTAAACGATGGGTGGTCGTTTTAGAGCGGTCGCGTGGGGTTGTCCGCAGCGGCACGGCAAGGTGGATACAGGCATAATTGGCGCACCGTTGCCTGCTGTGGAGACTTGCATGAAGTACACCTTACTGACCCTCGCCCTGATCCTCAACACCGCCCCGGCCTTGGCGGCCGGCGATGCCGAGGCGGGCGGCAAACTGTTCAGTAAAACCTGCGGCGGCTGCCACAGCATCGGTGAAGGCGCACGCGGTGGCTTCGGGCCTGAGCTTAACGGCATCATCGGTCGACCTGCCGGCACCACCACGGACTATCAGTACTCCGACGCAATGAAAAACTCCGGCGTGGTCTGGACCCGCGACAAACTCGCGGCCTATATCGAAGCGCCGAAGAAGGTGGTGAGCGGTACGCGCATGATCTTCTGGGGTATCAGCGACCCGGAAAAGATCGAAAACATCTTGGCCTACCTGGAAACCTTCCAACCCAAGTAATCATTCGCGTACGTTCCTGAACAGCATCAACCGCGCACTTTCATGCAGCCCACGGGTCAGCCCCTGCAGGCGCTGAAACTCTTCGGGATGCTGCTCGGCTACATCTTCGCGCGGTGTTTGCGAAGCCAGGTCGTGCAGGGTTGGTGAGCCGCCGTCGTGCTGCATCTGCAACAGGAAGTGCTGGGTTACACCGCCGATAATCGGGAAGGTGCCTTCGTGCAGCACCAGTGGCACCACACGTTCGCCTTCCGGCGCCGGCTGCTGGATATCGCGGCCCATCGCGCCGTTGCGAAACGGCACGCCCGCCATGCCGGCCACGGTTGGCAGCAAGTCCGCCAACCCCACGGCCTCGTCAATAACGCGTGGCTCAAGCCCCGGCGCGTGGATCAGCAGTGGTACGTTGTTGCTTTCCAGGCCCAGTTGCTCAAAAGCTGGCGCCATGTGCGGGATCTGGCTGATGCGTGTGTTGTGGTCGCCGAAGAACACAAAAATGCTGTTGTCGTACCAGCCACCAGCCTTGGCGATGTCCATCAGGCGGCCGATGTTGTAATCCAGCAGGCGCACTGCGTTGTATTGCTCGACACTGCGCGAACCGGCAGCCTGGACTTGTTCCAGAGTTACGGTGTTAAGTTGGAAACCATCATTTTGCTTGGGAATGGTGAACGGCCGATGGTTGCCGGAAGTTTGCAGGTAGGCAAAGAACGGCTGGCCGTTGGGCACGGCGCGCAGCAGTTGGTCGCCTTCCTTGAACAGGTCCAGGTCAGAGATGCCCCACACGTCCACCCGGGGCGAGCGCCAGTGGCTTTCGTCAAACAGCTGCACGCCGTCGATGCTCTGGCGGATCAGCGCGTTGATATTCGCCCAGCCAGCGTTGCCGCCGATCATGTAGAACTTCTGGTAACCCTCGAAGGCGTTGATCAACGTGTGTTGCCGCGTGATCAGCGGGTTGCGCGTGGCGGTCTCCTGGCGGGTCACGTCGGGCACGCCGGTGATGCTCGCCCACACGGTTTTGGCGGTACCGGTGACGGGCACATAGAAGTGTTTGAAGAACCAGCTTTGCGTCGCCAGCTTGTCCAGGTTCGGCGTGGGGTTCAGCGGGTTGCCATAGGCGCCCACGGCGCTGGTGCCGAGGGATTCGAGCATGACGAAAACTACGTTGGGCGGGCGCTCGCCTGCCAGTTTGTAAGGCTGCACGCCTTGTTCGCGGATGAAATTCAGCTGCTGCGCGTCAGGCTGGTCAACGCCCAGGTACTCGACCACTTGTGGGTAATGCGTGCGCACCTGGGCTTCATCGAATTGCGACTGGCCAACCTTGAGCGTGTCGTACAAAAACAGCACCGGGTTCAGGCCCACGGCGGCTACCTGGCTGTTGCCGGAGAAGAACGCATCGCTCCAGCGCAACGGCACCGGGTTTTCCAGGTTGAGATTAGCCACGCGGCCGAGCAAGGCCAGCAGCACGGCGGTCCCGCCAATCACGGACACCAACGTCAGCGTGAGTTTGCCGAAGTTTTTGGGCGCATGATCCAGAGTCAATCGCTCCAGGCACACCAGTGCCCACACCCACACAACCACCGCCGCCAACCAACAGGCAGTTATCCACAGCACCGGGTAGGTTTCCCACACCATCTGTTGAGAAATCTGCGCGTCTTGCAGATAGCGCAGCACCGTCGCGTTGATGCGCACGCCGAGGTAGGCGTAGTGGCCGAAGTCGATGATGTAGATGAGACCCACCACCGCCAGTGCAATCACCAGATAGCCGCGTGCCAGCCAGCGCAGGGCGGGCAGGGTGATAAGGTTCCAGCGCGGTAGCCAGGCGAGCACGGCCACGGGTAGCAGGAGCAACACCGCCAGGCGCAGGTCGAAACGCAGGCCGATGCCGAGGGTTTCCAGCAAGCCCTCGGTGTTTAAATCCAGGCCGGAAAAGCTGATTAAAAACACCAGCCGCAACGCCGCCAGCAGCACAAACACCAACCCGATCGCGCCCACGCCGTAGCGCAGGCGGCGTGATTGCAACGCAGTCATCATTAACCTTCCCAATTTCAAAAAACGACGCAGGCCCACTGTGAGAGCTGGCTTGCCTGCGATAGCGGTGTGTCAGTGCCCGATGTGCTGCCTGAGGCGGCGCATTCGCAGGCAAGCCAGCTCCCACAGTTTGAGTTGCATTAATCCAGCTACCAGGCAGTAGCCCATCAACAGCGGGTCGACCAGGTAATCCCAATAGTTCTCCGATGCCTTGAGCCGCAGCGCAAACGCCAACGTGCCCACCGCCAGCATCCATACCGCCAACCTGTTACGCAGGGCCAGCATCAACAGCGTCAATGCGCCTATCAACACAATCATCGGCCGAGGGTTAAACCCCCAGCGGTACGGGTCGAAATACGTCAGCCCCATCGCCGCCGGGTACAACAGCAGGCACAGCCCGCCAAACAGCATCAACAGTTGCACTTGATGTGCCCGGGCAAGCGGTTGCACCAGCCCCAACCGGCACACCGCCACCCACGCCAACAACACCAAGGTGCTGATCGCCAGGTCATCGGTAAAGCTGCGCACATACGCCGCCAACGGCAGTTCATTCACCGGAATAAAGCTCAACGCCACCAACACCGGCAGCAGCCATGGCCGCCACGGGGCGGTGAACCGGAACGTGCTGAGCAGCACAAACCCCAGCAATACAAAACTCAAATGGGCTTGCCACAACGCCATCATCACAAGCGCTCCGCCAGCCAGGCTTCGTTGAAGCTGACATGTTTGATAAAGGTGTTATTCCACGAGTACACCAAGTGGTACATGCCGTCCGGGCTGCGGCTGAAGTACGGGTATTCGTATTCAAAATCGCAGCCACGGGGTTTGCACACGCGGTAATCCAGGTTGCTCAGAAAGCGCTGTTCCAACGGCAGACGCTTGGCACCGCTGGAGGTACGGAAGCCTTCGCCGATGATTTCTTTATAAGCCTGGGGGGAGAACGGTTGACCGAGCGGGTCCGGCGACTGGTCCAATTGCACCACCGTGCGCCATTGCGTCATCTGCGCGTCGGTGCCGTAGAGGCTGAGCTTGAAGCGGCCGTCTTGCAGGTCGTTGAGGGCGACGAGTAGACCATCGTCTTCAGTCCCTACGGCCGCCAGCGAAGAATTGGGGTTGGCCGGTTCCAGCGGGAACGGCTCGCTCCAGGTTTGCCCGGCATCCTCGGTGCGGCTGGCGAGCACGCGGTGATGGGTTTCACCGGCGTAGCGCAGCATCGCCACGGCCCGCTGGCCGTCTTGCGCCACGATGGTTGGCTGCAGCGAATGTTTGCCGCGGCTGATACGGAATTTGTCGATCACCGCGCCATCGGCACTCAAGTACAGGTACTCGGCAAACTTGCCCATGAACTCGTGATACACCGGCAGGCCAATCGAGCCGTCGGCATGGAACACCGGCGCGGCGCGTACCAAGGTGCTGATATTGAAAAACGGCGAGGTCACCAATTGCCGAGGCGCCGACCAGTTCGCGCCGAGGTCATCGGAGACCATCACGTTGATCGCACTGGTGGCCCAGCCACCGACCGACACCGACACATAAAACATCCACAGGCGTTTATCCGGCCCCAGGGCAATGACCGGGTTGCCCAGTTTGCGAATGTAACGCTGGGTGCCGTCGCGGGTGCTTTCCCGCGTGGCCAGCACCTGCTCGCCGCCCCATTCGCCACTGCGTGCATCAAACCGCGCCGTGCGCACCTGCACATCGGCGGCGCCTTCGCGGGAGCCGGCAAACCACACAGCCATCAAGTCGCCGCCGGGCAGGGCGGTCACGGAGGAGGAGTGCACAAAGTCGGTGAGCTGTGAGGACACAAAACGGCTGGTGTATTGCGGGGCTGCCGCCACCTTCGCCGGGCTCGGGTTCGCCTGGGCAAACGGTGCCAGCACGTGGGGCGGATGGCTCAGCCAGGCGGCGATAAAGACGCCTAGCAGGCTGAAGATCAGTAGGGCGCAGCGCATAGGGAACCTGTGAGAAGAAAGGATGACGGCGCACGTTCACCCGGCAGGCGCTTCCTGCGGCCGGTGAGCGTGCATAACGACAGGTGGTCCCGTACCTGCCGGCACAGTGCAAAACCAACCTTAGCGCAACCTTAGTTGGCAACGAGCCGTAACATCTTTGCCCGAATAGCCCTGCGTAGAACCGGCATGATTTCGCCGTTTCCTACAGAGATTTCGCTATGCGCCTACTCCTCGTCGAAGATGATCGCGCCCTCGGCCAAGGCATTCGCGTGGCATTGGGCGCCGAAGGCTACACCCTGGATTGGCTGCAAGACGGCCTCAGCGCCTTGCACGCCCTGCGCACCGAAAGTTTTGATCTGCTGCTGCTCGACCTCGGCCTGCCGCGCCTCGATGGTCTCGACCTGTTGCAGCAACTGCGCGCCGGGCAGCATGACCTGCCGGTGCTGATCCTCACCGCCCGCGATGGCACCGCCGAACGCATCGCTGGCCTGGATGCCGGCGCCGACGACTACCTGATCAAACCCTTCGACGTCGAGGAACTCAAAGCCCGCGTGCGCGCGCTGTTGCGCCGCAGCCAGGGCCGCGCCCAACCCATGCTCGAACACGCCGGCGTCAGCCTCGACCCGGCCACCCAGCAAGTGCGCTACCAGGGCGATGAGATCATCGTCACCCCGATGGAATACCAACTGCTGCACCAACTGATGGTGCGCCCCGGTAAAGTTGTGACCCGCGAGCGGCTGTCTCGCGCCCTGTATGGCTGGCAGGACCGGGTGGAAAGCAATACGTTGGAGGTGTTGATCCATAACCTGCGCAAGAAGTTATCCACAGAGCTGATCCGCACTGTGCGCGGCGTGGGCTATGTGCTGGCGCTCAAACCATGAGTTCGGTACGCGCACGCATCATTATTCCGGTGCTGGTCCTGATCCTGCTCGGCGACGCCCTGATCAGCTGGCTGGTGCTGCGCGACAGCCACCACGAAATCGAAGAAGTCTACGACGCCCAACTCGCCCAAAGTGCCCGCCTGCTGCAAGGCGTACTGCGCCAGCGCGAACCTGGCGACGCAGACTGGGGCCGCTTGTACGAGGCGTTCGACCAGGCCATGAGCCGCGTGGGCGAGGAGGGCGTGGCCCATCCTTATGAGACCCGGCTGACCTTCCAGGTCTGGCGCAGCGACGGGCAACTGCTCATGCGTTCTGCCGAAGCACCTGTCCTCACAGCACCGCCCACTACACTCGGCGCCCATGACCTGATGGACAGCGGCAACGATTGGTGCGCCTTCCTCCTCGCCGACCCGCAACAAGGCCTGCTGATTTGGGTGGGCGAGCGTGACGACGTTCGCCAGAGTGTGATCGAGCGTATCGTGCGCCACACCCTCTGGCCTACCGTGATAGGCGTGCCGCTGCTGACCGTACTGATCTGGTTGGCCATTGGCTGGGGGCTGACGCCTTTGCGCACCATGGCCCGCAAGCTGCGCGGGCGTAACACCAACGCCTTGCAACCGCTGCACGTGAACCCACTGCCGAGCGAACTGGAGCCGATGCAAACCGCGCTCAACCGGCTGCTGGTGCAGATGGACGACCTGCTGGAACGCGAACGCCGCTTCATCGCCGACGCCGCCCACGAGTTGCGCACACCGTTGGCGATCCTGCGCATCCACGCGCAAAACGCGCAAAACGCTGCCACCGAAGAACAACGGCGCGAAGCCCTGGACTTTCTGGTAAACGGCGTCGACCGCGCCACACGCATTGGCAGTCAACTGCTGACCATGGCCCGCATCGAGCCACAACTGAGCAACCCCGTGCGCAAGCCCGTGCAACTGACGGAACTGGTGCGTGAAGAACTCGCCGAGCTGACGCCCCTGGCCATGGAGAAAGGCGTGGAGCTGGTGCTGGAAGGCGATGAAGAATGTTGGGTGCAAACCGAGCCGGTGGCCTTGGCGATTGCGCTGCAAAACTTGGTGACCAATGCGCTTAACTTTTCGCCGGTGGGTGGCGAGGTACGGGTGGTGATCGGCGTTAATGGTTTGCGCGTGGAGGACCAAGGGCCGGGGATTGATGAGGCGCAGATGGGGCGCTTGTTTGAGCGGTTTTACAGCCGGGATAACGCCAATGGCGCCGGGTTGGGGTTGGCGATTGTGGAGATGATTGTGGGGAAGATTGGCAGTACGTTGAGCCTGCGAAATTTGGAGCAGGGCGGCTTGTGCGCGCAGTTGGTTTTTGACCAGAAAGTGCCGCGTAACATAACCGATTAATGATCCCCACCTGTTACGAGCCAACGGCCTCGTTGTGGCGAGCAGGCTTGCCCTGCGTTGGGCTGCGAAGCAGCCCCAAAGATAGAACTGCTGCACGTCCATCTCGACCGTGAGTACCCTCAGGTATTCAGAGACGGGCGGAGTTTCTTGTTTATCAGCGAACCACTGCGCATGGGATCTAGTTTTTCCGAGTGAGCTCACATTTGTGCAGCTTCGTAATCGAGAGCAATGAAATAGTCGCTTTTCGAAAGAACGATTTCATGAACGAAGAATGGTTGCACATGCGTTAGCCAATCCCGGCGTAGTTCAAACATACCGTTATTCACGGCCTCTCCCTTCGAGAGCCCAAGCTTTGTAACGACGGAGTAGTCCTCGCCCAAGTCCTTTGAGTCTTCCGTGCCACACGCGTATTCCGTGGTTTTGTCGAACCATTCCAATCTCACTTTAAGTCCCATGCGGCCTCACAAGTATTTTTTGATGTTTCGCTTTTTCTTTGCCGGCTTTAGCTGTTCGCCGGTTATATGACTGAAAGCCCCGAGGTGGCTTCCGTCACTTGCCAGATAGGCTTCCAGCTCGCCGTGTTGTGAGTCCCATTCATAAATCGTTCGTCCTTTTTCATCAATCCAGCGCTCTCTTAACCCGCCACCTCCCTGTTTTGGAGTTTTAGGCTTTGTTTTTATCAGGTTTAGAAAGCCGCTTATTTGCTCCTCTTTAGGCGCCTTGTGGTATTTGTGATCCCCAGCCCGAACACTCACCACTACATACAGCGGCCGAACCCCCGACTCCACCGGGAACACCAGAATAAAATCCCGATACTGCGGTGGGTAAATCGGGTTCACCAGAATCTGCGCCGCCTTCTCCGTCGGCGGATAAATCCAGATCACCGGCGCTTGCGGCGCAGCCTCCAAGGCGGGAATCCCCAGCGTGTCGCGCGGATCAACCGCTGGCGTCCAGATCAGCTCCACGCCCTCACCCAAATCCGCCACAAACTGATCGCCACGGCTTTGGAACTGCACCACATCGATCATCTGCCAATCGGGGTTGTTGCCCGTGTAAAACCCATATCCCTTGAGTGTGCCGTCCTCACGCTGCTCGACATGCAAACGCATCTGCGACCGTGCCCGTTGCAGCGAGCGTAATTGCTCCTCGCTGTAGAGCGCGCTATCGCCCAACTCAGATGGCCATAACAACGCGACCAACCCACTCAACAGCCCACCGGCGACAGTGCCAACAGCAGTCGCTGCCGACTCCACTGCCGCCGATCGCAACGCCAATTGCCCCAAGCCGACAGGCAGGGCACTGCCGCTGATCTTGCGCAAGGCAACCGCGCCACGGCTGTCTACCTCGTGGCCACCCAACAGGCTGAAATGGCCGTAGTCCTTGATCAACTCCAGCGGTACGTAACCGGTGGGGTCGTTGTAGCGAATGATGCCGTTGGGCAGTTGGCAGGGTTTTGTGAAGACGCAGCCTGGCGGTTTGGCGGGTGTTGGCGCTGGGGTGGGAGGCGGCTCAAATAAATCAATCGGCGGTGAATAAGGCGCGCGCTTCGGCTGCGGCGTCAGGATCCGCCGTTTGAGTTGTTCTTCTTCGGTAATGGGGTACGAGCGTTCTGACATGACTGGCTCACTTCCTTGTGTGGGAGTGAGCCTATGAGGTGGGAGCGGAGGCTTATGTCGGCTTCGTTCGATGGTTGGTGTGGGAAAAGGAGACTAGCGTTTGGTTAGCCAGGACTGTTTCGATTATTGCGATTTTCGTTTGTTTCGTTTAGCTTTGATTCAACCGAATTGCGTAACACCGGAGCTGCATCATGATCACCAATCAACTCCCCAAAACGATCCTGCCGCTGGAAAAGGAAGTCGAAGCCGCCGTGCAAGGCCAGCGAGAACTGGCATCTTTGCTTTCGACCAAATTTGAAACCCAGCGCATCGACATCTTCGACAAAGAAGACAAACCCCACACACTTGTACTCCCGACCTCAGCCCTGCGCCTGTTGGTCGACATCCTGGGCGAATTGGCTATCGGTAACGCCGTCAAGGTCGTGCCGGTGCATGCCGAATTGACCTCTCAGGAGGCCGCCGACCTGCTCAACGTTTCGCGCCCGCACCTGGTCAAGATGCTGGAGGAGGGCGCCATTCCTTTTACAAAAACGGGCCGGCATCGGCGAATCCGGTTTTCGGATCTGATGGCGTTCAAGCAGCGCCGTGATGAAGAAAGCCAAGAGGCAATGGAAGCGCTGGCGCAACAAGCTCAGGCGTTGGGAATGGGGTATGACGGATGAGGTGTTCGCCGTTTACTGCGGTATACGATGCGTGTGTTCTCTACCCGGCGGCACTCCGGGATTTGCTGATGTGGCTTGGTTTGTCGGGACTGTATCGAGCTCGATGGACGAGCCAGATCCATGAGGAGTGGAAGCGCAACGTTCTCAAAAACCGACCGGATCTTACGGCTGAGCAAGTCAATTGCACGTCGGCGCTGATGGATAAGGCGATACCCGATGCATTGGTGACGGGGTACGAGGATCTGTGTTCGAGTTTGGATTTGCCTGATCCTGATGACCGTCATGTGCTGGCGGCGGCGATTCGAAGCAAGGCTGAAGTTATCGTGACCTTCAATTTGAAAGATTTCCCGGCGCATATCCTGGCTGCCTATGACAATGAGCCTATGCATCCGGATGACTTTATTTCGGATCTGTGGGATTTGGATCAGGCGGCGGTGTTGGGGGCGGCGCAGAAGCAAAGGCGGACGTTGAAGCGACCGCCGATGGAGGCTGGGAGTTATCTTGAGATGTTGATGCGCCAGGGGTTGGTGCAGACGAGTAAGGTGCTTGGGCCATATGGGGTGATGTTGTAGGTTCGAATGAGCGGGAATATTTGCTCGAACGCTCCCACCGAAATTTTTCGCCACAGATAACGCCTATTAGCCATGCCGCTTTCTGCGCTACTTTCCGCACTGTCACTGCAAATTCAGTGACCGGGCCTGATAACCCGTGGAACAATAGGCGCTCAAGCGTCTCCAGCACCATGCCGGCGCTTTTTTTGCGTCCGCACATCCGTGTTATGGCGGCTGTGCGCGGGAGGCCTTCGGGCCTGCCGGGTTCCTATTGTCCCGGTTTATCAGCCTGCGCACAGCTGCCACCCTTTCGCCTGATAACGAATGTGGCAGCTTCTCGACATTAGGAGCTAAATCCATGAGCATTTCTGACAGGCCATATCCTCGTAATACTGCAACCCACACCACCGCCCAGCCCGGAGGTGCCCAATGATCAATCCACCTCTCAACAAAACCCTCGGCATCATCACCTTCTCCACCTGCGGCAAACAGCCCAACCTGCACCGTCTATTCCGCGTCAATGCTGGCGTGCCCATTCGTGACGCCCTGGAGCATGCTTCCGAGTTGCTGCACTGTTCCAAAATGCTCGCATTGGATGCGGCCATGGACAAAGGCGCGGACCGTTATGCCTGGGCGGCGCATTATTTGGGGGAGATGGCGAAGGCTGTGGTGGATGATTTGGCGAATGGGATGTTGCCCAATGGGGTGATGGAGGAGGGGGACGCTGTTTCGGTGTAAGTGGGTGGTTTGAGGGTGTGGCGGCTGGCGTCATCGCAGCATAGGTATCTACACAACTTTTGAAGGCCGCCACTTTCTCCTGTGGCGAGCAGGCTTGTCCTGCGTTGGGCCGCGAAGCGGCCCCAAACCCTGACACTGAGTACTTTCAGGAAAATTGCAGTGCCTTTACTGGGGCCGCTTCGCAGCCCAACGCAGGACAAGCCTGCTCGCCACAACAGCCCACCTACCACAGACTTCGTTTTAACCGGTTGTGTAGATACCTATGGTCATCGCAGGCAAGCCAGCTCCCACATCGGTCGGTGTACATCTGTTGAAGCAGCGTTAGCAGTAAAAAAGACCTTGGGACGCCAGGGTATTTTTTTGCCTGCAGAATCCAGATCAAACGTGCGCGATGTTTGTGTACGGCAGCGAGGCGAAGTCGATCATGTGCCTTACCGTGAGCGGTGTATGACGTTTTGCTCGCGGATCTGTATCTAACGCCCTGCTTTTCAACGCCCTACCATGGCACCCAGCACAATACTGCAGGAGCGACACCATGCCCGAACTGTCCAGCTGGCTTGCTTATGGTCTGATCTCCCTCGGCATGGTGCTGACGCCCGGGCCGAATATGATTTACCTCATTTCCCGCTCGATCTGCCAGGGGCGCACGGCCGGGTTGATTTCCCTCGGTGGCGTTGCCTTGGGTTTCCTCGTTTATATGTTCTGCGCGGCGCTGGGGATTACCGCATTGGTGATGGCCGTGCCTTTTGCCTACGACGCGCTGCGGCTCGGTGGCGCGTTGTACCTGGTGTACCTGGCCTGGCAGGCGGTGAAGCCGGGTGGCCGGTCGCCGTTTCAAGTGCGGGACTTGCCCCAGGACAGCCCACGCAAGTTGTTCATGATGGGCTTGGTGACCAACCTGCTGAACCCCAAAGTGGCGGTGATGTATTTGTCGTTGTTGCCGCAGTTTATTGACCCGAATGGGCATGGCAGTGTGCTGATGCAATCACTGATCCTGGGTTTTACGCAGATTGCCATCAGCGTGAGCGTCAATGCGGTGATTGCAATGATGGCGGGTTCCATCGCCGTGTTCTTCGTCACCCGTCCAGGCTGGCAGGCGGTTCAGCGTTGGGTGATGGGTTCGGTGCTGATGGGCTTGGCTGTGCGGATGGCGGTTGAAGGGCGGCGGTAAGAGGGTGGTTGCAACGTTGTAGTTAGGGGTGGTTAACAGGAGGTTGCATGCTTGAAGTGTGGGGGCGACGTTCGTCATTCAATGTTCAGAAGGTCATGTGGCTTATAGGTGAGTTAGGTCTGGCCCACCGCCATATTCCCGCGGGCGGCCAATACGGCCTCAAGGATTCGCCAGCGTTTCTGCGCATGAACCCCCATGGGCGCGTGCCTGTCATAAAAGATGACGACGGGACAGTGGTGTGGGAGTCGCACAGTATTCTCAGATACCTTGCCGCGCGTCATGGGGCATCTGGTTTCTGGAGTGAGGACCCAGCTCAGCGCTCTCAAGTTGACCGTTGGATGGATTGGTCTCAAACCAGCTTGCAGCCGACGTTTTTAAATGGTGTGTTTTGGGGCTTTTACCGAACCCCTGAGGCGTTGCGGGATCCGCAAGCTATCGAAAAAAGCATCAGCCTCTGCGATCAATATTTTGAGTTACTTGACCAGGTCTTGAGCGAGCAGCCCTTTCTGGGTGGGGAACGTTTGTCGTTGGCAGACATTACTGTTGGCACACATCTGTACCGTTACTTCTCTTTAGCTATTTCCCGCCCACTCATTCCTCACGTTGAGGCGTGGTATCAAAGACTCCGGGAGCGTGAAGCTTATCGCGAGCACGTCATGATCCCTTTCGAAGAGCTTTTCGGTCGGTTGGATTATTAGCCGAGGGGATCAGAAGGGGCGTTGAAACTTCTGGTCTTGAAAAGCTGTTGCTCAGCGAGTCCTGCCGGCGCCGTTAATCTGGTTGGCGCTGGGATGCCAGCGATTGACCTAGCTGTTTCGCACGCCCGTGGTCTGGCGATGCCTGGACGCTGGCGTAGCCGTATTGATGGTGTACCTGGCCGGTATGTTGATCACCGACTCACTGGATATCTTTCAGATAGTCTTTGAGGGTAATCAGCGGGGTACTTAGCTCATCAAGGCTGCTGGCCTGTTGCACATCTGTAAACAGTTTGAGCAGTTCACGGCCCAGCACCGTGTCGGCGCCGCCTAGTGCATTCAAGGCCTGGGCAATGCACTCATTGAGCTTGCGTTGAATCGTCGCCAAATCCCCCTGGCGCACCAACAACCCAAACACTTCGCGCTCATACCCATCCATCACCAGGTCATCGCGCAGCAACGGGCTCGCGCCGTCCGTCTCATGCACCAGCTTGAGAGCAAAAAGCGCAACAGCTTCCAGCGTCAATTCCATGGTTCCGTTTCCTCGTTGTCTGCGTTCGCCTGCCTATACTCACTTTTCTGCAGGCGAAAAAAAAGGCCTTGAATTTCAAGGGCTTTCTTTCGGACCTGTGTAAAAGTGGGTGAGAGCCGGTTTGATAGTCAGGGGCTGAAGGGGCATTGCGCGCCTACGCAAATGTCAGGTCTGCTGATTCGCCGGCTTTTCCTCGCCGCCGATTGCTAACCGTAACGCCTGGGCGAGGTCGCGCGTTTGCCATGAGCCGCGCTGTCAGGCGATCGAACACTCTATATAGCTGCAACCGTGGCACTGTGGATTAATCGAAAAGAATTTCAGGAAGGGGGTTGACCACATAATTGAATACTGTACTATTCGCCTCCCGCTGACGAGCAGCTTGAAGCCGGTTCTGGTTCAAGTAGTTGATTTTGATAAAGAAATCGCTTGACAGCAAATGAGGCTGCTGTAGAATGCGCGCCTCGGTTGAGACGAAAGATCTTAACCAACCGCTCTTTAATAACTGAATCAAGCAATTCGTGTGGGTGCTTGTGGAGTCAGACTGATAGTCAACAAGATTATCAGCATCACAAGTTACTCCGCGAGAAATCAAAGATGTAACCAACGATTGCTGAGCCAAGTTTAGGG
>NZ_JAAQWK010000023.1:0-119809 GCF_012985445.1 Pseudomonas sp. WS 5532
TGGTAAACATGGGTCAAAATCGAGTCTGAAAAATCCGATTATGACTGACAGTCGCGAACAACAAGGGGGAGCAAGCTCCCCCTTTGGTTTTTACCGGACACTAGTGACGCAGAGCGTGGGAACGATCATCTTTAGAGGCCTTTAAGGTCGCGCTCTTCGATCGGCCGGCTCTGGCGCAGGCGCTTGCCGCCCAACACCACCCAGTCGATCAGGCGGAACAGGCATTCGATGCCGAACGACAACAGCATCGCCCCGCCCAAACCCCAGCCCATCGCCTCAGGCGTCAGCAAAATCTGGTAGCTGTAGCCATTCCAGGTTTCCAGGCGGATATCCGGGTCGGCAGCCACCGCCACTTGCAGCGCGCGGATGTACCACGGGCCTTGCATGGCCTGGAACTGCTTGTCCAACGCCACCTGACGAT
Organism: Pseudomonas sp. WS 5532; assembly: GCF_012985445.1. Taxonomy (NCBI): domain Bacteria; kingdom Pseudomonadati; phylum Pseudomonadota; class Gammaproteobacteria; order Pseudomonadales; family Pseudomonadaceae; genus Pseudomonas; species Pseudomonas sp. WS 5532. The sequence continues at coordinate 422 of NZ_JAAQWK010000023.1, forward strand.
CGAGCAAAGTGCCCAGGCTGTTGGCATCGCTGCGAAACACCGGGTCATCACTGGCGCGGTAATGGGCCACCAACGCCTGCAAGTCCCCATTGAAGAACTGCTGCGCCGTGGCATCAAAGCCGCGCAGGCCGGTCTGGGCTTCGATCAAATGGGCTTCAACGCGCTTGGCGTAGTCGTTGATAAACCCCGGCACTTGCACGCCGACCAACAAGCCAATGGCAAACAGCACCAACCGCAGATAACTGAGCAACATGGTCGATATCCTTACTCGGTAACGCCTTGGCTGACGCATTCACCGCGTCGCCACAGGCTCCATTGGCCCGGTTCGTAGCGGGTCCAGTTTTCATTGTCGGTCAAGGGCTCGGTGGCGATCACCGTGACTACGTCATCAGGCGTGGTTTCGGCCTGAAAATCGACGATCACGTCGACATCTTTCAAACGCGCCGGGCCAAACGGTGCGCGCCGGGTAATCTGCGCCAGTTTGGTCGAGCAGTAGCAAAACAGCCAGTCGCCGTCGCTGAGCAGGCAGTTGAACACGCCTTTGCTGCGGTATTCGGCGCAGGCGGCGATCAGGTCCGGCAGCACCTGCTCGATCTCCACCGGCTCCGGAAAGGCTTCGCGAACGCGATTGAGCAGGTCGCAGAACGCCGCTTCGCTGTCGGTGTCGCCCACCGGCCGGTAGAACGTGGCGCGCGGGTTGAAGTCGGCCAATTGGCCGTTATGCGCAAAGCACCAGTTACGGCCCCACAGTTCACGCACGAACGGGTGAGTGTTGGCCAGGCTCACCTTGCCCACATTGGCCTGGCGGATATGGCCAATCACCACTTCACTTTTGATTGGATAACGCTGCACCAGCAGGGCGACTTCCGACTCGCTGCTCGCGGCCGGGTCCTGGAACAGCCGCAGGCCACGGCCTTCGTAAAACGCGATACCCCAACCGTCGCGGTGGGGGCCGGTACGCCCGCCCCGCTGCATCAGCCCGGTAAAGCTGAACACGATATCGGTGGGGACGTTGGCACTCATGCCCAATAATTCACACATGCCAGGGCTCTCGCTGCAGGGCTTACAACGTTAAAGACGCGGCTCAACCCGCAGATTGCCGGCAGGCGGCGGGCGACGGAAAGGTTCGTCGTCTTCGTCTACCGGCTCGGCGGCCAGTGCGGCGTCGGCGGCGGCCTTGCGCTCACGGCGGGCGTTGGCGGCACGCTCGATGGGCCAGCGGATCAACACGAACACGATATACACGCCAAACGCAATCATCGTGTACATGAACAGGTCGGAGATGGCCCGCCAGGCGTTATTGCCCACGTGCAGCACCAGGTCCAGGGCGGTAATGGCCACGGCTGGCGCAAACTGGGTCTTGACCGGGTCGACGATGGTCGGGCTGAACAGCAACACCGCCATCAACAATTGCAGCGGCTCACGCAGCCAGCGCCAGATCCAGCGGGTCATGCGCCACCACACCAACAGGCAGCCCAAAGCGGCGAAGGCGTAAAGGCCCCAAGCGGTCAGATAGTCGTTCTCGGTCATGGTGTCCATGGCAAGGCTGGCAAAGAGGCGGCTATGATAACGGCTTTTGCGTGTCTCGGCTGCAATGCCTGCCACCATCCGCCAGACAGAGAGTGATCCATGCCTATATCGACTGCCCCGATCGCCCGCAAGGCCCAAGGCCCGGACCCGTATGCCTGGCTGCAGGAACGTGACACACCTGAAGTCCTCGATTACCTCAAAGCCGAAAACGCCTGGCAGGAAGACCAGCTCGCCGGCCAGCAAGCCCTGCGTCAAAGCCTGTTCGAAGAAATCAAGGGCCGCATCCTGGAAACCGACCTGTCGTTGCCTTCGCCGTGGGGCCCGTACCTGTATTACACACGCACCACCGCCGGTGATGAATACGCCCGCCACTACCGCTGCCGTCGCCCGGCGGATGACAGCAACACGGTGGACGAAAGCAGCGAAGAATTGCTGCTGGACCCGAATGTGCTGGCAAACGGCGGCTTTTTCTCCCTGGGCGCGTTCAGCATCAGCCCCGACCACCTGCGCCTGGCTTACAGCCTCGACACCAGCGGTGAAGAGATTTACACCCTGTACGTGAAGGAATTGGCCACCGGCAAGGTCAGCGAACTGGAGTTTGAAGACTGCGACGGCAGCATGACCTGGGCCAACGACAGCCTGACGCTGTTCTTCGGCGAACTGGACGACACCCATCGCCCGCACAAGCTTTACCGCTACCGCCTGGATGGCACGGCAGCGCAGGAAGTGTTCCACGAGCCCGACGGGCGGTTCTTCCTGCATTGCTACCGCTCCAGCTCCGAGCGCCAATTGCTGCTGGCCCTGGGCAGCAAGACCACCAGCGAAATCTGGGCGCTGGACGCCGACCAGCCACAGCAGGCTTTCACCTGCCTGGCGCCACGGGTCGAAGACCATGAATACGATGTCGACCACGGCATGCTGGATGACCAATGGACCTGGTTTATCCGCAGCAACCGTGACGGCATCAACTATGCGCTGTTCATCGCCGCCGACACTGGCAGTGTGCCAAGCGAGGATCAATGGCAGAACCTGGTCCCCCACAGCGATGACGTGATGCTCGACGGCGTGACCCTCAATGCCAGCGCCATGACCTTGAGTCTGCGTATCGGCGGCCTGCCGGTGATCGAAGTGCACCCGCAGGGTTCGAGCGCCTACCGCGTGGAATTGCCTGACGCCGCCTACAGCCTTTACGTGCAGAACAGCCTGGAATTTGCCAGCGACAAGATCCGCCTGCGTTATGAAGCCCTGAACCGTCCGGCCCAGGTGCGCCAGCTTGAACTGGCCAGCGGCGCGCAGGTGGTGCTCAAGGAAACCCCGGTACTCGGTGTGTTCAACGCCGACGATTATGTCAGCCAACGGCTGTGGGCGACTTCTGCAGATGGCACTCAGGTGCCGATCAGCCTGGTGGTCAAGCGTGATCAGCTTGGCCAACCCACGCCGCTGTACCTCTATGGCTACGGCGCCTACGGCTCAAGCCTCGACCCTTGGTTTTCCCATGCGCGCCTGAGTTTGCTGGAGCGTGGCGTGGCATTTGCCATCGCGCATGTACGCGGCGGCGGTGAGCTGGGTGAAGCCTGGTACCGCAATGGCAAGCAGGAACACAAACAGAACACGTTCAGCGACTTTATCGCCTGCGCCGAGCACTTGATCGCCGAAGGGCTGACCACCTCCAAGCAGCTGGCTATCAGCGGCGGCAGTGCCGGCGGCCTGTTGATCGGCGCGGTGCTCAATCAACGCCCGGAGCTGTTCCAGGCGGCGATTGCCGAAGTGCCGTTCGTCGACGTGCTCAACACCATGCTCGACCCGGAACTGCCGCTGACCATTACCGAGTACGACGAGTGGGGCAACCCGCAAGAGCCCGAGGTGTATGAACGCATCAAGGCCTACGCGCCCTATGAAAACGTCCAGGCCCAGGCTTACCCGCACATGCTGGTGATTGCCGGCTACAACGACAGCCGCGTGCAGTATTGGGAAGCGGCCAAGTGGGTGGCCAAATTGCGCGACACCAAAACCGACCACAACCTGTTGCTGCTCAAGACTGAACTCGGTGCCGGCCATGGCGGGATGAGCGGGCGTTACCAGGGATTACGTGACGTAGCGCTCGAATATGGATTTGTCTTCAAGGCCCTGGGGCTCGTTTAAGGAACTTAGCAAGGCGGTCCTGTCTGAACACAAGACCGCCCGACTTGATTGATGGACCAAGATTGCAGCTATGCCACTACCGACTCTGATGAACAACGAAATCCGCGACATGCTCATGGATTGCGGCCTGTTCGACCCGCTGTTACCGGAAGATTTTCACGTGGCCGCCGGCTACTTCAATATCAGCAGCATTGCCCGCGATGAGGTGATTTTCCTCGAGGGCGATGCGGGCACCTTCATGTGCATCCTGCACAGCGGCCAGGTGGCCGTGCAAAAAACCAATCACACCGGCCAGCGCCTGACCATCGCCACCCTGCGCAGTGGCCGGGCTTTTGGCGAGATGGCCGTGCTTGACGGCGAGCGGCGCTCCGCCAGTTGCGTGGCCGCCAGTGATTGCGTGCTGTTGAACCTGGGCAAAGATGCGCTGGAAAAAATGCTCAACGAAGCCCCCAGGGTAGCGGCCAAGATCATTCGCGCGATTGCGATTGCCTTGTCCAAGCGCCTGCGCATGGCCGACGGGCAATTACTGTCCCAGCAATTTTAACCGCCGGGCGTCTTCGGCTTGCTGTCATTTTGCAGCAGGCCAGGCACCGTCTGATCCTTGGGCGGCGTTGGCAACACAATCGGCACCAGCGCCGGTGAGCCGTTCGCGGTGGTTTTGGGCGCCACGGGCGGAGTGACTTGCGGGTACAAGGTGGGCGTCGGCGTGCCCGGCGCACCGGGGGTTGGCGTAGGCGCCACGGGCACGGTTTGCGCCTCTTGCGCCTGCGCCGCACCCAATGTGAGCGCGCTCAACGCAATGACCGTTAGAATGCTGCACTTCATCGATGGCTCCATGGCCTGACCGGAATGTCGTAAGGCTACTCCCAACCGCGCAAGAATGCCCTTCCCAATGAGATTTCCATGAAACGTTTCGTTCTGCTCGACACCACCCCAATCCCCGACAACGGCGGTGCCTTGTGCCTGTTCGAATACGGCGAGGATTTTGTCATCAAGATCCAGGGCGGTGACGGCGGCCAGTTGATGAACACGCGCATGCATGGTTCCGAAGACGCGCTGGCGGAGATTCCTTGCCGTAAAGTCGCCGGTCGGCCGGGTTCGCGGGTGCTGATCGGCGGCCTGGGCATGGGCTTTACCCTGGCCTCGGCACTCAAGCATTTGGGCAAGGGCGCTGAAGTGGTGGTAGCGGAATTGGTGCCTGGCGTAGTGGAATGGAACCGTGGCCCACTGGGGGAAAAATCCGGCCGCCCGCTGCTGGACCCACGCACGGTGATCCGCATGGAAGACGTGGCCAAGGTGCTGCAGGCCGAGCCGCAAGGCTTTGACGCGATCATGCTGGATGTGGACAACGGCCCCGAAGGCCTGACGCAAAAAGCCAACAGTTGGCTGTATTCGGCCGGTGGCCTGGCCGCGTGTGCCAAAGCGCTGCGGCCTAAAGGCGTGCTGGCGGTGTGGTCAGCCAGCGCCGACAAGCTGTTCAGCGACAAACTGCGCAAGGCCGGGTTCAAGGCCGAGGAAGTGCAGGTGTTCGCCCATGGCAACAAGGGCACCCGGCATACCATCTGGATTGCCGAGAAGCTCAAGGGCTGAGGCCCGCTGACACAAAAAAAAACCTGTAGGAGCCCGCTGGTGTGGGAGCTGGCTTGTGTGGGAGCTGGCTTGCCTGCGATAGCATCACCGCGGTCTACCTGAATCACCGAGGTGCCAGCATCGCAGGCAAGCCAGCTCCCACATTTTGGTCCCGTGTCAGCCCCGGGATTTTCGATAGTCGATCACATACGGCACTTTTTTCTCAAAGGTCTTGTCCAGCTCGCCCTGGTCCAGTTGGGTCATACCGCCCAGTTGCCTGGCAGTAAAACCGCTGCTCCCCACCTGCGAACCCGGCGCCAGGCTGACCATGCGCTTGGCAACCGCCTCAATCGCGTCCTTATAGCCGCCCTTTTTGTTCAAGTTGTACGCCTTCAAATCAATCTGCGTACGCAGCCAGTTGCCCCAGTAGAACTCCAGGAATTCCGGCGCAATCGCGCCATCGTCCGGCTTGCCGTAGGCGGCCTTACGGGTGAAATACACCAGGCTGCGAAACGTGTCGTCCTGCAGGTTCTTGAAGCCCAGGTGCGCAGGCAGCTGTTGCGGCGGCAGGGTCTGGCCTTGATTGTCCTTGAGCCAGACCTTGCGGGCCGCTTCCATGCGCTGCCAGAAGGTGTTCATGTCGGCACTGTTGCTGAAGTCATCGGTTACCTTGACCCACATTTTCAGTTGCGGGCCGCCGCCGGGCACTTCCCACAAGGTAGTGAAACTGTGGTGACCGTCGGTCAGGTACAACTGGCCACCGGGGCCGACCACCACGGTTTTCATGTCGTCGGGGTGGGTGCCCACCGGGTCTTTGCAGGTGAAACTATCGGGTTGGTGCAGGTCGGCTTTCTTCGGCACGTTGTCGGCGGCGCCCTGGCCGTTGGTTTCGCAGTATTCGTCGAACACCTTGGCCGGTTTGTCGGCGAACAGCCCCAGGCTGTAGTAGATCTGGTCAAAGCCCACCACGGCCTGGGTCGGGTGCAGTTGCTCAAGGGCCACCTCGATCACCTGGCCGGGCTTGGGTAAGGAGAACGCCTGGGCTTGAGCGGCCAGCACGCTGAGCAGCAGGGCTGCGATCCATGTGTACACACGCATAGGTTTCAGATCCTTGTGAAGTGAATATGCCGATACTACAAACGTTCGCTCAAGCGCAGCTGTACCGCGGCTGAAAAAGCCAGCGGTCATTTGCCTCGCGAGCGGCTAGAATCAACCCTATCCGTGAACCCCCAAATAGCCAGGAGCCATGATGAGCTCGACCAACCCGCCCTCCCACACCGCCAAGCTGGACCGCATCCTCGCCGATGCCCAGCGCGACCGGGAAATGGGCTACCGCGACAAAGCCTTGAAGATGTACCCGCACGTGTGCGGCCGCTGTGCCCGTGAGTTTGCCGGCAAACGCTTGAGCGAACTGACCGTACACCATCGCAACCACAATCATGATGACAACCCCCAGGACGGTTCCAACTGGGAGTTGCTGTGCCTGTACTGCCACGACAACGAACACTCGCGCTACACCGACCAGCAGTATTTCGGCGAAGGCTCCACCAGCAGCCCGACGATTGCCAAGGCGACGCACAACCCGTTTGCGGCGTTGGCGGGGTTGATGAAAAAGGACGACTGAAGCCCTTCTTTGTCTGTGCGGGCCTCATCGCAGGCAAGCCAGCTCCCACAGGGGAATGCATTCCAAGTGTGGGAGCCGGGCTTGCCCGCGATAGCGATCGCCCAAGCAACACATGCCTCCAAGGCCGTATAATCGCGGTTTTCCTCCAAGGCACCCTTCCCCGTGGGCAATAAACGCTACAGCTGCATCGGTCTGTATAACCCCAAATCCCCCGAAAACGTCGGCTCGGTGATGCGCGCCGCCGGCTGCTACGGCGTGGCCTCGGTGTTTTACACCGGCGTGCGTTACGAGCGCGCCCGGGACTTCATCACCGACACCAAGAAGGTCCACCACGACATTCCGTTGATCGGCATCGATGACTTGAAAAAGATCCTGCCGCTGGGCTGTATCCCGGTCGCCGTGGAGCTGGTGGAAGGCGCCCGCCCGCTGCCCGAATACACGCACCCGGACCGCGCGCTGTACATCTTCGGCCCCGAAGACGGCTCGCTGGACAAAGAGATCCGCGACTGGTGTGAAGACGTGGTGTACATCCCGACCACCGGCTGCATGAACCTTGCAGCCACCGTCAATGTGGTGCTGTACGACCGTCTGGCCAAGGGCAACAACACCCGCTCAGGCCCCAAGTACTGATATTTCGGGAACATCCGGCGCCTGCAAACAGTCAGCTACTTACACTTGCCTTTGTTGGAGACAAACCATGAGCGACAGCAAAACCCTGCGACCTATCATCGAACACCTGCAGCCAGCCCCCAAAAGCGAGCAAAACGTACACGGGTCGGAACGCATTCTTTCGGTGGCCGGCGGTGTGATGATGGTCGGCAAAGGCCTGCGCCGTGGCGGCATCTTCGGGCTGATCCAGGTGGCGATTGGTGGCGTGGCGCTGGTGCGCGGCGTGACCGGGCACAGCTCGCTCAAGGACAAGCTGGAGCAAGGCCGCCAGGAAATGAACAGTGTGCGCACCAAGATCGAACGCGCGGGCGAAGAGTTGAAGAACTTGAAGACCAAGGCTGAAGTGGCGGCAGAGAAAGCCACTAAATAGCCCGGCCAACCCCAATCAACTGTGGGAGCCAGCTCCCACAGTTGTTTTGGGTCAACGCAATAATTTGTTGTCCAGCACCACCGACGACTCGCCGATCACACTTTCAGCCAACTGCACAAACTGCGCCGTATTAACACTGTTCGCCCGCATCACCGCCTGCGCCAGATCATCCAGCGAACGTTTGTTGTGGGTCTTTACGCGGATCTCGCGGTCCAGCTCCTGCAACACCAGCACCGCCCGCGCCACGGTCGCAGCGTTGACTTGATTGCCGCGCAGGCTGATCACGCCCTTGCCTTCCTTGGCCAACCGCGTCTGTATCGCCGCATACCGCTCATCGGTAATGCCGCCGGCACGCCGCAGCAGTTCAATGGCGTAATACTCGCCCAACCCTTCGCTGATCCAGTCACTGGTATCGTGGTCGTTAAAACGGCCAATGGCTTGCACCACTTCGCGCAGCAACGGGCTGCTGCCGTTTTCGCTGATCAGCGGCGTGCGGCTGTTAAGGTAAATCGAATCGCGCGATGAGAAAGCGCCACGGCGCATCGGGTCGCTGGCGCCGACGATCAACAGCTTGGCAGGATGGCGTGGCAGTGCGGCTTCGACTTGCGGCCAGACGAACGTCAGCAGCGTCAGCACGTCCATCCGGCGCATGGCCTGCCCCTTGGGCGAGGCCACGGTGACGTCGGTTTCACCCAGGCGCACGCGACGACTGCCGAGGCTGCCAGCGAGCATCCAGCCGGTAGGCCGGTCGAACAGGCGGGACACATTGTCGATACGGAATTTGTGCTTGCCGATACGCGGCCAGGCGGTTTCGACGCTCTTCCAGCCGGCCGGCAATTCAAACATCAGGCGCGACACCAACTCGGTACCGTCCTGCTGGTCCAGCCGCGCAACCGGCACCAGGTCTTCGCCGCGAAACAGCGCCCAGCTCGGCGTCATCCGCGCCTCATACACGCCCGCCTTGCGCGCATGGGCGAGGCGCACGCGGTAAGTCAGGCTGGCTTTGTCGGCGCTGGGTTGCCACAGGCCACGGCTGCCGGTGACCTGCCATTGGCCGTCGGCCTTGAAGTCACTGTAGTCGCCGTCACGGCCCAGGTCGAAGTTCAGGCTGCGCACAGCCGAGCCCTGGGACAGGCTCACGCGGACCTCGGCCTGATCACTCTGGGGCAGCAGCTTGACGTGATAATCGAGGTCGACTTTCTTCGCGCACCACGCAGGCAGGCTCAGTGCCAGCAGCACCAAGGATGCCGCCAGCCGGGTTGCCACCCTCATACACACTCCTTTTTCAGCCTGCGCGGAAGATCAGGTAATCCTCCCAGTCATCTTCGGGCACGCTGCCTTCGGCGAGCATGCGCCCGGACTGGGAAATGCGTTCATGGTGCACAGCATCGCGGTCGCCACACACCAGGTGATGCCACAGCGGCAAGTCCTTGCGTTCGCTGACCAGGCGGTAGCCGCAGGTCGGCGGCAGCCATTTGAACTGGTCGGCCTGGCCCGGCGTGAGCTGGATGCAATCGGGCACCGAGGCGCGGCGGTTGGTGTAGTCGCTGCACTGACAGGTTTTCAGGTCGAGCAATTTGCAGGCGATGCGCGTGTAATAGACGCTGTTGTCTTCTTCATCCTCAAGCTTTTGCAGGCAGCACAGGCCACAGCCGTCGCACAACGACTCCCACTCCTCCTGGTCGAGGTGTTCAAGGGTTTTGCGTATCCAGAAAGGTTCGACTTTGGCGGCCATGGCTCTACATCAGTATCGGAAGGTGAAAAGGCCGCCAGTCTAGTGCCCAAGGCGCCTGGGGCCAAGCGCTTACGACTGGCGGTGTAACAACACTTGTCAGTCTAGTGGGCGCGCAGTAGCTTTGAAGGCCGAATTGACGATCAGGAACTGCCCATGACACGCGTTGCCGATTACCCGATCCACACCCAGTTCACCGAACGCTGGTCGCCCCGCGCCTTTACCGGCGAAAGCATCCCGCAGGAGACGCTGCTGAGCTTCTTCGAAGCCGCACGCTGGGCGCCGTCGGCCTACAACTCGCAGCCATGGCGCTTTCTCTACGCGCGCCGCGACACGCCGAACTGGGAGCGTTTCCTGGGGTTGCTCAATGAATTCAACCGTGGTTGGGCGCAACACGCGTCGGCCCTGGTGATCATCGCTTCAAAAACCGACTTTACCGCCCCCGGCGCCAGCGAAGAAACCCCGGCGCTGTGGCACACCTTCGACACCGGTTCGGCGTGGGGCCACCTGGCGCTGCAAGCCAGCCTCAGCGGCTGGCACACCCACGGCATGGCCGGTTTCGATCAGGAGCTGACCCGCAAAGAGCTGAAGATTCCAGAAGGTTATGCCCTGCACGCGGCTGTGGCCGTGGGCAAGCTGGGGGACAAGTCGAGCTTGCCGGAGTACCTGCAAGGTCGTGAAGCGCCAAGCCCGCGTCGGCCGCTGAGCGAACTGGTGTCCGAGGGTGATTTCAGCCTGTAAGCCTTGCATAGATCCAATATGTGCGGGCTTGTGTGGGAGCTGGTTTGTATGGGAGCTGGCTTGCCTGCGATGAAGGCACCTCGGTGAATCAGGTAGACCGAGGTGATGCTATCGCAGGCAAGCCAGCTCCCACATAAGCCCAGCTCACACGTTTAATAGCCGCGTTCGAAGCTGACTTCCCCGCGCAGTGCATCCTTGGCCTGATAAGCCCGCAGGTTCTGCACAAACAATTCCACCATCATCCCCGGCGACGTAGGCGCGGAACTGTGCCCGGTCAACAGCAAGCCCCAGGCGGTCCAGAACGGATGGCGTTGCGGCAAAGGCTCCTGACGGCACACGTCGATCACCGCACCGGCCAAGTGCCCCTCTTTAAGCGCCTCGACCAAATCGGCATCGACCACCGCCACGCCGCGCCCGACGTTGATAAACAACCCCGTCGGCTTGAATTGCTTGAACAGCGCCGCGTTGTACAAATCATGGGTATCAGGCGTGTTCGGCAGCAGGTTGATCACGTAGTCCACCTCGCCCACCAGCCGGCTCAGTTGGTCCAACCCGGCCACTTCGATAAACGGTGCCTGTTCTCGCGCGCTGCTGGCAATCCCGTAGAGCTTGACGCCAAACGGCAGCAAAAAATCAGCAACGCTCTGGCCGATATCGCCGGTGCCAACCACCAGCACCTTGCGTCCCGCCAGGCTTTGGCCCATGCGGTTGTCCCACTTGCGCTCGACCTGGCTGACCAGTCGCGCCAGCACTTCGCGCTCATGGCCGAGCATATAGGTGAGCACGAACTCGGCCATGACCTGGCCAAAGATGCCGACCGCGCGGGTCAGGCGATAGTCGCGCGGCAAGCCATCGGCCAGCAGCGGCGTGATACCCGCCCAGGTCGATTGCAGCCATTGCGGCTTATGGCCCTGGCGCAGCAAGGTGGCGAGCAGGTCCGGCTGGCCCAGCCAAACCGGGCAATCGGCGGCCAGGCGCGACAGTTCGGCCGAGTCGCCGCTGGTCAGCACCTCAAGGTCCGGGGCCGCTTCGCTCAGCAATTGGGCGTAGAGCGGGTGATCCTGTTCAGCAATCAGAACACGCATGGTTCAAACCTTTCAAAAACAGTGCAGACGGCCGCCCGCTTCCTTACGGCCACCGCCAAACGAATACGAGTCCATAAAAGAATGTGCCCTGGACAGGGCACTGACCGATTACATCGGGTCGTTGCGGCGCAGCAGCTCTTCGGGCAAGTGCTCGATGTACTCGTCCTCGGCCGGTGGCATTTGCAGGTGGTAGCCCTGCTTGTCGAGGTTTTCCAGGACCACGGTAATGTCCTCGCGCGACAACTTGCGCTCGGGCGTGAGTATCATCTCGAATGCAAGATGGGCTTTGCCGAAGGCAGTCATCAAGGGTTCCGGCACACGCTCCAGCGCATCGCTTTTGAGCACGTAGAGGTACATCCCGTCTTTTTTCAAGCTGCGATAAATGGAGCAAATACGTTTCAAGGCTGTTCTCCGGCAGTGGCCAGGCTGTCGAGCAGCGCCTGGCCCATCAACTCGCGGCGCCAGCCACGCAGCGAGTCTGGCAATGTATAAGGCCCATCGGGGTAGCCGCTCTTGACCAGGGCTTCGAGGGTTTTCTTGCGCAGCATCAGTTCCGGCGCCATCTCCAGGCGCTCGGCCTCGGCCTGGCCGAGGGCGCGCAGTTGCTTGATCAGCACAGCAGCGTCCACCGGCAGCGGCTCAGCCACGGCGGGCGGCCACTGGTCCATCGACACGCTGCCGGCGCGCTTGATCAGGTCCAGCAGAAACTGGCCGTCCTGACGCACAGTGCGCGGGTGCATGTCTTCGATCTTGCCCAGCGCAGCGAGGTTATCCGGCTGGGATTTGGCCAAGGGCCACAATGAGTGTTCGCGAATGATGCGGTTGCGCGGCAGGTCACGGGCACGGGCCTGCTGCTCGCGCCAGGCGCACAGCTCACGCAATACGGCGAGCTGGGCACGCGAGAGTTTCCACGCCAGCTTGGCGTCACGGTACACCTCATACGGGTCGACTTCGCGGCGCAGGTTGGCCACCAGTTCGGCGCCGTCTTCCAGTACCCAGACATATTTGTCATCCGACAGCTGCGGGCGCAAGCGCACATAGACTTCGGCCAGGTGCACCGCGTCTTCGGCGGCGTAGCTCACCTGGGTCTCGGACAACGGCCGCTGCAGCCAGTCCGAGCGGGTTTCGCCCTTTGGCAGCTCGATGTCGAGTACAGCCTGCACCAGGCGCGAGTAGCCCATGGAGAAACCGAGGTTCAGGTAAGCCGCTGCCAATTGAGTGTCGAACAACGGCACCGGCAGGCTGCCGGTCAGGCGCAACAACACTTCCAGGTCTTCGCTGCAGGCGTGCACCACCTTGATCACCGCCGGGTTCTCCAGCAAGGCGGCCAAGGGTTGCCAGTTATCGATGGTCAGGGGGTCGATCAGGTAAGCGCGAACGCCATCACCGATCTGGATCAGCCCGGCAATGGGATAAAAGGTGTCGACCCGCATGAATTCGGTGTCGAGGGCGACGAATGGCAACTGCTGCCATTCGGCGCAATGCTGGCCGAGGCTATCGTTGTCGCAGATCCAGTGAATATCGATGGCCACACGGCTCTCCCTTGAAGAATGGCGCGCAGTATATATCGCGAAAGGGACTTGCGAGCATCCGCAGTGCACACACCATCATGAAAACTCTGACAAGAGAGGAAGAATAGTCCGACAGGCGGGACTTAGCCTCTCTTACGCAAGACGTAGACACGCCACAGCTTGGAGCCCGGCAGGAACTCCTGCTGATGGAGAACCTTGAAACCGGCCTGGCGGAATTCGTCCTCCACCGGTGTGCGCGAGCTCACCGCGACAATCACTGTGTCGCGACTGACACGGTGAAATTCGCGCAACAGCGCCATGCGTACGTCGCTGCTGGGCACATGACGAAACAGTTCCAAACAGAAAATACAGTCCACGGCGTTGGCCGACAGGCCAATGGAAAACGCCGAACCCTGGAACGTTTTGACCCGTTTGAGCAACGCCGCCGGGTGATGGGTGCGCGCATGGTCGAGCATGTCCTGGGAGTTGTCGGATGCCAGGATCACCCGGTTGACGTGTTCGGCCAACACGGGCCAAAACCGGCCGGAGCCACACGCCAGGTCGAGGATCAACCCAGGCTCACCGGCCACTTTCAACGCTTGGCGCACCAGCCGTTCATCGCGCCAGGCCGCCAGACGCTTGAGCAGCGCGGGCGGACGCGTGTCACCGCAGACCTGCGCATGCTCGCGGTCACAGCGCTCGGTGAATTCGATCTCGATAGAGGATGGAGGTTGTGGCGACATCGCGGGCTCATGTGGGTGGAACGGTGGTGAACGACCTTGATCCGCAGCTTAACCACTGCAACGTGAAAAAAAGGTTGAAACCGTGACGCCTGTAAAACACCGACGTTCGACTGTGGGAGCTGGCTTGCCTGCGATGCTGGCACCTCGGTACATCGGGTACACCGAGTTGATGCCTTCGCAGGCAAGCCAGCGCCCACAGAAAAGCAGCTCTTCGGTGTATCCAAATCTGCTGCCAGCGGATCACGCCTGATGCAGATACCAGCGCCAATCCTGCTCGCCCACCTCCCCCATGAACTGACGATATTCCTCACGCTTCACCGCCAAATAGACGCCGAGAAACTCACTGCCAAACGCCTCCCGCGCCCAGCTTGAACCCTCCAGCGCACGCAAGGTGGTCAGCCAGTCAGTGGGCAGCAACTCCTTGGCCTGGGCGTATCCGTTACCTTCCACCGGCGCACCGGGGTCGCGCTGTTCGCGAATGCCTCGGTGAATACCCGCCAGGATGGCGGCAGCCGCCAGGTAAGGATTGGCGTCGGCCCCGCAAATCCGGTGTTCGATATGCCGGGAATAGGCAGGCCCGCCCGGCACGCGCAGGCTGACGGTGCGGTTATCCACGCCCCAGGTGGCCGCCAGCGGCGCATAGCTGTTGGTCTGGAAGCGCCGATAAGAGTTGGCATTCGGGCAAAACATCAGCAGCGAATCGAGCAAGGTGCTGAGCATGCCGCCCACCGCCTGGCGCAGCAGCGGCGTGCCATCGGCGGCCTCGCTGGCGAACAGGTTATTGCCCTGGGCATCCGCCAGGCTCACATGCATGTGCATGCCGGTGCCCGCCAGGTCATCGAACGGCTTGGCCATAAAGCAGGCGGTCATTGCGTGCTTATGCGCCACGCCCTTGACCAGACGCTTGTAGCGCACCGCTTCGTCCATGGCTTGCAGGGCATCCGCGCGATGTTCCAGGGTGATTTCCACCTGGCCCGGCGCATACTCGGAAATCGCCGTGCGCGCCGGAATGCCTTGCAGCTTGCAAGCGCTGTAGAGGTCGGCCAGGAACGGCTCGATTTGCTCCAGCTCACGCAGGCCGTACACCTGGGTCGAGCGCGGGCGATTGCCGTCCACATCCCGTGCCGGTTGTGGGCGGCCGTTGCTGTCGGGTTTCTGGTCGAGCAGGTAAAACTCCAACTCCGCCGCCATCACCGGGTAATAACCGTCGGCCTTGAGGTCGTCGATCACCTTGGCCAGCAAATGCCGAGGGTCAGCCACGGTGGCCGGCAAGCCTTCGGTGGGGTGCATGCTGACTTGCACGGCGGCTGTGGGGATCAGGCGCCACGGCATACGCTGCAAGCTGCCGCTGACCGGGTAGGCGCGGCAGTCGATATCGCCGACTTCCCACACCAGCCCGGAGTTTTCCACGTCGTCGCCGTTAATCGTCAGGCCCAGGATAGTACTGGGCAACGGGCGGCCACTTTCATACACCGCCAGCAGCTCATCGCGGTGCAGCAACTTGCCGCGCGGTACGCCGTTGTTGTCGAGGATATACAACTCGAACATTTCGATGTCCGGGTGCTGTTCAAGAAAAGACTGGGCTTCTTGCAGGCTGGCAAAAACACTCATGGGAACTCTCATACGTTTGCGTCAGGCAGGCGCACAGGTGCGCGTCATTCATGGGGCAGATCAACGTAAGAGAAAGGTATCCGGTGGGCGCGCGTGTCGGCAGTGGAACAAGGCCCAGAAGGCCAGCGCGGACGGCAGTGTCGCGAGGTGAGTGTCGGGGGAGCCGTCCATGCGAGATTCACAGTGAGTTAGAAGCCCGGCAGCGTCACACGCCCACAAAGGTTGTTCAATTCAGGGTTGACGGAGTTTGGTTGCAGCCTGGCTAAACAATTGCCATCCCTGCGCATAGCTGGAAATAATGGCGACCCGAGCATGCCCCAAGGATTCGACCGCATGAAAGCTCCCCTGGTCTTCTGTTTACTGGCAAGCGTGGCCACCCACGCCCTGGCCGATTCACGCCTGGACGAGGTACTGCAAAACGGCACCCTCACCGTCTGCACCACCGGCGACTACAAGCCCTACACCTCGCTGCGTGCCGATGGGCGCTACGAAGGCATTGATATCGCCATGGCCGAGTCCCTGGCCAAGAGCCTCAACGCCAACATCAAATGGGTGCCCACTACCTGGAAAACCCTGATGCCGGACTTCCTCGCCCAGCGCTGCGACATCGCGGTGGGCGGTATTTCGGTGTCGTTGGAACGCCAGAAAAAAGCCTTCTTCAGCCAGCCTCTCGGCGTCGATGGCAAGATCCCGCTGGTGCGCTGCGCCGATGTACAGCGCTACCAGAGCGTCGAGCAGATCAACCAGCCGCAGGTGCGTGTGATCGAGCCGGCGGGCGGCACCAACGAGGTGTTTGCCCGCGCCCACCTGGCCAAGGCGCAAATCCGCCTGCATGACAACGTGACGATTTTCGACGAACTGCTGGCGGGCAAAGCCGACGTGATGATCACCGACGCCAGCGAAGCGCGCTTCCAGCAAAAACAGAAACCTGGGCTGTGTGCGGTCAACCCCGAGCGGCAGATGCAATACAGCGAAAAGGCCTTCCTGCTGCCCCGCGATGATGTGGCGTGGAAAAGCTACGTCGACCAGTGGCTGCACCTGAGCATGGCCACCGGGGTGTATGAAGGCATCGTCAATCAGTGGCTGGCGGCGCCCTGAGCAGGAGCCGTCTACGCTGTGCTCACATCAACCATAACGAGGGATCGGTAATGAAGGGATTGCTCCGACTCACCTGCCTGCTGCTGTTGGGGTTCAGCCAGGTGCACGCGACCACTCAGGATGAGGACGCTCGGGCCGCCAAGGCTCTACTGGAAAAGGCTGTGACTTACTTCCAAAGCAACGGCGACAAAGCCTTCGCCGCGTTCAGCCGCCAGGGTGAGTTTATCGACCATGACCGCTATGTGTTCGTGGTCGACACCAAGGGCGTGTTGTTAGCCAGCGGCGGGCCTTCCTCCGCATTGATCGGCCGTGATGTGTCCGAGGTGCTCGGGCCAGACCTGCAAGCTTCGTTCAAACAGGCGCTGACCGTGCCCGAAGGCCAGGGCATCCAACAAGCCGACTACCGCTGGCAGAACTGGAACGACGGCAAGGTTGAGCACAAGCACGTGTTTTATCAGCGCGTGGGTGAACGCATCCTGGCGGTGGGTTACTACCTGCCACGGGCCACACCGGAACAGGCCCGAGCGTTGCGCAACAAGGCTGTGAAGGCGCTGGTCAAGGATGAGGCAGGCACGCTCAAGGCGATCAACTCATTGCAGGGCGGGTTTCTGCAGGATGATTTGTATGTGTTTGTGGTCGATCTGAACACCGGGCGGTATGTGGCGCATGGCACCAACTTGCGACTGGTCAATACCGACTTTCGCAAGATCAAAGACCCGGATGGCAAGCCGGTGGGTGAACCCATTCTGAAGCTGATGGCCGAGCAGGATCAGGGGGAATACAAGTACCGCTGGAAGAACCCGGTGACCGACAAGGTTGAGAACAAGCATGCGTACGTGCGCAAGGCCGGGCATTTTATGGTGGCGGTTGGGTACTACAGCCCCTGATCTGAGTTGGAATGCAATCCATTGTGGGAGCTGGCTTGCCTGCTCCCACAGTTTGATCATCGTTGTGTCAGTTAACGTGCTTTGTCTTCACGCCCACGCAGCACACGATTGGGCATCGCAATGGCCGCCGCCAACCCCAGCAACGACACCGCCGCACTCACCATCAGCAAATGCCGGAATGTCACCGCCAGCTCCCCGCGCAAGGCATCCTGCGCAGGCCCCGGCGCGGCGTTGAGGCCGTCGAGCAACACGTTGCCGGAACTGCCTTCAGCCCCCAGCGCGCCGCTGGCCAAATGCGCAAAGCTGGAATCCTGCAACAACGCCAACAGCAGTGCCGACATGCATGCCACACCGACCGCCCCGCCCAACGAGCGGAACAGGTTAGTCGTGCTGGTGGCCACGCCAATGTCGCGCTGCTCCACCGAGTTCTGTGTACCCACCAGGGACGTCGGAAACTGCATCCCCGCCGCAATCCCGCACAGCAGCATAAACACCGCCGTAAGCTCCACCGCCTGCGGCGCGCTGTAGGCCATGCCGAGAATCGCCAGCGGGCTCAAGCATGCGCCGGTGAGGATCATCGGTTTATAACGCCCGGTCACCGAGGTCATGCGCCCGGCGAAATAGGCCCCCATCGGCAAGCCCATGGCCAATGGCAGCAAGTGCAAGGCGGCGCTGTCGGCCCCCGAGCCGGTCACCGTCTGATAACGCAACGGCATCAACACCGTCAGGGAAATCGCCTGGAAGCTGGTGAAGAAAATCGTGCACCAGCACAGCACTGCGCTGCGATTGGCGAACAGGTGCATCGGCAACAATGGCTCGCGCGCCCGGCGTTCGTGCCACACGAACACCGTCAAGGCCACCAACGCGCAGGCCAACAGCCCCAGTACTTGCTCGTCACGCCAATGATGGCCCTGGCCGATTTCGGTGATGCCCAGCAGCAAGGCGGTCAGGCCGATGATCATCAGCACGGTGCCGAGGTAATCGATAATCGGCTTGCGCTGCGGCACCGGCAGCCCTACCAGTGTGCGGTGCGCCACATACCAGGCCCCGGCGCCCAGCGGCAGGTTGATCAAAAACACCCAACGCCACGACAGGTATTCGGTCATGTAGCCGCCCAGCACCGGCCCGGCCACGCTGGCCACCGCGTACATGCTGCTGAAATAGCCCTGGTAACGCCCACGCTCACGGGGCGCGATGATGTCACCAATGATCGCCTGGCTGACCGAGATCATCCCGCCGGCACCGATGCCCTGGAGAATCCGCGCCAGCACCAACTGCTCCATGCTTTGCGCCATGCCGCAAAACAGCGAGGCCAGGGTGAACACACCCATGCCGATCAACATCATCGGCCGGCGCCCGTACAGGTCGCCGAGCTTGCCGTAGATCGGTACGGCCACGGTCATCGCCACCATGTAGCCGGAGATCACCCAGGCCAGCAGGTTTACATCGTGAAACTGCGCGGAAATCGCCGGCATGGACACGGCGACAATGGTCTGGTCCAGGGCGCCGAGGAAAATCGCCAGCATCAAGGCGGCGAGCACACTGCGAACGGCAGGAACGGGCTGAGCGGGTTGGTTGAGGCTGGTCACGGCGGAACCTTCGAGCAAGGCCCGCAGGCAAGGAAGAGCCTGCGGGAATGCTGGATACGATAGCAGGCTACTCGATAGCTTCGTAAGGAAGTCCGACGTAATTTTCTGCGATGGTTTTGCGCCCCGCCTGCGAATGGATGAAATACTCAAGCTCGCTCTCGGCAATTCGCTGGCTGAAGCCGTCGGCGTCCGGGAACTGGTGCAACATCGAGGTCATCCACCAGGAAAACCGCTCGGCCTTCCACACCCGGCGCAGGCAGATGGCCGAGTATTTTTCCAGCAAGTCCACGCGACCCTCGCGGTACACCTTGAGCATGATCCGAAACAGCGTGCTCACATCACTGGCCGCCAGGTTCAAGCCTTTGGCGCCGGTGGGCGGCACGATATGCGCGGCGTCACCGAGCAGGAACAGGCGCCCGTACTGCATCGGCTCCACCACAAAGCTGCGCAGCGGCGCGATGCTTTTTTCGATTGACGGCCCGGTGACCAGTTGCTCAGCCAACTGGCTGGGCAGGCGGGTTTTCAGCTCGGCCCAGAAACGCTCATCCGACCAATCATCCAGAGGCTCATCGACCGGCACCTGCAGGTAATAGCGGCTGCGGGTCGGCGAACGCATGCTGCACAACGCAAAGCCACGCGAATGTTTGGCATACACCAGCTCGTCATGCACCGGCGGTGTATCGGCGAGGATGCCCAGCCAGCCGAACGGATAGACGCGCTCGAACACCTGCAACGCCTCAGGCGGAATCGCCTGGCGCGCCACCCCGTGGAAACCGTCGCACCCGGCGATGTAGTCGCAGTCCAGGCGATAGGTTTCGCCGGCATGTTCGAAGGTGAGCCAGGGCCGATCAGTTTTAAGGTCATGGGGCTGCACGTCACGCGCTTCGTACAGGGTCACAGCCCCGGCAGCCTCGCGGGCGGCCATCAGGTCGCGGGTGACTTCGGTCTGGCCGTAGATCATCACCGACTGACCGCCGGTCAAGCCTTTGAGGTCGATATGGGTCAGTTGGCCATTGAGCGCCAGCTCAAAGCCATCATGCACCAGGCCTTCGGCGTCCATGCGTCGGCTGACGCCGGCCTCGCGCAGCAGGTCGACCATGCCTTGTTCCAGCACACCGGCGCGGATGCGGCCTTGCACGTAGTCGGCGCTCTGGCGCTCTAGAATCAGGGTCTGGATACCAGCGTTATGCAGCAGTTGGCCGAGCAGCAATCCGGAGGGACCGGCGCCAATAATGGCGACTTGGGTTTTCAGCGTTTTCATTATTTTTATGGCTCGCAAGCTTCACCCGAACGGATAGGGTGAAAGAGTTGTCATTCATCCTGTTGCTGATCATTTTTCACTTGAGTGGCCGCCATAAGAAGGTGAAAACTGAGACAAAGCCTGCGCTTTTTGCCAATTGGGGCGATTACCGCACCACTATCCTGAGTATCGGATTGAAACCATGACCAAAACTGCCAGTACCGCGATTCCGGTCTTCAAGCTTTACGGAGAAAGTCAGCAATGGCCGACTCCGGATTTGTTGCACTGTGAAACCATTTCCCGACGGAGCCGGGAATACCAGTGGGAAATCCAACCCCACCGGCACGCGGACCTGTGCCAGTTGCTGTACGTACACAGAGGCCAGGCGCAGCTGGAAATCGAAGGCCAGCGTACTACCCTCAGCGAAGCCACCTTGCAGGTGCTGCCGCCGTTGTGTGTACACGGGTTTCGGTTTTCTGAAGATGTGGAAGGTTTTATCCTGACGCTGGCCGCGCCGCTGGTCAGCCATTTGCAGACACAGTTAGGCGCGACGGTGGACGGTTTGCAGGCCCTGGGCAATTACCCCGCCGGCAAGGACAGCGATTACCTCAACAGCCTGTTCGACCGACTGCAGGATGAGTACGCCGATGAACAACCGGCCCGCGACATGATGATGCACGCCCTGGTCAGCGTGCTGCTGGTGTGGATCAGCCGTCAAGCCATCCAGCGCCGCCACCCGCGCGCCCCACGTGGCCGGGAGTATTTCCGTCGCTTCACGCAGTTGGTCGAGCAACATTACCGCGAACACCCGAAGATTGAAGACCTGGCGCACAAGCTGGGTATCTCGGTCTCACACCTGAACGGTACGTGCAGGGAATTGGGTGGCCAGCCTGCCTTGCAGATCATGCATGACCGCCAGTTGCTGGAAGCCAAGCGCTTGCTGACCTACACCAGCATGACCATCAATGAGATGTCGGAGGTGTTGGGGTTTTCCGACCCGACCAACTTCTCCCGGCTGTTCCGCCGCCGGGTGGGGTTTTCGCCCAAGGCGTTTCGCGAGCAACTGAAGGCGGATTGACGCGGGACGCGGAGCGTCCTGGGCTGCATTACCACGCGGAGCGTGGGAACGATCACAGCCTACCTGAGCGCGCTGAAACTACCGGTACGCGGCACACACAGATCCTGATGGCAACTGATCGCAAAGGTCGGTTGCATACGGGTCTGTTCAACCCGATAGGCGGCCGTGCCGTACAGCGCGGTGGCTAACGCGGACAGGATGAAAATCATCAGGTACTTTCTAATTTTTAGGGTCATGGCACACCTCTGAATAGATCGACTCGGTGCTGTTTAAAGCATAGGTCAGTCAGGGCGAGTTGCCATTATTGGGCGTCATTCAACATCTTTATGTCGGCTTTACAGACCGATATCCCACACCGGCTCTTCCGGGAACCGCAGCACCAGAAAATCCAGCAGGCTGCGCAACGCCAACGGCATGTGTTTACGCGAGGCATACACGGCGTAGACGTTCATTTGCTGCGGCTCAGCCTCGGGCAGCAGCCGGATCAATTCGCCACTGCGGATGTAGTCCCCCGCCTGATAACTGGGCAGCCGCGCCACCCCGGCGCCCGCCAGCGTCACCCGCAGCAAGGTCGTGGCCTCGTTGGCGGTGATATTGCCCTGCACCGCCACCGAGACTGCTTCGCCGTTCTCGGTGAAGTGCCACAGGCTTTTGCCGAAGTAAGAATGCGTCAGGCAGTTGTGCTCCGCCAAGTCGTGGACTTGCCGAGGCTGCGGGTGTTCCAGCAGGTACGCCGGTGACGCGCAGATCACCGAGCGACACAGCGTGAGCTTGCGCGCGATCAGGTTGGGGTCCAGCTCAAAGCTGGTGCGGATGGCCAGGTCGATACGCTCATCCACCAGGTTTACCGTGCGGTCGAGCATCTGCAGGTCGATGCTGACCAACGGGAAGCGCTTGACGAATTCGGCCACGGCATCCGCCAACTGCGCCTGGCCGAATGAGCTGCTGACACTCAGGCGCAACTGGCCACGCGGCGCTTCATCCGGCTCACTGACGGCCGCCTGCATGTCACTGCACAGCTCCAGCATTTGCCGGCAGCGCGGCAGCGTTTCACTGCCGGCGGCGGTGAGGCTGAGCTTGCGCGTGGTGCGATGCATCAAGCGCGCACCGACCCAATCCTCAAGTTCAGCCAGATAGCGCGAGACCACCGGCCGCGACAGGTCCAACTGATCGGCGGCGGCGGACTGGCTGCCCAGGTCAACTACCGTGACAAACACCCGCATTGCTTGAAGACGATCCATGATTTGCACGCTTTTAGAAACAAACTATGTCCAAGCATCGCATTTTTTGTTGTGTTTGGTGCAACTAAGCTCTGTGCATCACTTACCTGCTGCTGGAGCTGCACATGATCTCGGTACTTAAACGATTTGCCCTGGCTTCGGCCGCCCTGGCGTTCGCTGCCCATGCTGCGGCTGCCGACCTGAAGCTGGATGCCTACAACCCTGGCACCTCGGCCATGATGCCGGTCAGCTCGGTACTGGTCAGCGGTGAAAAAGACCTCATCCTGGTCAACGCCCAGTTCGGCAAGACCCAAGCCGAGCAACTGGTGCAGAAAATCCGCAGCAGCGGCAAACACCTCACCACCATCTACGTCAGCGACGGCGACCCGGACTTCTACTTCGGCCTCGACACCCTGACCGCCGCGTTCCCCGACGCCAAAGTGCTGGCGACCCAGCCGGTGGTGGACCATATCAAGGCCACCGTCGAGCAAAAAATCGCGTTCTGGAGCCCGAAACTCGGCGACGACAAGCCAAGCAAAGCCATCATCCCGCAGGTGTTGCAGGGCCATACCCTGACGCTGGAAGGCAAAAGCCTGGAAGTGATCGGCCTGGACGGTCCGCAACCTGAGCGCACCTTTGTGTGGATCCCCTCGATCAAGGCGGTCGTCGGTGGCGTCGTGGTGTTTGAAAACACCCACGTGTGGATGGCCGACACGCAAACCGCCAAATCCCACACCGACTGGCTGGCCACCCTTCAACGTATCCAGGACCTGAAACCGGCCACCGTGATCCCTGGCCACTACCTGGGCACACCGACCGTGCAGTCCGTGGCCTTTACCGGCGACTACATCAAGGCCTTCGATATCGAGACCGCCAAGGCCAAGGATTCGACTGCGCTGATCGCGGCGATGAAAAAGCGTTACCCGAACCTTAAAGACGAAAGCAGCCTGGAACTGGGTGCCAAAGTCGCCAAGGGCGAAATGAAGTGGTGATTGGTTTTAAACCCTAACGTACTGGAGAACGTCATGAGCAAGATTGCAATCATTGGTGCCACCGGCCGTGCCGGTAGCCAACTGCTGGAAGAAGCGCTGCGTCGTGGGCATACCGTTACTGCCATTGCGCGTAACACCGACACGCTGGCCGCACGCCCAGGCCTTACCGTTAAAAAGGTCGACGCCCTTGATGCAACGGCCTTGCAGCAAGCAGTGAGCGGCAACGACGTGGTGATCAGTGCGGCGCACTTCGCCACCCTGCCCGCCAGCGCCGTGATCGGCCCGGTAAAAAAAGCCGGCGTGAAACGCCTGCTGGTGGTGGGCGGTGCGGGTTCGCTGTTGTTGCCAGGAGGCAGTCGAGTGATCGACAGCGAGGGTTTCCCGGCTGAATACAAAGCCGAAGCCAGCGCCGGGGCTGAGTTTCTCGACGTGCTGCGTCAGGAAAAAGAACTGGATTGGACCTTCCTGTCGCCATCGGCGGAGTTTGTTGAAACCGAGCGCACCGGGAAATTCCGTCTGGGCCAGGATGATCTGCTGGTGAGCGCCGAGGGCCGTAGCTGGATCAGTTTTGCTGATTTTGCCATCGCCCTGATCGACGAAGTGGAATCGCCGAAGCACTCGCGCCAACGCTTCACCGTCGGTTACTGACTCTGTGGGAACTGGCTTGTGTGGGAGCTGGCTTGCCTGCGATGGCATCAGCTCGGTTTAACAGATAGACCGAGTTGCCCGCATCGCAGGCAAGCCAGCTCCCACACAAACCCGGTTCCCACAGTTGGATACTCAGTGTTAAGACTGGTGTGCCTCGCTCACCAGCCACGCCATCAACGCTTGCAGCCCAGCCGACGGCTCGATCCCCGGCGGGTACACCAGGTAATAGCCCATCCCCGTCGGCACCCGCAGTTCAAACGGCGTCGCCAGCCGCCCGGCTTTCACATCCTCACCAATCAGCGCACTGTCGCCAATCGCCACACCTGAGCCTTGTGACGCCACCGTCATGGCCAGGTCCAGCGTCTCGAAATGATGCCCCTGGGCCAGGTTGCTCAACCGCGTATTCGCCGCCTTTAACCACAACGCCCAATCCCGCTCGTCCCGCGTGGGGTGCAGCAGCACTTGTTGCTGCAAGTCTGCCGGGGTATCCAAAGCGCCGAGCAGCGCCGGTGCGCACACTGGCGTAAGTTGCTCATCAAACAGGTGCCGTGCCTCAGCCGACTGCTCGGCGATGGGCGCATAGATCACCGCCGCATCAAATTGCTCACGACGAAAGTCCACGGTATAGGCCACGGTGGTGGTGAGTTCCACCGGCACATCCGGGCGCTCCTTCTGCCATTGCAACAGGCGCGGCAGCAGCCAGCGCATCACGCAGGTGGAGGCCTTGAGTTGCAGGGTCGCGCGGCGGCTGCCGATCTGCTCCACCGCGTCACCGATCAGGCCGAATACTTGCTGCGCACGCAGTGACCACTCGCGGCCTTCTTCGGTGAGGCTCAAGCCCCGTGCCTGGCGCTGAAACAGGGCGTAACCCAAATGGCTTTCCAGGCCGGCAATCTGGCGGCTCACTGCGCCCTGGGTGATGTGCAGTTGCTCGGCGGCGCGGGTGAAGTTGCAGCACTGGGCAGTGACCCAAAACGTGTGCAGCGCAGGCAGCGGCGGAAGGCGTTTCATCGTGTGTGAGCCATGACGTGGGGACATGGCTAGTATGACTTTTTATCGATTGTTGCCGCTACGGGCCAGCCGCTCCAATAGCGCCTCGAATCCATAACAAGAGCGACATGTATGGCGACCTGCGGCGAAGTATTGGTCAACCTCCTGGAAAGCTACGGCGTGGACCAGGTGTTCGGCATTCCAGGCGTACACACCGTTGAGCTGTATCGCGGCCTGGCGCATTCCGGCATCCGCCATGTCACCCCGCGCCACGAACAGGGCGCCGGCTTCATGGCCGACGGGTATGCACGCACCAGCGGCAAACCCGGCGTGTGCTTCATCATCACCGGCCCGGGCATGACCAATATCACCACTGCCATGGGCCAGGCCTACGCCGACTCGATCCCGATGCTGGTGATTTCCAGCGTGCAGTCGCGCAGCCAATTGGGCGGCGGGCGCGGCAAACTGCATGAGCTGCCGAACCAGAGCGCGATGATCGCGGGCGTGTCGGCGTTCTCCCACACGTTGATGTCGGCGGCGGAGTTGCCTGGTGTGCTGGCACGGGCGTTTGCGTTGTTCCAGGCGGGGCGACCGCGCCCGGTGCATATCGAAATCCCGCTGGATGTGCTGGTGGAGAATGCCGACGCGTTGCTGGGCAGCGAGCCGGTCAGCGTTGCCCGCGCCGGTGCGTCGCCGTCGGCGGTCAAGCAGATGAGCCAATTGCTCGCAGCGGCCAAACGCCCGCTGATCCTGGCCGGTGGCGGTGCCATCGATGCCGCGCCAGAGCTGACGCGCCTGGCCGACACCCTTGACGCACCGGTGGCGCTGACCATCAATGCCAAAGGCATGCTGGCATCGACCCACCCGCTGCTGATCGGCTCGACGCAAACCCTGGTCGCCACCCGTGCGCTGGTCGCTGAAGCCGACGTAGTGCTGGCCATCGGCACAGAGCTGGCAGAAACCGACTACGACGTGACCTTCGCCGGCGGCTTCGAGATCCCCGGCGCACTGCTGCGTATCGACATCGACCCCGACCAGACTGTGCGCAACTACCCGCCGCACGTGGCACTGGTAGCCGATGCACAGATAGCCGCCGACGCCTTGCTCGCCGAATTGGATAAAACCCCATTGCCTGCCCGCAACCGCGATTGGGGCGCTGAACGAGTCGCGCGTTTGTGGGCCGAACTGGCGCCCAACTGGGACGCTGCCACCCGCGCACAAACCCTGTTCCTCAACACCGTGCTGCAAGCGCTGCCCAACGCCGTGCTGGTGGGCGACTCCACCCAGCCGGTCTACAGCGGCAACCTGACCCTGAACCTTGACCACCCACGCCGCTGGTTCAACTCCTCCACCGGCTACGGCACCTTGGGCTACGCCCTGCCCGCTGCAGTCGGTGCCTGGCTGGGCCGAGGTGACGGCCAGCCGGTGGTGTGCCTGATCGGCGACGGCGGCCTGCAATTTTCCCTGCCGGAACTGGCCAGCGCGGTAGAGGCGCAGGTGCCAGTGATTGTGCTGCTGTGGAATAACCAGGGCTATGAAGAGATCAAGAAATACATGCTCAACCGCGCCATCGAGCCGGTCGGTGTGGACATCTACACCCCGGACTTTATCGGCGTAGCCAAGGCCTTGGGTTGCGCAGCGGAAAGTGTCCAGGGCGTCGAGCCTTTGCGCAGCGCGTTGCGCACCGCCGCGGATCGCCAGGGGCCGACACTGATTGAAATCAACCAAGGGCTCTGGATGCAGGAGGTGGCGGTATGAGCGCAGTCTTGAACGGTGTGTTTATCAACGGCCAATGGCAGGCGGGCCACGAGGTGCTGGAGGTGATCAACCCGGCTACCGAAGCGACCTTGGCCCATGTCAGCGTGGGCGATGCCTCAGCAGTGGAACTGGCGGTCGACGCGGCCAGCGCGGCTTTTGTCGACTGGTCGAAAAGCAGTGGCCGTGATCGCGGCGCCCTGTTGCGCAAGGTCGCCCAAGGTGTGAGCGAGCAGCGTGAACAACTGATGCAGTTGCAGTCGAGCAACAACGGCAAGCCGCTGTTTGAAGCGAGTATTGATGTGGATGACGTGATCGCCACCTTCGAATACTACGCGGGAATCTGCGACGCGATGGACGCAGGTCAAGACTGCAAGGTGGCATTGCCCAGCGACGATTTCAGCGCACGCATGCGCCGCGAACCCTGTGGCGTGGTGGGTTTGATCGTGCCGTGGAACTTCCCGATGGTGACCACCGCCTGGAAGCTTGCCCCCGCGTTAGCGGCCGGTTGCTGCGTGGTGCTTAAGCCGTCGGAAGTCACGCCCCTGGCGGAGTTGCAATTGGCGCGGATTATTGCCGAAGCAGGCTTCCCGGCGGGTGTGTTTAACCTGGTGTGTGGCACGGGGCTGGCGGTCGGTGCGCCGCTGGCTGCGGACCGTCGCGTGGCGAAAATTTCCTTTACCGGCAGCAATGCGGTGGGCGTGCAGGTGATGCAGCGCGCCGCCGAAACCATCAAGGGTGTGAGCCTGGAACTGGGTGGCAAATCGTCGTTGCTGGTGCTGGCCGATGCCGACCTCGACCTGGCAGTGGAGCTGGCCTGTGGCGGTGGTTTTTTCAATGCCGGGCAGATCTGTTCGGCCACCAGTCGCGTGCTGGTAGCCGACAACCTGGCGGATGAATTCCTGCAGCGTTTGCAGGCGCGGGCTGAAGGGATTCGCGTGGCCGACCCGTTTGCCGAGGATGTGGAGATGGGCGCGCTGATCAACCGTGCGCAGTATCAGCGGGTGCTGGGGCATATCCAGCGTGGTATCGACCAAGGCGCGCGCTTGTTGTGCGGCGGCGCTCGCCCGGCTGATCTGGAAAAAGGCTTTTTCATTCGCCCGACAGTGTTTACCGACGTGCCATCAGGCAGCGCCTTGTGGAATGAAGAGATCTTCGGCCCGGTGCTGTGTGTACGACGTTTTATCACTGAAGCCGAGGCCATCGCCCTGGCTAACGACAGCGATTTCGGCCTGGTCGCCAGTGTGGTGAGCGCCAATGCCGAAGCCGCCGAACGCGTGGCCAATGCCTTGCAGGCGGGCCTGGTGTGGATCAACGCACCGCAGGTGATCTTCCCGCAGACGGCATGGGGCGGCTACAAGCAGAGCAGTATCGGCCGCGAGCTGGGGCCGTGGGGGTTGGCGGCGTTTCAGGAGATCAAGCATGTAATTCGCGCCAGCTGACACCACGGTCCCCTGTGGGAGCTGATGATCGTCACACGCTTGAACCCAAAGCATTACAGCCGACATATTCACTGACGTCGTGTTGCCAACATTTTATGTCCCACACCAAACATAGAAACGCCCTACAGCGCTTTCTATTGGTACGACCGTTCCGTTAAGCTTTTGCCAGTCTTGTACTGAGTTCGGTACAAAGGGTTTACGGACGAAACCGATGCTAAACAGTAACTTGCTCAGAAAGCTTGATATGCAGGACTTGATGGTGTTTATCGCCGTCTATGACCAGAGCAGCGTTACCGAGGTGTCCGAGACGCTGTTCGTCAGTCAGTCAACCGTGAGCTACAGCCTGAAGAAGCTGCGCACCAGTTTTGAGGATGAGCTGTTTATCAATACGCGGGCCGGCATGCGCCCGACGTACAAGGCCACAACCATGTACGAACACGTGCAGAAGATCCTTGAAAGCATCAACCTGTGCCATGCCGGCAGCCAGGCCTTCGACCCGACGCAGCAGGCGGTGACCTTCAATGTCTGTGCCCCGGAATACTTCGAGCAACTGATCCTGCCACGCCTGTTGAAGAACTTCGACCAAGCCGACTTGCCGGTGATCATCAATGTGCAAAAGCTGGAAACCGAGCTGCCTGCCGAGGACCTGCGCGAAGGCCGTCTCGACCTGGTGATTTGCTTCGGCCCGCACCTTCACCGTGCCCACAAAGACTTCAAGACCCAGATGCTGCTGGAAGACGATTTAGTGTGTGTGTTTGATAAACGCGCCACGCCGCGCGAGCCGGCCTTCAGCCTGCAATCGTTTGTCGAACGGCGCCACGTGTTCCCCGCGCCCTGGACCTCCGACACCAACATGATCGACGGCTGGCTGGCACGCCAGGCTCACAAGCGCCAGGTGATTGCCCGTGCCAACAGCTACAGTGCCGCCTTGAAGATGATCAGTGGCACCGACTTTATCGTCACCCTGCCCCGTCGCGTGCAAAAGCTGCTGGCCCCGGCCACCGTGTTCGGCCATTGCGAAGCGCCGAACGGGTTGCCGGGGTTTACCCTGGATATGCAGTGGAATGAAACCAGTGGCCAGGACAGCGCCAATACCTGGTTTCGCGAGCAGATCGTCAAGGTGTGCGCCGATCAATGCTTGTTGTAACCCTTAGCCGATAGCGACTTTGCTGTAGGAATCACGATCCATGTCCATCAACTGCACACTGAGTTGAACCTGCAGATCGGCCGGCCACTCAGCCGCGTCATGCAGGGCCGCCAACAAGCTTTCCGACAACTGCTGCTTGACCTGCGGTGAGCGCCCGCTGAGCAGCGAGAGCTTTACCGCAATAAAACCGCGCGGGCTGAGGGAAGTGCCCACCTGGAAACTCTCGACCTTGATTGCGCGGCTCTTGATATCGAACTCGGAACCGAACTGCCCGGACGCCATCAGCACGTTGTTCAGGCGCAGCAGGGTTTTCTCGACGGCAAGGCCGGTCAGGTTGGCGGTGTATTCCAGGTGCAGGTGCGGCATGAAAAGCTCCGAGTGGGCTTGAAAAGAAACCTACATATAGCATGCAGTTGAACGAAGGCAGACCGATTTCAATGTGAAACTTCGGTCAGCCCCCGCAGCGAACGATTTTCCCAGAACGCCACGATCACCAACACCGCCGTGGTCAACGCGCCCAGCGCCAGCGCCGAAAACATATGCTGCAACCCCAGCGGCAACAGCACCAGCAACATCAGCAACCCGCCCAGGTGCGAGAGCGGTGGCAACGGTCGGTCACTCATCACCCACTTGAACAACGCACTGCCGAGCAAAAACAAAAACGGCCCGGCAATCATCGCCAGCACGCCCGCCTGGCTGGCATGCCCTGGATGCACCAGCACCAGTTCGTCGGCCACCGCGCTGACGATGATCCCGGCGACGATCAGCACATGCAGATAGGTGTAGGCGATACGCGCCTGGCGGCCGGGGTCGGCGGAGCTGGCAATCCGGTGATGGGCGCGCTCGGCGCCGCTGTCGAAATAGATCCACCACAGCGCAATGCTGCCCACTACGGCCACCAGGAAAGCACCCAGGCCTTCGACGCTCCACGGCAACTCGGCGAACGTGGCGCCGGTCACCAGCAAGGATTCACCCAGGGCGATAATCACAAACAGGCCGCAACGCTCGGCCATGTGGTTGCCTTCGACATTCCAGTCCGCCAGGGTCGAGCGCCCAAGCCCTGGCACCCAGAAATACACCGACGGCGATATCAGTTCTATCAGCAGCGCCAGCGCCCAGAAAGCCAGGCGTTGCTCGCCTTCGAGCAGGCCGCCGGTGAGCCAGAACACCCCGGAACACAGCATCCACGCCAGGATCCGCTGGAAGTTGCGGGTCATGTTCAGCGACTCGCCGCGAACGGCCCACAACGCAAACAGCGTGCGGCCCACCTGCATGAAGACGTAAGCGCCGGCGAACAACAGGCCGCGATCGGTAAAGGCTTTGGGGATTGATGAAGACAGCAACAGGCCGGCGACCATCAAGCCGAACAGGCCGATGCGGATAGGGATTTTTTCCGGGTCCAGCCAGTTGGTGATCCACGAGGTGAAGATCCACACCCACCACACCGCGACCATCATCAGCGCCACCTGCACCGCGCCGCCGAGGCTCAGGTGGGCCAGCAGCGAGTGGGACAACTGGGTCACGGCGAACACGAACACCAGGTCGAAAAACAGCTCGACCATGCCCACCTTGCCGCTGTCATGACTGCCGCGCCCACGCAGCAAAGAACGGGATGAAGTCATCGGTGGATCTCCCTGAAGGCTTATCTCAAGATTTTTCCGCGATTACCGGCAGCCTGTCACGTTCACTCATGAACGCTTCCAGCCGTGAACGCATCCAGCGCTCGGCAGGGTCCGTGTCGACGTGGCTGAGCCAGACCATGGACAGGTCCAGGGTCGGGGTTTCGAACGGGAACGGCTCGCAAAACAGGTTGCCGCCGGCGGCCATGGCATGGGCGGTGTAATCCGGCAGGCTGGCGATCATGTCGGTGCCGGCGAGCAACGCCGGCAATGCGCTGTACTGAGGTACGGACAGCACCACGTGGCGCTTGCGACCAATCTCGGCCAGCCACTCGTCGGCAAACCCCGACACGTTGGCGGTGTGAGAGACCAGCACATGGGGACGGGCGCAATATTCGTCGAGGGTCAGCGGTGTGTCCGAGGCGTCGGCGCGCAACAGGCAGGGGCGAATATGCCGTAACAACTTGCGCTTGGCATTGGCCGGCAGGCCGCGGGTCTGGGTGATGCCCACGGTGATATCGCCGGAAGCCAGCAGGTCGGGGATGCGCCAGTAATCGACGTGTTGCACCACGAACACCACCAACGGCGCTTCCTGGCGCAAGGCCCGCAGCAGCGGCGGCAGCAGGCCGAACTCGACGTCATCGGACAGGCCGATGCGGAAGGTCATAGTGCTTTGGGTCGGGTCGAAATCGTGGGTCAGGCTCAAGGCCGACGACAAAGAGTCCAGGGCCGGCGACAGGTGCTGGATGATCTCCTCGGCCCGCGCGGTGGGCTCCATGCGGTGACCGACGCGAATAAACAGTGGGTCGTTGAACAAGGTGCGCAAGCGGTTGAGCGCCGAACTGATGGTCGGCTGGCCGAGAAACAGCTTCTCTGCCACCCGCGTCACATTGCGCTCGAGCATCAGTGCTTCGAAGACCACCATCAGGTTGATGTCGGCCTTGCGTAATTCATTGCGATTCATCGGCGCCTGCCCCTTTCCCCAAGACAAGCCGCAGTTTAGAAAGCCCGCGGGGCTGCGTCTATGTGAACACTGTTCATCCGGCGCCTTTGGGACTATAAATCAGCGCTTGAAGGTCAAAGGAACGCCATCGTGCTGGTCATTATTGCCTTGGCCATGGTCGTCGCCGGGCTCTGCCTCTGGGTCGTCCGGTTCATTGCCAACCCTACCGTCAGGACACTGACGCGGGTGTTTATTGGCTTATGCCTGGCCGCGGCAGTGGCCTATTGGGTGCTGGCGTGGGGTTTTCCTATCTCAGTATTGGCTTCATGAACTGTCACTTTTTCTGCAAGGACTGCCTATCTTGAAATTCGCCTACACCATTATCTATGTGCCCGACGTTGCCGCGTCACTGGCATTCTTTGAAGCAGCCTTTGGGTTCAGTCGCCGGTTTTTGCATGAATCCGGCACTTATGGCGAGCTGGAAACGGGGGACACCACGCTGTCGTTTGCCGCGCATGAACTGGGCGAAATGAACTTCGACGGCGGGCACGTCGAGGCGCACGCCTCCCGAAAACCGCTGGGGATGGAGGTGGGGTTTGTCACCGAGGATGTATTCGTCGCCCATGCCAAGGCGCTGTTACACGGTGCGAAGGAGCTGTCGCCACCGAGCACCAAGCCCTGGGGGCAAGTGGTGTCTTATGTGCGCTGCCCGGATGGCACGCTGGTGGAGTTGTGTACGCCGATAGTGGGCTGAACACAGAAACATTGTGGGAGCTGGCTTGCCTGCGATAGCGGTGTGTCAGGCACAGATGTAGAGACTGACCCGCCGCCATCGCAGGCAAGCCAGCTCCCACAGTTTGATCATCATCGCCTTGGAATTCACGGCTTGAGCGGTCGCTCCTGATCGCGCTCGGACAGCTCGGTGCCGTCGTCCGGATGTTTCCAGGTCTGCGGCTTGTCTTCTTCGCGTTGCCGCCGGGCCTGCTCGTGCTCCGGCTCGTCCTGACGTTTGTGCTCGTCACCCATACGCACCTCCCTTCCATAAGAAATTGGTCACTTCTGAAGCATAGAACAGCAGTGAGATTTTGGCGGACCTGCTGATTGATAGCTAAAACGCATCAATGCATCCAAATTACTCACTTATCATTTCTAAATGTGTCAGCCACTATCCGCGGTCTTAAGCGAAACAAGCACTTTAAAAAGAACGCTGGAGACACAAAACCATGACTAGCCCTTCCCGGCCCGACTCTGCCCGCTCGAAAGTTGGTGCGGTATTCCGCGTTACTTCGGGCAACTTCCTCGAACAGTTCGACTTCTTTCTGTTCGGCTTCTACGCCACCTATATCGCTGCCGCGTTCTTCCCCGCCGCTAATGAGTTTGCGTCATTAATGATGACCTTCGCCGTGTTCGGTGCAGGCTTCCTGATGCGGCCCCTGGGCGCGATTATCCTGGGTGCCTATATCGATGACGTCGGTCGTCGCAAAGGCTTGATCGTGACCCTGTCGATCATGGCCAGCGGTACGTTGCTGATCGTGCTCGTGCCGGGGTACCAGACCATTGGCCTGTGGGCGCCGTTGCTGGTGCTGCTGGGCCGCCTGCTGCAAGGCTTCTCGGCTGGCGCAGAACTGGGCGGTGTGTCGGTTTACCTGTCTGAAATGGCTACGCCAGGCCGCAAAGGCTTCTACACCAGCTGGCAGTCGGGCAGCCAACAGATCTCCATCGTAGTGGCCGCCGCACTGGGCTACGGCCTGAATGTGTGGATGGAACCCTCGGTCGTTGCCGATTGGGGCTGGCGCATTCCGTTCGCCCTCGGCTGCGTGATCATCCCGTTCATCTTCGTGCTGCGTCGCAACTTGCAGGAGACCGAAGAGTTCGCCAACCGCAAGCATCGCCCGACCATGCGCGAAGTGCTGGCGACCCTGGTGAAAAACTGGAGTGTGGTGATCGGCGGCATGCTGATGGTGGCCATGACCACCACCGCGTTCTACTTGATCACGGTATACGCGCCGACCTTCGGCAAGACCGTGCTGCAACTGAGCACCTCCGACGCCCTGCTGGTGACCTTGCTGGTGGCCGTGTCGAACTTTGTCTGGCTGCCGATCGGCGGCACCCTGAGTGACCGTTTTGGCCGTAAGCCGGTGCTGGTCGCAATGACCGCCCTGACCGTGATCACCGCCTACCCGGCGCTGTCGTTCGTGGTCAATGCGCCAAGCTTTGCGCATATGCTCGAAACCCTGCTGTGGTTCTCGTTCCTGTACGGCATGTACAACGGCGCGATGATCCCGGCGCTGACCGAAATCATGCCGGTGGAA
This sequence comes from Pseudomonas sp. WS 5532, assembly GCF_012985445.1. NCBI lineage: Bacteria > Pseudomonadati > Pseudomonadota > Gammaproteobacteria > Pseudomonadales > Pseudomonadaceae > Pseudomonas > Pseudomonas sp. WS 5532. Next base: position 34,709 of record NZ_JAAQWK010000023.1, read on the forward strand.
GTGCGTGTGGCGGGCTTCTCCCTGGCCTATAGCCTGGCAACGGCGATCTTCGGTGGCTTCACGCCGGCGATCTCCACGTGGTTCATTCACATCACTGGCGACAAAGCCTCGCCGGCCTATTGGATGATGTTTGCCGCGTTGTGCGCCCTGTGTTCGACCCTGGCGCTGTACCGTCATGCCAACACGCGTGGCCAAGTCATGCAGGGGGCGGTGTAATGAAGACGCTATTGAAAACCCTGACGGCCCTGGCCCTCGGCGCCCTGGCGCTGACGGCCCAGGCCGAACAGCTCAAGGTGATGACCTCCGGCGGTTTCACCGCCGCCTATAAATTGCTCGGCCCGCAATATGCCGAGCACAGCGGCGACACCCTGGACACCATCCTAGGCCCGTCGATGGGCAAGGCGCCGGAGGCGATCCCCAACCGCCTGGCCCGTGGCGAACACGCCGATGTGGTGATCATGGTCGGCTATGCCCTGGATGACTTGATCAAACAAGGCAAGGTCGACCCGGCGTCCCGTGTGGAACTGGCGGATTCGCGCATCGGCCTGGTGGTCAAAGCCGGCGCAGCCAAACCTGCGATCGGCACCGATGCCGAGCTGAAGGCAGTGCTGAGCCAGGCCAAGTCCGTGGCGTATTCGGACAGCGCCAGCGGTGTGTATGTCGAGAAGGAGTTGTTCAAGAAGCTCGGCATGCCCGCCAAGGGCAGCATGATCGAACGCATCCCGGTGGCTTCAGTGGTCGCCAAGGGTGATTACGAGGTGGGCCTGCAGCAAGTGGCGGAATTGTTGCCGGTGCCGGGCGTGACCTACGTGGGCAAGATCCCGGAAGACGTGCAGTCGGTGACGCGCTTTGCGGCGGGCATTCCGGTCAACGCCGAACACCCGGCCCAGGCCAAGGCGTTGCTGCAGTTCCTGGCCTCGCCCGAAGCGCAACCGGTGGTGCAATCCACCGGCCTGGACTCGGTTTCACACTGACCGAAACGGCATCTCGCGCACCAACCGCTCCAACTCCAGCGCCGCTGGCGGCAATGTCCGCCCGCGGCGTTTTATCAAGCCCACATGGCGCATCACCTGCGGCTCGATCAGCGGCACACTCACCAGAATCGGGTGTTCGCACGCCGGCATCGCAATCGACGGTACCATCGCCACGCCCAGCCCCGCCTCCACCAGCCCGATCATGGTGGTCACGTGGTGGGTCTCGCAGATACTCGGCTTTTTCACCCGCACGCCGCGCAAAGCCTGGTCCAGCAGGAAGCGGTTGCCCGACGTTTTGTCGACGGTGATGTAGTCGTGCTCGTAGGCTTCGGCCCAGCTTACGCTGTCGCGTTCGGCCAACTCATGGTCACGGCGGCAGGCCAGCACATAGCGCTCCTGGAACAGCAACTCGAACTCCACTTCATCGGCCAGGCTGCCGCTGAAACTCACGCCGAAATCCGCCTCACCGCTTTCCACCGCATTGCACACCTCACCGGCGCTGGCATCCAGCACACGCAGGCGAATCTTCGGGTATAGCTTGTGAAATTCGGAGATCACGTGGGGCATGAAGTAATACGCGGTGGACGGCACGCAGGCGATGGTCACGTTGCCCATGCGCGTGGAGGCGACGTTACTGATACCCATCAAGGCGATGTCGAGGTCGTCGAGAATGCGCTCCACCTGAGGCAGAAACGCGCGCCCGACCATGGTCAGGCTGACCCGGCGCGTGGTGCGTTCGAACAGCTTTACGTCAAGGGCGGACTCGAGCTTTTCGATACGCCGGCTCAGGGCTGGCTGTGAGATGCGGATGGCCTCGGCGGCGCCGCGAAAACTGCCCTTGTCTACCACGGCGCGGAAGGCTTGGAGGTCGTTGAGGTCGAAGTTGATGATCACGGGGGATGGGCCAGTGTGGTCGATTTGGGGGGCATTATCGTATGGCCGGTGGTAAGGCGCCATGCGTGCAGGGACGGTTGGCGTTAATAACCCTGCTACAAATATGAAGTCATACATATCAGTGCGTTATTGGCTGAGTGGCGCCACGCAGTCGCTGAAAAGCGTCAATACTTGCAGCCTGAGTTACTCAACAGGAGAGAGAAACGCTCATGGAAACCTGCCAGAACCCCTACCTATTTTGGATCGACGATGAGACGCCGGATACCGACATCGGTCAGTTGCTCCTTGCAACACGCCAATGGTCGAGTAGGATTGAATCCTACCCACTGTCCGCAGGCTTCGACATGCGCTCAACCCAGCAAATGAGCATTACCTTGCCACTCGAGATGGCCGCCCTGGTCAAAGCCAAGGTCACCTCCGGTGAATATGCGAGCGAAAGTGAAGTGATACGCGACGGCCTCAGGGCGCTGATGGCCCGTGATCGCGCCATGGAAGACTGGTTGCGCGACCAGGTGATCCCCGCCGCCGCCGCTCTCGAGGCAGCCCCTGGCCGAGCGCTCTCCACCGAGCAGGTTCGCGAACACATGGCAGCAAAACGCCAGCGAACCGGTACAGAAAAACCGTGAGCTATACGGTAGCCTTTGCGCCTGAGGCGTTAGCCCAACTGGACGCCCTTGAAGACTACATCAGCAAAACCGAAGCCCCCGATGCTGCAGCACGTTTTATCGACAACATCATCAGCTACTGCGACAGCCTTAGTGTGTTTCCATTGCGTGGTAAATGCCGTAACGACCTGCTGCCTGCCTTGCGCATCACCCATTACCGGCATACCACCGCCATCGCATTCAGCGTGGCCGCCGAGACTGAAGCCGTGTCGATCCTGGGCGTGTTTTACGGCGGCCAGGATTACGCCGCCCAATTTCAGAATCATGGGTGAGAGCAAGCATCACGCCCAACGACGGCGCGCCCAAAAACAAGGAAGAAAAAATGACTAACACCCCAAACCCGCGTCGACCTTTGCGCTGGGTGTTAAGCCTGACCGGCTTGCTGGCTGTTGCGACCCTGGGCTTTTTCGCCTGGCAAAGCTTCTACCCCGTCAGCGCGGCGACCGGCTGGAGCGTGCAAACCGTGCACAGTGACGTGCCCAAAGCCGCGTCATTGATGCCCATGCCGGATGGCTCGCTGATGATCAGCCAGGAACTCAATGACGCCAAAGGCAGCATCGTGCGTATCCATCCCGACGGGCGACGTGACGTGGTGGTGGGCAGCCTGTCCAAGCCCGATGGCATGTTCGCCACCCATGGCGGTTGGGTGTTCAGCCAGGAAACCGGCGACGCCCCGGTCAGCTTTCTCAAGGACGGCGTGGTGACCGAGCTGTTTCGCGGCGAAAACGTGCAAGGCCTGTGGGTCGAGGGCGACGACCTCTACGCCATCGAAGACCGCAAAGACAACGGGCGACTTTTGCGTTACCGCTGGAGTGACCAATCGCTGACTGTCATACGCGACAAGCTGCACGAAGGCGAGTCCATCACCCGTTGCACCGACGGCCGAATGCTCTACACCGAAAAGAAAAAAGGCGTGGTGCGCGAACTGACCGACGACGGCAGCGATCCGGTGGTGCTGGCAGGCTTGAACAAACCCACGTTCTTGATGTGCGATGAGCGCGGGCTGTGGGTGAATGAAGATTCGACGCACCGGGCAAGGTTGCTGCTCATTGATAAACAGGGGCGGCAACAGACGATTTTGTCGTTCCTGAAGGCGCCGCAGTCAATTGTGCCGACGAATCGAGGCACTTATCTGCTGGCGGAAGGCGGGAGGAATCGGGTGTTGGAGTTGACGCCTGAGACTCGCACGCTGTCGCCTTAAAAAATTTTGCAGTACGGGCCAATTTGAATGCTCGCGAACCTGTCATAAAATCAACAGGACATCTTCTATCGCGACACCACCTCTCGCCAGACGCGCGTCACCGCGACTTTGCTTTGCGGGTCCAGCTCGCAAATTTCAAAGCCCAGGGACAACACCAGCGCATCCGCCGAAAAGTCCTTCAGCGCCGCAGGGCCAGTTCGAGCTTGTCGAAGAACACGGCTTCACGGGCGCCGTGGATGGACACATACAGCACGTCGTCCCGCTCGTAGAAAATCTCCTGGAAACCTTGACCGTGGTGCAGGTCGGTGTCGAGCACGGCGACGCGCTGCGGACGACGACTCACCGAGGTCAGGCCGGCAAGCGGCTCTCGACACCAATGGCCATGTGCTGCAAATCCTCAACCGGGTTTCTCCCAATCAGCATAAAAGCATGCGCAGGGTTGGCCCAATACACCACGTTCAGGCCTCGGCGCTGTTCGCTGGCCAACGGCTGCATGCCCTTTTTACTGGCGGTGATGCACAGTGCCAAAGGCCCGTGGCGTGGGTCGAGGTAGGTGAGTTGACCGATCAACACGCCGTCATAGTCGAGGATCTGCGCCCGTCGGAATTCGGCGCCAGGCAGGCTCACGGACTCAGGCGATAACGACACGCCCAGTAGTGCGCCCACGGCGGTCAACTGGGCCGTGTGGGAGGCCGGGTCGAGGCTGAGGTTTTCCAGGGTCTGGGGCGTATACAAGGCCATGTATTCGGCCACCGAGGCCCGCCAGCCTTGGCCGGGTTCAGTACGTTGCCCCCCCAAGAACAGGCGATCGGCCGCCACGCCAGCTACTGCGAAACTCGCAGCCACGGCAAGAAAACGCCGCCGGCTCCAGGCTTGGGGCGGCGCCGGTGGCAAGGCGTTGAGCATTGCGTGCAGGCGTTCAGTCGGGGCGTGTTCCAGCACCGTGTCGAAGGCGGCCTTGAACGGCAAGTCAGCGCAGCGCAATGCGTCCAGGCGTGCGGCAAGCGCCGGGTCAGCGCTGGCCTGGTCGGCGATCCGTTGATGTTGGTCTGCGCTCAGTTCGCCATCCAGATAAGCCGATAACTGCTCATCGGACGGTGTGTCAGTGTGGCTCATCGCCGTTCTCCGTTGGCTTTATCCTGCCGGGCTGTTGGGGAGGCGGCTTCGGCCAGCTTAATGCGGGCGGCCGCCAACCGGCTCATCACCGTGCCCATAGGTATCTGCAGGATTTCGGCAATTTCCTTGTATGAAAGCCCTTCGACATACGCCAGAAACACGGTTTCGCGCTGCGCTTCGGGCAAACCGTTAACGCGCTTGATCACTTGTGCGGCCAGTATCTGTTCCTGCGCCTGGCGCTCGCCATCAAACGACAGCACCTGCTCGGCATCAACAAACCCCTGCCCTTGGCGCACCCGTTGCGAGCGCAGTTCGTTGAGCCAGATCGAGTGCATGATCGCCAGCAACCAGCGATCCAGGCGCGTGCCGGCCACAAATTGCCCGGCACGCTCCAAGGCCCTTACGCAGGTGGCTTGCACCAGATCTTCGGCCAGGTGCTTTTGCCGCGACAACACCCAACCGTATCGCCACAAGCGTGGCAACAATTGGCCCAACTCGCGGCGAAACTCAGCGTCCCGAACGATGGCTGCCTCCTGCGGACAGGTTCACGGCGTTCAAGCCTGTGGCGCTGCGGCGATGGCTGCGGCCAGGTCTTCGTATTCTTCGCAGGTGGTACTGCACAAGGCTTTGATTTTCACCAGTTGCTCTTGCGCCAGGTCGACCCGGCCCTTGATCACATAGGCCTCGCCCAGGTACTCGCGAACCTGTGCGTAGTTGGGGTCAAGCGCGACCGACTTCAGGTAATAACCGATGCCTTCATCGGTGCGCCCCAGCTTGCGCGTGGCGTAGCCGCGATAGTTGAGGGCCTTGGCGGTGTTGGGATTTTGCAGAGTGTCGAGCAAGGCCAGCGCCTCATCAAAGCGCCCATCCTTGGCCAGGCGGTAGGCGTAATCGGTGCGGTCGGCGTCGGAGGTGGCCTTGCTGGTTTGCAGCACGCACTTGCCGGTCTTGGTGTCCCAGACCTGGCCCTTGGGGCAGTTGGGCTTGGGCGGGGCCGACTCATCGCCGGAGGCGTGGGCCTGGCCTGCGAGCAAAGCGGCGGCCAGGCAAGCGCCGAAGACCAGCGCGGTGCGGTAGGTGACAGGGTGTTCGTGGCGAGCCTTCATGGTTGTCTTACTCCGTAACGATAGGGAGGAAACATCACTGTTAAAGCGCATTGCGTGCGCCCGGCAACATCCGGCGCAAGGTGCCGTCGCCCAACACGTAGTGATGCCATAGCGCAGCAATGGCATGCACACCCGCCAGCAGGATGATCGCCCAGGCCACATTGTTATGCAGGCCGCCCAAGGTGCCCCGCCAGGCATGATCGATCACAAAAGGCGCGGGCACGGCAAACAGTCCGAAAAAATTGAAGGGTTCACCTTGAGCCCAGCGAAACAGGAAGCCCAACACAATCTGCGACACCAGCAACAGGTACAGGCAACCATGCGCTAATTTCGCCAGCAGGTTAAGCGCCGGGTGACTGTCGGCCTTGGGCCGATTGCCGCCGAACATACGCCACACAATCCGCGCGGCAATCAACAGCGCCATGACGATACCTAAAGAGATATGCAGCGCTTGCAGGCCCTTGCGCAGCGGTGTGCCCTTCTCCAGGACTTCCCAGATATGCGCACTGGCAAACATGAAGATCACCACGGCGGCGGTCAGCCAGTGGAAGCTGCGGGTCAGGCGGTCGTAGCGGTCGGATGCTGTGTTCATGGGCGTTTCCTGGGTGATCTGTGAAGTGAACACCGCAGTGGCGAAAGTTATTCGGTGGGGGGCGAATAATTTTTGCTGATCGGGAAACCAAGAAGCCCCGTCGCTGATTCAACGACGGGGCGTTTTTATGCGGTTTTTATGACTCAGTTTCCCCGCTCTTTGTTAGCTTGAGAGAGGACCGATGCAGCCAGGGATTTGGTCTCCTCACTGTATTTATCGCTTTGAAGGGCTTTGCCGGCCTTTTCCTCCATGTGTGCACTCGTCTGCTTATCAGTACCGGTCTGGGACAGCGCCGACGCAGCCAGGCTCTTGGCTATGGCCGAGGCGTTTGGATTATTCAAGGTTTCGGCGGCCAACGTCGCCAGGGTGCTGGAGGTCTTTTTGGTGTTTTTGCTCATGGTGCATTTCCTTTGCGTTTGAGGGGAAAGCCTACGAGTGAACGTCTCGTAGTCAGAAGATAGTGAGTTAAATATCCGTTCGCAACGAACTGGCTGTAGCCTTTGTTTTTAAAACACGTAAGAAAGATTCCAGCGCTATGTAGTACCCGCCCAGTTCGATGTTCACACAATGATAATGTTTGAAAAGTCGCCTTGTTTTTATTAGATTTCCGCCCGGCCAGTCACGGCAACTTCGCCAGCAGGCCGCTCTAATAACCCTTCAAGGATGACCCTGCATGTCCCAACCTGCACTCAACGACAATATCGTCACCTGGACATTCCAAAACTACGCCGCCATCGTCGGGTTGCTCAGTGGCCTGGCAATATGTGCGCTGGTTTTATATATCTACTCGCGCTCAGGCTCGCTGATTTTTCTGCGTGATTTGATGTGGCGGTTTTTCGGTGGCTCGACCACGTTTGAAAACCCAAAATATGAAGCCACCCGCAAAGACCTGCGCGAAGTTGAATACTATCGGTTCGAATTCAATATCCCCGCACAAAACCTGGAACACGCGCGGCAGGCGGATAAATGGATCACTGATAACCACTTCAGTTACAACGATGTGGCCAGAATCAGAAAGTACATTGACTGGAAAGACTTCACTCAGTTATCGCTTAAAGAGGCAATGATCACACCCTTTAAACGTAATTTGTATTTGGGGTTGGGCATCTTCTTCCTGGCGATTATCAGCATCACGCCGCCATTGGCTGACTCCAGCTACCTGATGGTGTCGTTGAAAAAAGCCGCGGACGTGCCGTCTTTCTATCTGTCGGAAAACAACGCCAAATTCCATTTCTGGCCCAGCGAAACGCTGTCTGTGGACGAGTGCAAATCACCAACGGCACTGGAAAAGTTCTATAACGAGGACTTCTCGGAAAGCACCATCAATACCATTTGCACGCTATTTCTTTCGCCCACTTATGGTGAAAATGTAAAAACCGGGTTGAAAGAGCAAAAAGGCTTTTTGCTGTTCATCGCCTGCCTGTCGATATGTGCGGTCTTCTGTATTTTGACCAAGCTCTCGCGTTTGGGCGTTGCCCGCAAACTCCATGACCAGATGACCGCGCAGAGTACAAATACGACCGCAGAGACCGCCGCTCAACCGTAAACACTGTCACTGTGGCAAGCAGGTCTGTTGTCCTTGATGTAGCAAGCTGGCTTGTTGTGGCGAGCAGGCTTGCCCTGCGTTGGGCGGCGAAGCCGCCCCATCCCACGCGCCGAGTGTCAGGGGGGAGGATCGCGGTGGCAGGTTTTAGGGCCGCTACGCAGCCCAACGCAGGGCAAGCCTGCTCGCCACAAAAAGCCTGCTCGCCACAAGGCTACTTGCCATAGCAGGCTGGCTCACCGACCATCAAGGCCGTCCCAGAGCGTCGAATCGATTGCACTGATGGTTATTATCGAAACGAGCGCCTGTGTGATTGCCAGCACCGGTTCCTATAATCGCCTCCACTTTCCCTCCCCTTCGCCTGGCTTCAGGCGACATTCCTTCTGGAACCGACACTATGCCAAGCCCCAGCCAGGCCCACAGCGGCCGTCCCGAAAATAATCAACAAAGTGTCAAACAGCAGTGGCTGGCGATTCTCTCGGTCGCCGTAGGCGCTTTCGCCCTGGTAACCAGTGAGTTTCTGCCGGTGGGCGTGCTCAATGACGTCGCCAGCGACCTGGGCATCAGTGCCGGTCACGCTGGCCTGATGGTCACGCTGCCCGGCATCATGGCCGCCCTCGCCGCGCCGTTGCTGTCGGTGATCATTGGCGGCATGGACCGTCGTTACCTGCTGATCGGCCTGACGCTGATCATGATCATCGCCAACACGGTAGTGGCCTACGCCAGCGACTTCAGCCTGCTGCTGTTCGGCCGTGTCCTGCTCGGCATCAGCATCGGCGGCTTCTGGGCCACGGCCATTGCCCTCAGCGGCCGCTTGGCGCCCAAGGGCGTAGGCGTAGCGAAGGCTACCTCGATCATCATGATGGGCGTGACCCTGGCCACCGTGCTGGGCGTACCCGTCGGCACCTGGCTCAGTGGCCTGATGGGCTGGCGCATGACCTTCCTGGTGACCGCGATTGTCGGCGTGCCGGTGCTGCTGGCGCAGGTGTTCCTGCTGCCGCGACTCACCCCGGAAAAGGCTATCCAGATCCGTGACCTGCCGGCCTTGTTTATCAACCCACAAGCGCGGGTCGGCTTGATCGCCGTGCTGCTGATCGGCCTGGCGCACTTTGCTGCCTACACCTATGTCGCGCCGTTCTTCAAAAACAGTTCCGGCTTCGACGGCCCGACCATCGGCTCACTGTTGCTGCTGTATGGCGTGGCCGGCGTGATGGGCAACGTCTTTGCCGGTTTCGCCGCCAACCGCAGCGTGCGTCACACCCTGCTGCTGGTCGCGCTGATGATCGGCACCAGCACCGCGCTGTTCCCTCACTTCGCCACCGGCATGACCGGCGCCGCGATGCTGATCGCACTCTGGGGCTTCGCCTTCGGCGCCTTCCCGGCCTGCGCGAGTATCTGGATGTTTGTGGTCGCACCTAAAGACGTCGAACGCGGCATGCCGCTGTTCGTTGCTCTGTTCCAAGTGATCATCGCCCTGGGTTCATTCTTTGGCGGCCGGATCGTGGACCAGATGGGCAGCGCAATGCTCTTGAGCCTGGCCACGGCGCTGGTGGGGCTTGGATTTGTGACCGTGCTGGTGTTGGGGCGTAATGTGAGTAATAGCTTGGCGGCGCAGCCTGGCTGATACGACTCGTTAACCACTAAAAAGCCTGCTGAACATTAAGCTCGGCAGGCTTTTTTTGTTTCAGGGGTAGAGGGTTAGTTGCCTGGTTTATCCGTTGGGGCATGACGCTCAAGTGCAGCGTCGACCAATGCCTGAGCATTCTCGATCAATTGCGCGAGGCCCATGATAGCTGCAGAGCCAATGCCACCGGTAATCACGCATTTGGAAACGCCCAGTAATGAGTGTTCCCAAAATGAAGCTTGTGTACCCAAGCCCCTGGGCTAGCCTAAAAAAGATCGCTGGTGTGCTGAGGAGCCTCTATGACACATGGACATTGTGACGCGCTAACAAGGGAGTATGCGAACGCCATACATCCCGACAGGCTTGCCAATAAGCCCCTCTTGATCCAATGTAATGACCAACGTCATTACACGAGGATCTTTCCCATGGCGACTATAAGCATCCGTATCGATGACGACCTGAAAGCGCGCGCCTATCTCGAACTGGAAAAGCTCGGCGTTACGCCTTCCGAACTGATGCGCCAGGCCCTGCAATACGTGGCGGATCGCGGCCAGCTACCTTTCAAGCCCGTTCTGATGACTGAGGAAGATGAAGCGTTGATGGCCACCGTCCGGGAACGATTAGCATCGCCTCAACGGGTAAAGGTTTCTATAGATGACCTATAGCCTTGATTTCGATGCGCGTGCATTGAAGGAGTGGCAAAAGCTCGGCGACACCATTCGTCAGCAGCTCAAAAAGAAGCTGGCGGCCATCCTGAACAACCCACGTATTGAAGCCAATCGCCTGCATGACCTGCCCGACTGCTACAAAATCAAGCTACGCAGCAGCGGTTACAGGCTGGTTTATCAGGTGATCGATCAGGAAATCACAGTGGTGGTGGTGGCCATTGATAAACGGGAGCGTGAACAGGCTTATCGTAAAGCGGGCGAGCGTTTGAGCTAGCAGTAGATCTGACATCCTTCGCAATATTGCGCTTGGACAGAAAGCCCAGGGGGACCAAGTCAAGCTCGTTCAAATGAACCCAGTATCTGCGACAACCGCTGACTGCCCTGCATCCTTAGTCAGGATAAATGCGCTAAATGCCAGAAAATCACCTAAATGCTGAGTGATGATTGCAACAGTGATCGGCAACTGAAGCGTTTGATACTCATGCACTGCGATATTGCGGAAACCGACCATGTTTTTCAGGTTGGTCAGCAGAGACGATTGGACCCAACCGCCTCGTGACAGCAACTCAAACACGTCTCGAGCACCCTGAGGAACACCCAGTCGTTCACGTCGAATTAGATGCTGCCCCATATCCAGAGCGGCCTCACACGCACGCTGAATATTAAGAATCGCCGCATCCTGACGGGTGAAATCAGTAGCGAAACTGGTGGGGTTCTTGTCGTATTCCTCGCGAGCGCGAGCGACACAACGCTCAATGCTCGACGCTTTGTTGATGAGCACATCATCGACCATGCACTTTCCCTTCCTTCTGGATATCGGCCAGCAACCCTGCCCTTGCAGTGTCCAGCTCGGTTTTTTCGCTGAGGATGTAACTCTCGAAAATACCTGCTTGGCTGTCCTTGTTCCAGAGCCTGCGCCCTGTTGTTATGACTTGATATTGCATGACGGTGGACGCCGCCCGCAGGTCGAGTAAATCAACGGGCACCGCCACAATGTCAGCAAGCTCTCCAGCTAACCGCCACAACAGCAGCGGATCCACAGAGCCCGCAACAAGCACTGCCAAGTCCAGATCGCTGTCAGCATGTGCCTCGCCTGTCGCCTGACTGCCAAAGACATAAACCGCGATCAGATCAGGAATACCGGCCAATAAGTGAGCCAACACTTGCTCAACGTTCATGTTGCGCTCCACGTGTCATCTGATGAATGACCGTAGCAGAAATCGCCTCGACATTTCTGCCCCAAACAAAAAACCCCCAACAACAATTAAGTTATCGGGGGTTTTTCGTTATTCAATAATGGCGGAGAGATAGGGATTCGAACCCTAGGTACCGGTGAAGGTACAACGGATTTCGAATCCGTCCCATTCGGCCACTCTGGCATCTCTCCAACGGCGCGCATCATAACAGTGTGTTTCGCGAAAGCAAACCAAAAAAGCGATTTTTTTCCGTGCTATCAGATGCTTGCGTCGGTTACAGCGGTACGCCGAGACGGTTGGCGACTTCTTCGTAGGCTTCGATGACGTCACCGAGGCCTTGGCGGAAGCGGTCTTTGTCCATCTTTTTCTTGGTGGCTTTGTCCCACAGGCGGCAGCCGTCCGGGCTGAATTCGTCGCCCAGGACGATGGTGCCGTCGTGGAACACGCCGAATTCGAGTTTGAAGTCGACCAGCAGCAGGCCTGCGTCGTCGAACAGCTTGCTCAGCACGTCGTTGACCTTGAGGGACAACTCCTTCATGCGTACCAGTTGCTCAGCGGTGCCCCAGCCGAATGCCACCACGTGGGATTCGTTGATGAACGGGTCGCCCTTGGCGTCGTCCTTCAGGAACAGCTCGAACGTGTAAGGGTTGAGCTTGAGGCCCTCTTCCACGCCCAGGCGCTTGACCAGGCTGCCGGCGGCGTAGTTACGCACGACGCATTCGACCGGGATCATGTCGAGCTTCTTGACCAGGCACTCGTTATCGCCCAGCAGTTTGTCGAATTGGGTCGGAATGCCGGCCGCTTCGAGTTTTTGCATGATGAAGGCGTTGAACTTGTTGTTCACCATGCCTTTGCGATCAAGCTGTTCGATGCGCTTGCCGTCGAACGCCGAGGTGTCGTTGCGAAACAGCAGGATCAGGCGGTTGGCGTCGTCGGTCTTGTATACCGACTTGGCTTTGCCGCGGTAGAGTTCTTCACGTTTTTCCATGATGGGCTCCGCTTGCTAAATGGTGGGCTAGGCGATGTGTCGCCAGTCGAGCCCTGAATCTTGATCGGCCAGTTGCAGCCAGTCCGGGTCGCACCCAAGGGTGTCGACAAAACATTGCCGCGCAAGCGCAGGCAGGTTGTTCTTGCTGCTCAGGTGGGCCAGGACCAGGTGTTGCAAGTCTTGCCAGCCCAACTCATACACCAGGTACGCCGCCTGGTGGTTGTTCAAATGTCCCAGTTCGCCGCCTACCCGCTGCTTGAGAAAGTAGGGGTAATGACCACGTGCCAGCAGGTCGCGGCAGTGGTTGGACTCGATCATCAAGGCATCGAGGTCACGGTAACCGTCCAGCACCCTGGAGCAGTAGGACCCCAGGTCGGTGAGCACGCCGAAACGCCGCTGACCGCCACTGAATACATACTGCGTCGGTTCCTGGGCGTCGTGCGCTACGGCAACTACGTCAATGCTCAACGCACCGATCTGCAGCGTCTCGCCACCGGCCAGGAAGCCTGCGGGTTCTATGGGTTTGCGCATCCCGCGCAAGGTGCCGCGACTCAGGTACACCGGAAGATTGTAGCGCCGAGACAGCAAACCCACGCCATGCACGTGGTCGGCATGTTCGTGGGTCACCACAATTGCGCTCAGCTGCGAGGGGTGAACCCCCAGGCGCAGCAGGCGCCGCTCGGTTTCTTTTAACGAGAAACCACAATCCACCAGCACATACGTGTCGTCATGTGCGACCAGCGTGCCGTTCCCTTGGCTACCGCTGCCGAGAACGGCAAAACGCATCGGGTCAGCCCAGGTTGTCCTGAATCACGCCCAACACTTTGCGGGCTGTTTCAGCCGGCGCAACGGTGTTGATGTTCTTCTCGACGGTCACTTGTACGCTCTCGCCCACCTTGCTCAAACGAACCTGATAACGCTCGGCACGGGTTTCGATCTCTTCCTTGGTCGGCTTGCTGCCGAACAACTTGCCGAAGAAACCTGGCTCGTCGTCTTTCTTCTCGGCCTTTTCCGCTACGTTGATGTAGTACAGGCCCAGGCTGCGGTTGATGTCTTCAACGCGCCATGGACCTTGCTCCAACGCACGGCCAACACTGGCCCAGGCACGGTCGAGGTCTTCACCCAGGGTGAGCACCACGTTGCCGCTGCCGTCTTCGGTGAGGCTGACGCGGTTAGGCGTGTCGAAGTTACCGGCGGCGAGCAGGGAAACCGAACCGCCCTTCTCGGAGATACGGCTCATGCTGGCCAGCATCTCGTCGACCAACGCGGCGTCTACGCCCATGTTGACCGAACGCGGGGTGAAATCGACGTTGGCAGTGCTGCCGGCAGGACGCTCGGCGCTCACCACGTAGACTTCACTGGTATTGCGCTGCACGCCTGGCTCGATGCGCACACGCACACGGGCTTCGCTGTCGGGCGCTACACCGCTCGCCTGCAGACGCTTGGCCATGCTGGCGGACAGTTCGCTGCCATGCTGCCATGCCGTGGTGAACTCACCGGTTTGCGGGCGTTGTTGATCAATGCTGAAACCGTTGTCCTGGAAGAACTGCACCGCCACTGGCCAGACTTCAGCCGGTGGGCGTTGGGCCATGATCCAGCGGTTGTCGCCGCTCTTTTGCAGGCTGTAGTCGCTGGTGTCCGCCACGGCCGAGATCGGCTGCGGGCGTGGCACTACGTACTCGCCCTTGGTGGTGTCATCGGCGACGTTGCGCGGAATCGGCAACAACGGGTCAAGGCGCTTGGCGACGTTGACGTCCGGCGGCAGTTGCATCGGTTTGGTTGCTTGGGCTTCCAGGTAATCGCTGCCGCGGTCACGGAAGTAGCCTTCCGGGCCCCATACCCAACCGCAGCCACTGGTGCTGGAGATAATCAAGGCAAGTGCGGAAAGTCCGGCCAATCGCTTCATGCGTAGTGCTTCCTCAATTAAACCAGGACGCCGGACTGGCGCAGGGCCTGTCGCAGCGGTTCGTGACAGGCTTCGCTGAGCCGGGTGAGCGGCAGACGGATACCGTCCGGCATCAAGCCCATCTCAAACAGTGCCCATTTCACGGGAATAGGGTTGGATTCAATAAACAGTGTCTTGTTGAGCGGCATCAGTTGCTCGTGGATCGCACGGGCTTTTACGGCATCACCGGCGATGGCGGCGGCGCACATGTCGCTCATGGCGCGTGGCGCGACGTTGGCGGTCACCGAGATGTTGCCTTTGCCGCCCAGCAGGATCAGCTCGACCGCCGTGGCGTCGTCACCGGAATACACCAGGAAGTCGCTGCTCACGCCGGCCAGGATGTCCTTGGCGCGCTGCAGGTCGCCGGTAGCTTCCTTGATGCCGATAATGTTCGGCACGGTGGACAGGCGGATCACGGTCTCGGCCTTCATGTCACAGGCCGTGCGGCCAGGAACGTTGTAGAGGATCTGCGGGATGTCGACGGCTTCGGCGATG
Organism: Pseudomonas sp. WS 5532; assembly: GCF_012985445.1. Classification (NCBI taxonomy): domain Bacteria; kingdom Pseudomonadati; phylum Pseudomonadota; class Gammaproteobacteria; order Pseudomonadales; family Pseudomonadaceae; genus Pseudomonas; species Pseudomonas sp. WS 5532. The sequence continues at coordinate 49,716 of NZ_JAAQWK010000023.1, forward strand.
GCCTTGAAGTGCTGGTACAAGCCTTCCTGGGTCGGCTTGTTGTAGTACGGGGTTACCAGCAGGCAGGCATCGGCGCCGGCTTTCTTGGCGTTCTTGGTCAGCTCGATCGCTTCACGCGTCGAGTTGGCGCCTGTGCCGGCGATTACGGCAATGCGGCCCGCCACGCGCTTGACCACGAACTCGATGACCTGGATGTGTTCTTCCACATCAAGGGTGGCCGATTCACCTGTGGTGCCGACCGCCACGATGGCGTTGGTGCCTTCTTGCAGGTGGAAGTCCACCAGTTTGCCAAGGCTGTCCCAGTCGAGATGACCTTGTGCATCCATGGGTGTGACCAGTGCCACCATACTGCCCGCAATCATGCAACCGCTCCTGCCGGAAAAAGAGAGCCGTAATGGTACTGGCGCCAAGATGCTTGTACAAGCGAAGTACCGCCTGAGGATGCGTTCTGGGGCAACTAAACGACGGGCAATGCCATCATTGGGCCAAAGCGCGGCTTGAAGCACGCTGAAATCAGACCGATCGCGTAATGAAAACGCCACCTCCTAGCCCTTGGCGATGGTTTTCGCTACCCTTCATCCTTTGATCGATACGGCCCACACGGTATCGACCGCTCATCGCTTTAGGAAGGCTGCATGTCCACCCCCACAGTTCGCGAACAATTCCTTGTTATCAGTGCCCTCGGCGCCAACCCCATGGAGCTGACCAACGTCCTGTGCCGCGCCAGCCATGAGAACCGCTGCGCCGTCGTGACCTCCCGCCTCACCCGCCACGGCGAGTGCAGCGCGTTGGTGCTGCAGATCTCCGGCAGCTGGGACGCCCTGGCGCGCCTCGAAACCGGCCTGCCGGGCCTGGCCAAGAAGCACAACTTCACCGTCAACGTCGTGCGCAGCGCCGCCCTGGAAAACCGCCCGCAGGCCCTGCCTTATGTAGCGTATGTCAGCTCGGCCTACCGCTCGGACATCGTCAATGAGCTGTGCCAGTTTTTCATCGACCACAACGTCGAGCTGGAAAACCTGACCTGCGACACCTACCAGGCCCCGCAAACCGGCGGCACCATGCTCAACGCCACGTTCACCGTGACCTTGCCGGCCGGCGTGCAGATCAGTTGGCTGCGTGACCAGTTCCTGGATTTCGCCGATGCCCTGAACCTCGACGCACTGATCGAGCCATGGCGCCCACAGAACCCAATGTAAGGAAGTACCTATGCCGGTAGCCATCGACAAACCCGTGGCCGATTTCGAAGCCCAGGCCACCAGCGGCCAGACGTTCAGCCTTGCAGCCCTCAAGGGCAAGCAAGTGGTGATCTACTTCTACCCAAAGGACAGCACCCCGGGTTGTACCACCGAGGGTCAGGGTTTTCGTGACCAGTACGCCGCGTTCAAGGCTGCCAATACCGAAGTGTTTGGCTTGTCGCGAGACAGCGTGAAGTCCCACGAGAACTTCAAGGCCAAGCAGGAATTCCCCTTCGAGCTGATCAGCGACAAGGACGAAGCGGTTTGCCAGCTGTTTGATGTGATCAAGCTGAAGAAGCTGTATGGCAAGGAATACCTGGGCGTGGACCGCAGCACGTTCCTGATCGACAAGGATGGCGTGCTGCGTCAGGAATGGCGTGGTGTGAAAGTGCCGGGCCATGTGGATGCGGTGTTGGCGGCGGCACAGGCATTGAATAAAGCTTGACCCTGCTGTGGCGAGCGAGCTTGTTGTGGCGAGCGAGCTTGCTCGCGCTGGAGTGCGAAGCGCTCCCGCTTTCAGAGGCCGCTAAGCGATCCAGCACGAGCAAGCCCCCTCGCCACAATAAGGTTGCTGTTACAAAAGCGGCGCCACCACCGGCTCTTGCCGCGGCCACGCATCCAGTACGGCCTTGAACAGCGTCGCCAGCGGGATTGCAAAGAACACGCCCCAAAACCCCCACAGCCCTCCAAACAACAGCACCGCGCAGATGATCGCCACCGGGTGCAGGTTGACGGCCTCCGAGAACAGCAGCGGCACCAGCACGTTGCCATCCAGGGTCTGGATAATCCCGTACACCGCCATCAGGTAGATGAACTGGTCGCTCCAGCCCCACTGGAACAACGCGATCAACATCACCGGCACGGTCACCACCACCGCGCCCACATACGGCACTACCACCGATACACCCACCAGCAAGGCGAGCAGCGCCGCGTAGTTCAGCCCGAGCGCGACAAACGCAATGTAGGTGACGCCGCCACAGATCACAATCTCAATGACCTTGCCGCGAATATAGTTGGCAATCTGCCGGTTCATTTCTTCGGCCACTCGGGTGATCAGCGCCCGTTCACGCGGCAGATAGCCGCTGACCCAGCGGCCGATCATTGCGCGGTCCTTGAGGAAGAAGAACACCAGGATCGGCACCAGCACCAGGTAGATCATGATGTTGACCAGGAGCGGCAGGCTGGACAGGGAAAAAGTCAGCGCCCATTGTCCGAACTTTCCGATCTCGCCGCGCGCCACTTCAATGGCCTGCAACACCTGCTCGTCCGATACCAGGTGTGGATAACGCTCCGGCAACAGCAGCAACAGCGATTGCCACTTGGCGAGCATGCCCGGCAACTCGTTGAACAAGGTGATCAACTGATGCCACAGCAATGGCAGCACCACGACGATAAACACCACCAACAGCCCCATGAACAGGGCAAAGACCAGCCCTACCGCCACACCGCCGGGCAAACGCAGACGTTCCAGGGTAGTGACCAAACCTTGCATCAGGTAGGCCAGCACCATACCCGCCAATACTGGCGCCAGCATGCCGCCCAAGGTGAGCACGGCGGTAAAAGCCAGGAATAGCAGGACGGCCAGCACCACCGCTTCTTCATCGGAAAAATAGCGCTGAATCCAGTCTCGTAACACTTTGAACATCAATCAACCTCGGGCGGTGGGGGCGAACAGTTCAGGCCTTGCGCAACCAGTAACGGTACACACCGGCGGCATCTTCTTCGTGCAGCAGGGTGTGCCCGGCCAGCTTGGCAAAGGTGCGAAAATCGCGCTGGGAGCCTGCGTCCGTGGCGATCACCTTGAGCACGGCACCGCTGGCCAAGCGGTTGAGTTCCAGCTTGGCCTTGAGCAGGGGCAGCGGGCAATTGAGGCCACTGGCATCGAGTTCGGCGTCAAAGGCTACAGCGTTGGTCATCGGTTTGCTCCGGGCATGCGTTTGGAGTGCTTAGAATATCTGGTCCGAAGCTCAGTGTCCGGCTACAGTAAGCTCTTTGTCGAAAGGCTTTGTGCATGACTTTTTTGCGCCCTACCCTGCTGACGCTGGCTTGCCTGCTGGCCTCTCCGGCCTTCGCTGACGACCTGCCGTCACTCGGCGACGCCAGTTCTGCCATTGTCTCGCCGCAACAGGAATTCCAACTGGGCCGCGCATGGCTGGCCTACCTGCGAGGCCAGGTCTCGCAACTCAATGACCCGCAGCTCAAGGATTACGTCGAAACCAGCGTGTACAAGCTGGTGGAGACCAGCCAGGTGAATGACCGACGCCTGGAGTTCATCCTCATCGACAGCCCGCAACTCAACGCCTTTGCCGCACCCGGCGGGATTGTAGGGGTTAACGGCGGCTTGTTCCTGAATGCTCAGACTGAAGGCGAATATGCCTCGGTACTCGCTCACGAATTGGCTCACCTGTCCCAACGTCACTTCGCGCGAGGTGTGGAAGCGCAGTCGCGCATGCAGATTCCGATGATGGCCGCCCTGCTCGGCGGCATTATCGCGGCGGCAGCGGGTGCAGGTGATGCTGGCATTGCCGCGATTGCGGGCAGCCAGGCGGCAGCTATCCAGGAACAGCGCAGGTTTTCGCGCCAGAACGAACAAGAGGCTGACCGTATCGGCATCCTCAACCTGGAAAAAGCCGGTTACGACCCACGCTCCATGCCGACGATGTTCGAACGCCTGATGCGCCAATACCGTTTCGATGCCAAGCCACCGGAGTTTTTGCTGACTCACCCGGTGACCGAGTCGCGGATCGCCGACACCCGCAACCGTGCCGAACAAGCCAAGCAGGGCGGCAAGGAAGACAGCTTGCGCTACCAACTGATTCGCGCACGGGTGCAGTTGCAATACGAAGACACGCCGGGGCTGGCCGCCAAGCGCTTCCAGGCGCAATTGGACGAGAACCCGAAAAACGATATAGCGCGTTATGGCCTGGCCATCGCGCAGATCAAGGGTACCCAGTTCAAAGAGGCACGGGAAAGCTTGCAGCCGCTGCTGGCCAAGGCGCCCAACGACATTACCTATAACCTGGCGCAGATCGAGTTGGATATCGACAGCAACCGTCTGCCGGATGCCCAGCAACGTACTGACCGGATGCTGGCCCAGTACCCCGGCAGCTATCCGCTTAATCAGATTCGCATAGATGTGCTGCTCAAGCAGAACCGTACGGCCGATGCTGAAAAGGCATTGGACGGGCTGCTCAAGTCGCGCCCCGATGATCCGGATGTGTGGTACCAGGTGGCAGAGACTCGCGGCCTGTCCGGCAATATCATTGGTCTGCATCAGGCACGCGCCGAGTACTTTGCTTTGGTGGGTGACTTCAAGCAGGCCATTCAGCAATTGGACTTTGCCAAACGCCGGGCCGGCAACAACTTCCCACTGTCCTCGCGTATCGACGCGCGCCAGCGTGAGCTGATCGAACAGGAACGCTTGGTGAAAGGGATGATGAGCTAAAACCATCGCCCACAAAAAAGCCCCGCTTTCGGTAACCGAAAGCGGGGCTTTTTATTGAGCTAGCGGATTACTCGGCCAGCTTGAAGGTGATGAAGCTTGCACGGCCCTGACGCAGCACGCGCATCGACACCGAGCGATTCTTCGGCAACGCTTTGGCGATGTCGGTGAATTCCTTGGTGGAGTTGATCGCCTGGTTGTTCAGGTGGGTGATCACGTCGCCCGGCTGCAGGCCGATCAAGGCGGCTGGGCCGTCCTGGACTTCTTTAATCACAACACCGCTCTTGAGGTCGAAGCTCTTCTTCTGCTCGTCGGTCAACTCAACCACGGCAATGCCCAAGCGATTGCTGCTGCGCTCAACGCCTGGCTTGGCGTTGCCCAGTGCGTCCAGGGTTGCACCCTCTTCCGGGATCGCGCCGACGGTCAGCTCAACGGTCTGGCGCTTGCCATCACGAATCACTTCCAGCTTAGCTTTGCTGCCGGCTTTCAGAGCGCCTACCAGATGCGGCAGGTCGGCGGACATGACGATCGGCTGGCCATTCATGCTCAGGATCACGTCGCCCACTTGCAGGCCGCCCTTGGCAGCCGGGCCGTCGTCCTGAATCTGCGCGACCAAGGCACCGGCCGGCTTGTCGAGGCCGAACGATTCAGCCAGGTCTTTGTTCACTTCCTGGATCACCACACCCAACCAGCCACGGCTGACTTTGCCGCCGCTTTTGAGCTGGTTGGAAACGTCCATGGCCACGTCGATCGGGATGGCGAAGGACACGCCCATGAAACCACCGGAACGGGTGTAGATCTGCGAGTTGATCCCCACCACTTCGCCCGCCAGGTTGAACAGCGGACCACCGGAGTTACCCGGGTTGATCGGCACGTCGGTCTGGATGAACGGTACGTAGTTTTCATTTGGCAGGCTGCGACCGATGGCGCTGACGATACCCTGGGTCACGGTATGGTCGAAGCCAAACGGTGAACCGATCGCAACCACCCATTGCCCGGCTTTAAGGTCCTGGGATTTACCCAGTTTCAGTACGGGCAGGTCTTTACCTTCGATTTTCAGCAAAGCCACGTCGGAACGCGGATCGGTGCCCACCAGCTTGGCTTTCAACTCACTGCGGTCGGCCAGGCGCACGAGAATTTCGTCAGCGTCGGCAATCACATGGTTATTGGTGAGGATGTAGCCGTCTGGCGAAATAATGAAGCCCGAGCCCAGGGACTGCGCCTCACGCTGCCCGCCACCGCCGCCACGCGGGGAGCGTTGTTGCGGCATACCGCGCTCAAAGAACTCGCGCAGCATGGGCGGCAAGCCTTCCAGGTCAGGCATCTGCTGGTTCGAGACTTTGCGATCCGGCAGCTTCTGCGTGGTACTGATATTCACCACGGCAGGCGAAGCCTGCTCCACCAATTGGGTGAAGTCAGGCAGCTCGGCCGCTTGCGCGGACACTGCCTGACCCAGCACCAATACCGTGGCGACTATGGTTAAGTAAGACTTCAAACGTGGTATCGACATACAGCTCCCGTTACGACGAGCAGGGTTGAGCGACAGGGTTCAAGAAACGCCGAAAACTTCGACCGGCATTTTTGTTCCGCGAACAAAATAAGGTCAGAGCCGACAAGCTCTGACCTATAAAAAACATGGGGATGTTTTGCAAGTGAAAATACTGATCCAGAAATTTCATGCTCTCAGCCCCCAACCGCGCAAAGGCTCACATTGAAAGGTCAGGATGAACATAGGATTAACGACTCATGGCTTGGCGGCGGTCTTTTCGCCGCGCACCGACAGCGCGATGCGTTCGGCGGTGCCGATGGGGATTTCGCCTACAACCGTCACCATGACTTCGCCATCGACCGTGTTCAGACGGCGCGACACGGCCACAGTTGGGCCAAGCTGCGTGCGTGTTTCGCTCACACTCGCACCGTCGGTGGACTCAAGAAACACTGAGAAACGTGCAAGCCCGTCGTCGTACATCAGACTGTCGACAGTGGCGTGGGTCTGAGTATCTTTTCGCGAGACGCTGTTGGTGAGCTGAAAACCTGGAGGCAACCAGTCCAGATGCCATGCGTGAGTGGCGGGCACCTCGAGTGCTTTGGTGCTGGAAACAGCCACAGGTGAGCATTCGCTGCTGGGCAGTAAGTCACGATCTGATGGCGCAGCCGAAGTGTTCAGTCGAGTGAACTGGAAGCGCTCCAACAACTGACCCTGCTCATTGAGTAACAGGGACTTTAGCGGCAGCGCGGTTTCACGATCCAGGTGCAACTCAAAGCCATATCGGTATTGATCACGGGGAGTAATCGACACAATCACCGCATTCCGACCGGCCACGCGAGATTTGCCAATGACGGCCAGTTCGTAGAATTGAGTTAGTTTTTGCGGATCCAGAGCGCGCGAGGGCGCATCAGGCGAGTTGCCAAGGCCGGCAACCAAGGTGCCACTGACACACTGCGTGCGTCCATCTACGCGCACCAGTTCCTGGGCAGAGCCGTCGAGTTGCAACAGCCGCTCGCGGACGTGACCGTCTTGGACGCGATGCCAGATGTCATGGGTAGAGAAACTGCCGTTACGCTCGTAGACGAACGTACCTGCAAAGCTTTGCTGCTGTTCTGCACGCCCAAGTCGAGTCAGCCAGTCTTGGGCTTCGTCGGCATGGGCGGATAGTGCAAAACAACCACTGAGCAAAAGCGTAAGGAGCGGTATGGCGCGCATAGGGCCCCTTAGCGGTTTAGCGGTTTTCCAGGCTGGCTGCACGAGCGTATGGCAGAGCGCTTTCAGTGCCTTTCAAGGCCGATTCCTGTGCGTGTTGGCGCAGGTAGCCTGGAAGACGCTGGTCCTGCCAGCCGGATTGCCCTTGAAGTACGCCGTTGGCCATAGGGCCGGTGGCATCAGAGCTTTCCTTGTAGCCGGCCAGTACCGCTGGGCCTTTGACTTGCGGACCGGCCATGACCGGTTGCTGAGTCTGCTGGGCCAGTTCGGCACCGGCAATTTCGTCCTGGTTGTACAGGCGAACACCGGCCAACACGGCAACAGTCACCGAGGCAGCTACTGCCAGGCGACCCAGGCTACGCCATGGACCACGAGCAGCTTTTGCCGGAACGGCTTCATCGGCCAACGCGGCAGAAACGGCCGCAGCAATATCCAGACGAGGGATTAAAAGATCCTTGTGCATCACCGCCCGAGCGACTTGGTAACGAGACCAGGTATCACGGGTTTCGGCATCATCAAATGCGTTGAGCACTCGACGAAGTTCCAGTTCATCCGCTTCGTTATCCATCACTGCGGACAGCGATTCCTGCAGGGCATCACGACTCATGGCGGTTCCTCTCTTGGCTGTCGCCGCTGTCTTTAGTTTTCCTGCAACAACGGTTGCAAGGCTTTGTCGATGGCTTCCCGGGCCCGGAAAATCCGTGACCTTACAGTCCCCACCGGACACTGCATGACGCTCGCAATGTCTTCGTAACTGAGACCATCGAATTCACGTAAAGTTAACGCCGTACGCAAATCTTCTGGCAGTTGCTGAATAGTGCGATGAACGGTGCCTTCGATCTCGTCGCGCAGCAAAGCACGTTCCGGCGACTCGAGATCTTTGAGGCCGTGATCACCATCGTAAAATTCTGCATCTTCTGAACTTACATCACTGTCCGGTGGGCGGCGGCCGCGAGACACCAGATAGTTCTTCGCCGTGTTAATGGCGATGCGGTACAGCCACGTGTAAAACGCACTGTCACCGCGAAAATTGCCAAGTGCACGGTACGCCTTGATAAAGGCTTCCTGTGCAACGTCCTGCGCTTCATGGGTGTCGTGCACAAACCGCACGATCAACCCGAGAATTTTGTGCTGGTATTTCAGCACTAGCAGATCAAATGCTCGCTTGTCGCCACGTTGAACGCGCTCGACCAGCTGCTGATCCTCTTCCTGGGTTAGCATGAACACTCCTCGTTGTACTCGCAGGAGGCTTGCATAACTAAACGATCAGGCTTGCAAACATAGACTAGGACTTCTCGCAAAAGTTCTCCCCCTCCAAGCAAGTTTCCGGCATGCACTGATTTGGCACACACGAAAAACGCAGCACGGGCTAGGCCGGCTGCGCGAATAATCTTGTCGCCGGTTTTCTGACGCGTCCAATGCTCCCGACGGGCCAATAAACTCAACGTTTTCCCAGCTTTCGGGCAACCTGCTATTGAGTCGGGGCTCATGCAAAAAGTTCCCATCCCAATAGCCGGCCCATATGACCCCAGCTGTGCACCGTAATTTCACATTGCCACGAATGCCCGGCTATTGTGCCGCTCCCCCCCTCTATATACTAGTGGCCCGTGTGACCCTTTGATTCGCCGATCCAGGCGTCCTGTTTGCGCCAGCCCTTTGGATCGCTTTTTGCGGAATCCTTCAAATGAGCCAACAGTTTCAACACGATGTTCTGGTGATCGGTAGCGGTGCGGCCGGCTTGAGCCTGGCACTCACCCTCCCCAGCCACCTGCGCATTGCGGTCCTGAGCAAGGGCGACCTGGCCAATGGCTCGACTTTCTGGGCCCAGGGCGGTGTCGCAGCCGTGCTGGACGACACCGATACCGTGCAATCCCACGTCGAAGACACCCTTAACGCCGGCGGCGGCCTGTGCAACGAAGACGCGGTGCGCTTCACCGTCGAGCATAGCCGCGAAGCCATCCAATGGCTGATCGACCAGGGCGTGCCGTTCACCCGCGACGAACACGCGGGCAGCGATGACGGCGGATTCGAGTTCCACCTGACCCGCGAAGGTGGCCACAGCCATCGCCGCATCATCCACGCCGCCGATGCTACTGGCGCCGCCATCTTCAAGACCCTGCTCGAGCAAGCCCGCCAACGCCCCAACATCGAATTGCTGGAGCAACGCGTCGCCGTCGACCTGATCACCGAAAAGCGTCTGGGCCTGGACGGCGAACGCTGCCTCGGCGCCTACGTGCTCAACCGCGCCAGTGGCGAAGTGGACACCTACGGCGCACGCTTCACCATTCTCGCCTCAGGCGGTGCCGCCAAGGTCTACCTCTATACCAGCAACCCCGACGGCGCCTGCGGTGACGGTATCGCCATGGCCTGGCGTTCAGGCTGTCGGGTGGCCAATCTGGAATTCAACCAGTTCCACCCCACCTGCCTGTATCACCCGCAAGCCAAGAGCTTCCTCATCACCGAAGCCCTGCGCGGTGAAGGTGCGCACCTGAAACTTCCCAACGGCGAGCGCTTCATGCAGCGCTTCGACCCCCGCGCCGAACTGGCGCCACGGGATATCGTGGCCCGCGCCATCGACCACGAAATGAAGCGCCTGGGCATCGACTGCGTCTACCTCGACATCAGCCACAAGCCCGAAGCCTTCATCAAGACGCACTTTCCCACCGTCTATGAGCGCTGCCTGGCGTTCAACATCGATATCACCAAAGGCCCGATCCCGGTGGTCCCGGCCGCGCACTACACTTGCGGTGGCGTGATGGTCGACCAACACGGTCGCACCGACGTGCCCGGCCTGTATGCGATCGGCGAAACCAGCTTCACCGGCCTGCACGGCGCCAATCGCATGGCCAGCAACTCGCTGCTCGAATGTTTCGTCTACGCACGCTCGGCGGCCACCGACATCCTTGAACAGCTACCCCGCATCCCGGTGCCCGCTGCCCTGCCGCGCTGGGACGCCAGCCAGGTGACCGACTCCGACGAAGACGTGATCATCGCCCACAACTGGGACGAACTGCGGCGCTTCATGTGGGACTACGTAGGCATTGTGCGCACCAATAAGCGCCTGGCACGGGCTCAACACCGCGTGCGTTTGCTACTGGACGAAATCGACGAGTTCTACAGCAACTACAAAGTCAGCCGCGATCTGATCGAGTTGCGCAACCTGGCCCAGGTTGCCGAGTTGATGATCCGCTCAGCCATGGAACGCAAGGAAAGCCGCGGCCTGCATTACACCCTCGACTACCCGCAGATGCTGCCCGAAGCCCGCGACACTATTCTGGTGCCAGCCACCTACGGCGACTGAACTTCAAGCGCACCCGCAGGCGCCGGTGCACATCGGCGACCTGCGAATCCATAGGTACACAGACCGAACGCACCCACCACTCGCCCTGCACCCGATAGCGCAGCACCACGATCAGCGGCAACGCCAGGCTGTCCGGACGCAGCTGTACGCTGTGCCAGCCGCGCTCGGCACTGAACAATTGCCAGCCATCTTCGTCACGGCGCAGGCCACGAATCGACGAACGGTGAGTCAGCAGGATATGACGCGGCAACACCCAGGCGGCATGGGCCAGGCACAGCAGAATGACAAGGCTTGCGAAGGGCAAATCGATAAACAACAAGGCACCCAGCGCGAACAACTGGGCAAGCAGGTACGCCGCCAGCAACAGCCGTGAGGCCTGCCAGCGGCATTCGAAGCGATTACTTGGGCTGGACACGATCCAGGATCATCCGAACCATGCGCTGCAACTCCGGGTCTTCAGATTCGGCGCGTTCCATGAACCAACCGAACATGTCCTGGTCTTCGCACGTCAGCAGCCGCACATAGAGATCGCGGTCTACCTTATCCAGCGTCGCGTACACTTCTTTAGTGAACGGCACCAGCAACACATCCAACTCCAGCATGCCACGGCGGCTGTGCCAGTAGAGGCGGTTGATTTCTACATCTTCGACCATGGACTGCTCCTCAAATAGCGCGCAAGTATACAGGCCCAACGGCAGCGGAACACTCGGCTTTGGTCGCCCCATACGGAAACTATCCATTTGCCGGGCGCCCCTCTATGATGCACGCATGACTTTTTGACCTGCGAAGACCCATGGCCGACTCTGCATTTTTCTGCCCCCTGACACACGAAGGCGTCCTTGCCGTCCGCGGCTCCGACGCCGCCAAGTTCCTGCAAGGGCAACTGACCTGCAACCTCAATTACCTGAGCGACACCCAGGCCAGCCTTGGTGCGCGTTGTACGCAAAAAGGCCGCATGCAGTCGAGTTTTCGCATCCTGCTGCAAGGTGACGGCGTGTTGCTGGCCATGGCCACTGAGCTGCTCGAACCGCAACTGGCAGACCTGAAGAAATACGCGGTGTTCTCCAAATCCAAACTCACCGACGAAAGCGCCGCCTGGGCACGCTTTGGTCTCTCGAATGCGGATCAAACCCTGGCCACCCTTGGGCTTGAGCTGCCAACTGAAACCGACAGCGTGGTGCGCACCGACACATTGATTGCCATTCGTGTCTCCCAGAACCGCGCCGAACTCTGGGTGCCTGCCGAACACGCCGAAGGCGTACGCCAGCAATTGGCCAGCCAACTGCAACAAGCTGACTTGAATGACTGGTTGCTCGGCCAGATCCGCGCCGGCATCGGCCAGGTCATGCCGCAGACCCGCGAACTGTTTATCCCGCAGATGCTTAACCTGCAGGCCGTAGGCGGCGTCAGCTTCAAAAAAGGCTGCTACACCGGCCAGGAAATCGTCGCGCGCATGCAGTACCTGGGCAAACTCAAGCGTCGCCTGTATCGCCTGAGCCTCAATGCGGCGCAATTGCCCGAGCCAGGCACTCCGCTGTTCTCGCCCAACCATAACAGCGCGATCGGCGAAGTCGTCATCGCGGCAAAAGCTGACCATTCCATTGAACTTCTGGCCGTGCTGCAAGCCGAAGCTGCCGACAGCGGCGATGTGCACGTAGGCACCCTGGAAGGCCCAGGCCTCAACCTGCTCGATCTGCCGTACCTATTGGATCGAGATAAAGAGATCCAGCGTTAATCGCCGCACCTTTTTGCAACACCCTAGAGAGCATGAATGAACAAGCTGGCGGAAAAAGTCCAACAGGCTTTGGTAACGGCCATCGACAACGATGACCTGGTTCTGCCGACATTACCGGAAGTGGCCTTGAACATTCGTCAGGCCGCGGAAGACCCGGAGATCAGCATCAGCCACTTGAGCAAAGTGATCGGTCGCGATACCGCGCTGTCGGCGCGCCTGATCAAAGTGGTGAACAGCCCGCTGCTACGCGCAACCCAGGAAGTCACTGATCTGCATACCGCCATCACGCGGCTGGGCACCAACTACAGCAGCAACCTGGCCATCGGTCTGGTCATGGAACAGATCTTCCACGCCCGCTCCGAAGTCGTCGAACTAAAAATGCGCGAAGTGTGGCGCCGCAGCCTGGAAGTGGCGGGCGTGAGTTATGCCTTGTGCCGCAACCACAGCCACCTCAAGCCGGACCAGGCCGCCCTCGGCGGGCTGGTGCATCAGATTGGTGTGCTGCCGATCCTCACCTACGCCGAAGACCGTTACGAGCTGTTGGCCGACCCGGTCAGCCTCAACCATGTCATCGACAGTATTCACCCGTTGCTGGGTGACAAACTGCTGGGTGTGTGGGATTTCCCGGAAATGCTGGCCAAGCTGCCGGGGCAGTACCTGGATTTGGAGCGTGACTCCCCAAGCCTGGACTACATCGACGTGGTGCAAATCGCCGTACTGTATTGCCACCGAGGCACCGCGCATCCCTTGGCCAACGTAGACGTTACCAGCCTGCCGGCGCTCAAGAAGCTGCGCATCGACCCCTACAGCGAGACACTGCGTGCCGAGCTGGATGAAGCGCGCTCGATGTTCTATTGACTACCCCGCGATAAAACTCACCCGCACCTTCAACCCCGCCAATTCACCATCATGCAGGCTGATCTGCGCCAAATGCGCCCGGCAGATCTCGCCGACAATCGCCAGCCCCAAGCCCGAGCCCATGCCCTGCTGGCTGCGGCGGTAGAAACGTTCGAAGACCCGGTCCCGCTCATCCAGCGGGATGCCTGGGCCGTCATCTTCAACTTCCAGGATCGCCGGCGCGGTCACCCGCAGAATCACGTTCCCGCCCGATGGGGTGTGGGCCAGGGCGTTATCCACCAGGTTGCTCAGCAGTTCATTCAGCAAGGTCGGCTCACCGCGCAGCCACACCGGTTCGTCCGCCTCCAATGCCAGGGCAACGCCCCGCGCGTGGGCCAGCGGCGCCATGGCCATGCCGAGTTCCCGCGCCAGCTGGCTGAGGTCAAGCAATTGCGCACCGCCCTCGGCAATCGCCCGCGCGCCGTTTTCGATGCGTGCCAGGGACAGCAATTGGTTGGCCAAGTGGGTCAGACGGTCGGTGCCTTGGGCTGCGGTTTCCAAGGTACTGCGCCACGTCGCCGGGTCGCTGCTGCGCAGGCCCAGCTCAAGCCGGGCCTTGAGCGCCGCCAGCGGGGTGCGCAATTCGTGGGCGGCGTCGGCGATAAACTGCGCCTGGCGCTCGAACTGGCCGCGCAAGCGCTCGGTGAAATGATTAAGCGAGCGCACTAACGGGCCGAACTCATGCTGCACCTCCACCAGCGGCAGCGGGCGCAAGTCGTCGGGCTGGCGTTCTTCCACGGCGGTGCGCAGGCGTTCCAGCGGGCGCAGTGCCGCACTCACGGCAAACCACACCAGCAATAACGCACCGACCGCCAGCATGCCCAGGCGCAGCAAAGTGTCGGCCATCAGGCTGCGAGCCATGCTCTCGCGAGCTTCGTCAGTTTCGGCCACGCGAATTTCCGCCATGCCGTTCATGTTCGGCTCTGACACCGCCTTGAGCAGGCTGACCACCCGCACATGCTGGCCCTGGTACATGGCGTTGTAGAACCGCGCCAACGCCGGGTAATCATCGGTGCGCGGCGTGCCCGGCGGTGGGCCAGGGAGGTTTTCGTAGCCGGAGATCAATTTTCGGTCGATGTCATTGACCTGATAATAGATCCGCCCGGCACTGTCGTAGGCGAAGGTATCCAGCGCCACATACGGCACATTGGCACTCAGGGTGCCGTCCACCTGGGTCAACCCGGCGGCGATGGTGCGCGCAGAAGCCAGCAAAGTGCGGTCATAGGCGGTGTCGGCAGCTTCGCGGCCATTCCAGTAAGCACTCATGCCGCTGGCGAGCATCAGCACCACCAGCAGCAGCGCCAGGTTCCACAGCAGCCGCCAGCGCAGGCTGCTGGGCTTATGCATCACGGGCTTCCAGCAAGTAGCCAAGGCCACGGAAGGTCACGATGGCGATGGGCTGGCCGTCGAGCTTCTTGCGCAGGCGGTGCACGTAGATTTCAATCGCGTCGGGGCTGGCTTCCTCGTCCAGGCCGAACACCTGGGAAGCCAGTTGCTCCTTGCTCATCACGCGGCCGGGCCGCGCGATCAGCGCCTCAAGCACCGCCTGCTCGCGAGAGGTCAACGTCATCAGCTCGCCGCCCACGGTGAAACGCCGGGTATCCAGGTCGTAGACCAGCACGCCGCACGCCTGCTGACGTTCACCGCCCAGCACACTGCGGCGCAACAGCGCCTTGACCCGCGCTTCCAGCTCGGTCAACTCGAAGGGCTTGGCCAGGTAGTCATCAGCGCCCAGGTTCAGGCCATGCACACGGTCTTTTACATCACTGCGCGCCGTCAACATCAACACTGGCAGATTTTTCCCACGCGCCCGCAGACGCGCCAACACCTCAAAACCATCCATGCGCGGCAGCCCCACATCGAGGATCACCACCGCATATTCCTCGCTGCTCAAGGCCAGGTCCGCGGCCACGCCGTCGTGCAGTACGTCGACGGTCAAACCCGTGCTCTTGAGCGCTTGGGCAACACTTTCGGCGAGTTGCAGATGGTCTTCAACCAAGAGGACACGCATGGATTTTCACCTCGTTCGGGCATGGTCGACGCCACGCTTTGGCGGGCAGTTTACAGGCGCCGCCTGCCCTGTGAAGCCCGAAAACATTGAAAGGCAGCTGAAAGGTTAGTGAAAGCTTCGCCCTTTAGCATCCAGCAACGGTGGGTAATGCCCGCCGAGCTACCTGATCAGTAGCGATCGAAAAACGCCTCGAAGCGTTTTCGCCAAAATAAGAACAATAACGGAGTACACCACGATGCTGTCGACCCAGCCCCAGGCTTGCCCGCCTGTGCGTTTTTCCCGTCTTGCCAAGACCGCCCTTGCCAGTGCCACCGCCCTTGCCGGCTTTTCGCCGCTTGCCCAGGCTGCCTTCTTTGAAGACAGTAGCGCGACCCTGGAAACCCGCAATATGTACTTCAACCGCGACTTTCGCGACGGCACCAGCGCGCAGCAATCCAAGCGCGACGAATGGGCTCAGGGCTTCATGCTCAACCTGCAATCGGGCTACACCGACGGCACCGTCGGCTTTGGTGTGGACGCGCTGGGCATGCTCGGGGTCAAGCTCGACTCCAGCCCCGACCGCACAGGTTCTGGCTTGCTGCCCACTGACAACGGCCGCGCTGTCGACGACTACGCCAAACTCGGCCTGACCGGCAAAGTGAAGATCTCCGCCACCGAACTCAAGATCGGTGCGCTGATCCCCGAACTGCCGACCCTCAAGCCCAACGACGGCCGCATCCTGCCGCAGACCTTCAACGGTGGCTTGCTGACCTCCAAAGAATTCAAAAACATGGTGTTTACCGGCGGCCGCCTGGACAAAGCCAAAGACCGCGATTCCACCGACTACGAAGAAATCGCCCTCAACAACAAGAACAGCCGTTTCGTCAGCGGCGCTACCGGCAAGCACTTCAACTTCGGCGGCGTGGACTACAAGTTCGCCGACAAGATCACCGGCAGTTACCACTTCGCCCAACTCGATGACGTGTACCGCCAGCACTTCCTCGGCCTGGTTGCCTCGCGCCCGCTCGGCCCCGGCACCTTCGGCACCGACCTGCGCCTGGCCATCAGTGATGACACGGGCGCGGCCCATGGCGGCAAGATCGACAACAGATCCCTCAACGGCCTGTTCAGCTATGCCCTCAATGGCCATAAGCTCAGCGCCGGCTACCAGCACATGTCCGGCGACAGCGCCTTTCCGTATGTGGATGGGGCCGACCCGTACCTGGTCAACTTCGTACAGATCAACGACTTTGCCGGCGCCGAAGAACGCTCCTGGCAAGCGCGCTACGACTACGACTTCGCCAAGCTGGGCATTCCCGGCTTGAGCTTCATGAGCCGTTACCTGTCGGGTGACAACATCAAGCTCAAGAACGGCGAGACCGGCAAGGAGTGGGAACGCAACAGCGAGATCCGCTACATCGTACAAAGTGGCACGTTCAAGGATGTCGCGTTTCGCCTGCGTAATGCCACGTACCGCTCCAACTACTCGGCCCGTGATGCGGATGAAGTACGCGTGCTGGTCAGCTATAGCGTCGCACTTTGGTAGTAGCCCCTAAATAACAACAAGACGGAGATTCAAATGACCTATTCACTGCGTAAATTGGCCCTCGCCGCCGGCTGCATGTTGTTCGCCGGCCAACTACTGGCCGCCGACGAACCCAAACGCCCGGAATGCATCGCCCCAGCCTCCCCCGGCGGTGGTTTTGACCTGACCTGCAAACTGGCGCAAAGCGCGTTGGTCAATGAGAAGCTGCTGAGTAAACCGATGCGTGTGACCTACATGCCCGGCGGCGTGGGCGCGGTGGCCTATAACGCGGTGGTAGCACAGCGCCCAGCGGACGGCGGCACACTGGTGGCCTGGTCCAGCGGTTCGCTGTTGAACCTGGCCCAGGGCAAGTTCGGCCGTTTTGATGAAAGCGCCGTGCGTTGGTTGGCAGCGGTCGGCACCAGCTACGGTGCCATCGCAGTGAAAAGCGATTCGCCCTACAAGACCCTCGACGATCTCGTCAAAGCCTTGAAGAAAGATCCGGGCAGCGTGGTGATCGGTTCCGGCGGCACCGTAGGCAGTCAGGACTGGATGCAAACCGCCCTGATCGCCAAGGCCGCCGGCATCAACCCGCGCGAACTGCGTTATGTCGCCCTCGAAGGCGGCGGTGAAATCGCCACCGCCCTGCTCGGCGGCCACATCCAGGTGGGCAGCACCGACATCTCCGACTCCATGCCGCACATCCTCAGCGGTGACATGCGCCTGCTAGCGGTGTTCGCCGAAGAGCGCCTGGACGAGCCGGAAATGAAGAACATTCCGACCGCCAAAGAGCAAGGCTACGACATCGTCTGGCCAGTGGTCCGCGGTTTCTACCTCGGGCCAAAAGTCAGCGATGCCGACTACGCCTGGTGGAAAGAAGCGTTCGACAAACTGCTGGCCTCCGAAGAGTTCGCCAAGCTGCGTGACCAGCGCGAGCTGTTCCCGTTTGCCATGACCGGCCCGGAGCTCGACACCTACGTGAAGAAACAGGTGGCTGACTACAAAGTGCTGGCCAAAGAGTTCGGCCTGATCCAGTAATCGCCCCTCTTTTGCACGGCTGCGCCCTCTTTAACGGGCGGCGCGGCCCAGGAGTTCCACATGCTCTTACAACGCATTTTCGCCTCGGTGATGCTGCTGGTCTGCGCCGGCCTGGCACTGATGGCCTGGCCGTATCAGGCGGCGTTTTCCTACGAGCCGGTCGGCCCACGTGCCTTTCCGCTGCTGATGCTCGGCCTGATGAGCCTGGGCCTGATCTACATGATCTTTCGCCCGCAGCCAATCAAGCACACCGAAGAAGAACCCGCGCTGGACCGCGAAACCCTGATCAAGATCAGCCTTTGCGTCGCGCTGCTGATCGTGTTTGCCGGCACTTTCGAGCCCTTGGGCTTCATCCTCAGCAGCATGTTGATCGGCATTCCAATGGCACGCCTGTATGGCGGCCGCTGGTTGCCCAGCGTAGTGATCGTCACCCTCATGGCTATCGGCCTGTACCTGCTGTTCGACAAGGCCATGGATGTACCGCTGCCCCTCGGCCTGCTTGAAGTTCTGGAGAACTGATATGGATACGTTCAGCTATTTGGGCCAGGGCTTCGGCGTTGCACTGACCCCTTACAATCTGGTGACCGCGCTGTGTGGCACCTTGATCGGCACCGTGGTCGGCCTGTTGCCAGGCCTGGGCCCGATCAATGGCGTGGCCTTGTTGATCCCCATCGCGTTCGCGTTGGGCCTGCCGCCGGAATCGGCGCTGATCCTGCTCGCGGCTGTGTACCTGGGCTGCGAATACGGCGGCCGTATCAGCTCGATCCTGCTCAACATCCCGGGCGAAGCTTCTACCGTAATGACCACCCTCGACGGCTACCCGATGGCCCGCAAAGGCCTGGCCGGTGTGGCGTTGTCGCTGTCGGCATGGAGTTCGTTCATCGGCGCGTTTATCGCCACCTGCGGCATGGTGCTGTTTGCGCCGCTGCTGGCCAAATGGGCGATTGCCTTCGGCCCGGCGGAATATTTCGTACTGATGGTGTTCGCGATTGTCTGCCTGGGCGGCATGGCCGGTGACAAACCGCTGAAGACGTTTGTTGCAGCGCTGATCGGCCTGTTCCTCTCGGCCGTGGGCATCGATGCCAACAGCGGCGTGTACCGTTTTACCGGCGACAACATCCACCTCACCGACGGCATCCAGTTTGTGGTGTTGGTACTGGGCCTGTTCTCCATCAGCGAAATCCTGTTGCTGCTGGAAAAAACCCACCGTGGCCAGGAAGCCGTGAAAGCCACTGGGCGCATGATGTTCAATGTCAAGGAAGCCGCATCAGTGTTTGTCGTGAACATTCGTTGCGGCGTGCTCGGCTTTATCATGGGTGTCTTGCCGGGTGCCGGCGCGACTTTGGCCAGTGCCGTGGCCTACATGACCGAGAAGCGCATCGCCGGCGCCTCGGGCGAATTCGGTAAAGGTGACAAACGCGGTCTGGCTGCACCGGAAACTGCGATCGGCGCGGCCGCTTGTGGCGCTCTGGTCCCCATGTTGACTCTCGGCGTGCCAGGTTCTGGCACCACCGCAGTGATGATCGGCGCCCTGTCGCTGTACAACATCACCCCCGGCCCGCTGCTGTTCCAACAACAGCCGGACATCGTCTGGGGCCTGATCGCTTCGTTGTTTGTAGCTAACATCATGCTGGTGATCCTTAACATCCCGATGATCCGCATCTTCACACGCATCCTCGCCGTACCGAACTGGGCGCTGGTGCCGGTAATCGCCATCATCACCGCCATCGGTGTGTACGCGGTTCACGCCACCACCTTCGACCTGTTCCTGATGGTCGGCATCGGCATCTTCGGTTACATCCTGCGCAAGCTGGACTTCCCGCTGTCGCCGGTACTGCTGGGCTTTATCCTCGGTGGCCTGATGGAGCAGAACCTGCGCCGCGCGCTGTCGATCTCCAACGGTGCGCTGGAAATCCTCTGGTCCAGCCCGATCACCTTTGGCGTGTGGGTGCTGACGGCGATCATGTTGTTCGTGCCGCTGCTGCGTATCTGGCGTAAACGTGCCCAACAGCGTCGCGCCCTGGCCGATGTCTGAGGTCACCTTTAATCAATGGTGGGCAACACCGCTGGTCGGCCTGGCCGGCGGTTACCTGGCCAGCCTCGTCGGCTGGCCTTTGCCCTATATGGTCGGCTCGTTGCTGGCGATTATCCTGGTGCGTTGCCTCACGCCGTGGCAGTTGGCGGAGATTCCCGGCGGGCGCAAATGTGGCCAATGGGTGGTAGGCATCGGCATCGGGCTGCACTTCACACCGGTGGTGATCGAACAGGTAATGAGCCACTTCGGGCTGATTTTCTTCGGTGCGCTGATCACCAGCCTGTCGAGCGTGGTCGGCGTGTGGTTGATGCGCCGCAGCGGCGAAGACCGCGCCACCGCGTTTTTCTCCAGCATGCCGGGCGGTTCCGGTGAAATGGTCAACCTCGGCGCCCGTAATGGCGCAGTGCTCAGCCGTGTCGCAGCGGGGCAAAGTTTGCGTGTGCTGGTGGTGGTGCTGTGTGTGCCGGCGATCTTCAAGTACTTGCTCGAAGGCGGCACGCCGCAGTTTCACCCGGCGCCAGTGAGTTGGGGTTGGCTGGCGCTGCTGTTCCCGCTGGGCGCGCTGGTGGCCTGGGGCTGGCAGCGTTTACGTCAGCCAAACCCGTGGTTGTTCGGGCCACTGTTAGTCAGCGCGACTGCCAGTGTTGTCTGGGACTTGCATTACGGCCTGCCGGACGGCGGCAGCCAGATCGGCCAGTGGCTGATCGGCAGCGGCCTGGGCTGCCACTTCAACCGTCAGTTCTTCCGTCGTGCGCCGTCGTTCATGGGCCGTACCTTGATCGGCACCGCCTTGACCATGGCGCTTGCGACGTTGGCGGCGGTGGGCTTGAGCGCGCTGACGCAGCTGGATTTGCGCTCACTCACCCTGGGCATGATGCCGGGCGGCATTGCCGAAATGAGCCTCACGGCAGAGACTTTGCAGCTGTCGGTGCCTTTGGTAACGGCAATGCAGGTAATGCGCTTGTTGTTTGTGCTGTTTTTGGCTGAGCCGTTGTTCAGGCACTGGAATCGTCAGCCGGAAAAAATCTAAGCCTTCAAAAAATTCCAATGTGGGAGCTGGCTTGCCTGCGATAGCGGTGGTTCAGTCAATAAATGTATCGGCTGACAGACCGTCATCGCAGGCAAGCCAGCTCCCACATTAGGTTGTGACTAACCTTTAGAGTGGCGGCAACCGCCACTCAATCGGCGTCTCGCCATTCTGCTCAAGAAACTTGTTGGTACGACCGAAGTGCCCACACCCCAAAAACCCGCGATACGCCGACAGCGGCGACGGGTGCACCGAGGTCAGCACCAGGTGCTTGGTCGCATCCACCAGCTTTTGCTTGCCTTGCGCATGGGCGCCCCACAACAGGAACACCAGGTGCGGCTGGTGCTCGCTGACCACTTCGATCACACGATCGGTAAAGAACTGCCAGCCCTTGCCCGCGTGGGCATTGGCATTCGCGCGCTCCACGGTCATGGTGGTGTTGAGCATCAGCACGCCCTGTTCGGCCCAGCTTTGCAGGCAGCCGTGGTTGGGAATGTCGATGTTCAGGTCGCGCTTGAGTTCTTTG
Organism: Pseudomonas sp. WS 5532; assembly: GCF_012985445.1. NCBI lineage: Bacteria > Pseudomonadati > Pseudomonadota > Gammaproteobacteria > Pseudomonadales > Pseudomonadaceae > Pseudomonas > Pseudomonas sp. WS 5532. Next base: position 71,168 of record NZ_JAAQWK010000023.1, read on the forward strand.
TAGATATTGACCAGCGACGGCGGCGTTGGCACGCCCGGTTGTACCGAGAAGCACAGGCCATGGGCCTGGCCGGGGCCGTGGTATGGGTCCTGGCCGAGGATCACCACCTTGACCTTGTCCAACGGCGTGGAGTTGAGCGCATTGAAGATCAGCGGGCCAGGCGGGTAGATCTCTTTGCCGGCGGCATGTTCCTGGCGCAGGAACTCGCGTAGTTCGGCCATGTAGGGCTTGTCGAACTCATCCCGCAGGGCGTGTTTCCAGCTGGGTTCGAGTTTGATGCGGTCGCCTTCGGTCATGGTGTGTTCATCGTGTAAAAAAGAATGGGCGAACCCTAGGAAAGCCGACCCCGCTTGTCAATTGATCTGACACATCATCGGCACTTTCCTTTGAAGCGTTCATACTGAACCTTCACTTTCTCGATTGAGGTCACGATGAACCTGCACTTCGAAGAGCTGACCGGCAGCGACGGTGCCCGCCTCGGCATCGCCAGCCTGGACGCGGAAAAATCCCTCAACGCGCTGTCCCTGCCCATGATCCTGGCCTTGGACGAACGCCTGGAGGCCTGGGCCAAAGACCCGAATATCGTGTGTGTACTGCTGTGCGGCAATGGCCCCAAAGCCTTTTGCGCCGGTGGCGAAGTCCGCAGCCTGGCCCAGGCCTGCCGTGAACTCCCCGGCGAAGTGCCCGCCCTGGCCGCGCAGTTCTTCGCCGCTGAATACCGCCTCGACTACCGCCTGCACACCTACCCCAAACCGCTGATCTGCTGGGGGCACGGTTATGTGCTCGGCGGTGGTATGGGCCTGCTGCAGAGCGCTTCGGTGCGTATCGTCACGCCGAGCAGCCGCCTGGCCATGCCCGAGATCAGCATCGGCTTGTACCCGGATGTGGGGGCCAGTTGGTTCCTGTCGCGGTTACCGGGCAAGCTGGGGTTATTCCTTGGCCTCACCGGCGCCCATATCAACGGCCGCGATGCGTTGGACCTGGGCCTGGCCGACCGTTTCCTGCGCGATGACCAGCAGGAAGCGTTGATAGATGGCCTGCTGCAATTGAACTGGCAGGAACAAACCGCGATGCAGCTCAACAGCCTGCTCAAGGCGCTCGCCCAGGAAGCCGTCGACCAGCAACCCGAAGCGCAATGGCTGCCGCGCCGTGCGCAGATCGACGAATGGCTGGATGTGGCTGATGTGCGCTGTGCCTGGCGCGCCTTGAGCCCGTTACGTGAGCACGCCGACCCGCTGTTCAGCCGCGCCGGCAAAAACCTGAGTGAAGGCTGCCCGCTGACCGCGCACCTGGTGTGGGAGCAGATCCAGCGGGCGCGGCACCTGTCGTTGGCCGAGGTGTTCCAGATGGAATACACACTGAGCCTCAATTGCTGCCGTTACCCGGAGTTTGCCGAAGGCGTGCGGGCGCGCTTGATCGACAAGGACCAGACGCCCCATTGGCACTGGCCGGATATCAATACCATTCCCGACGCCGTGGTCGAAGCGCACTTTCACAAGGCTTGGGAAGGACGGCACCCGCTGGCGGATTTATCCGACATCTAACGGTGCCCCCCACCATGCCCACCGCCTCGGTTGCCGCCCTGGGTATGCCCACCACCATTGCCCCAACGGTTACCACCGCCCCAACCCTGGTTCGGATACGGCCGGTAACCGGGCCGTGGGTAGTAGCGCGGCGCCGGCTGGTAATAACGCGGCGCCGAATAATAGCGCGGCGGCGGCGCGTAATAGCTGCGTCCGTATTGGTAGTAAGCAGGGCCGCCGTAGTAATAAGCGGGCGCCGGTGCGGTGTAGACCTCGGAGCGGTAGTAAGTGGCGCCACCGTCGTAATAGGGCACACACGCGGAGAGGGTCAGGCCAAATAAAGCGCTAAGCAGCAGTCGTCGATACATGGCGGCCTCCTGGACCGCTGGGGAGCACCTTCAGCGACGCTGAAGGGCGGCATTCGTCTTTCAATGAATGACGAAATATCTGACATCAAAAACCGAATCTGGTGCGTTTTTGACACAGTTTGAAATACCTGTTTCGGACGAACTGAACGCCTCATTGCAGTGCGACGGCGCACCAGCACAACGCACGTCAGCGCACCAGCCAACCACCACCTCGCTGCAACCCCGCGCCCTAGAGGCCCACCCACCACTTGGCACGACTCTCGCTTTAGCAAGCCTGTGCAGGATTCATCACAGGTTCGCGGCACCACAATTTGCAATGGCCGACTAGGGTTCCGGCTCGCTTGAAAAGCGAGTGGCTGGTCCGAGAGTTGGCGACCTCCAGTTGAGGTTACACGGCGGGATAAAAGCCCGGGAGACAAGCCACCGTTCACGGTGCCGCGTTGCTCCTGCTCGCCCATGTTCAACTGGAGAAGCCCCATGCCCACAATCCGTTTACCCGCCCTGCTCGCCGCCGCCTTCGCCGCCGTGCTGAGCTTTCAAACCCAAGCCGCGACCAAAGACCACTTCAGTGTGTGCTGGACTATCTATGCCGGCTGGATGCCGTGGGAATACGCCGGCAGCCAAGGCATCCTCGACAAGTGGGCCAAGAAGTACGGCATCAAGATCGACATGGTGCAGCTCAATGACTATGTCGAGTCCATCAACCAATACACCGCTGGCCAGTTCGACGGCTGCACCATGACCAACATGGACGCCCTGACCATTCCCGCCGCCGGTGGTGTGGACAGCACCGCGCTGGTGGTCAGCGACTTTTCCAACGGCAATGATGGCGTGGTGATCAAGGGCACCGGCAAGACCGTGGCCGACCTCAAGGGCATGAACGTCAACCTGGTGGAACTCTCGGTGTCTCACTACCTGCTCGCCCGCGCCCTGGAATCCGCTGATCTCACCGAAAAAGACCTCAAAGTCGTCAACACCTCCGACGCCGACATCGCCGCGGCCTTCAACACCGACCAGGTGCAAGCCGTGACCACCTGGAACCCGATGCTCTCCGAGATCAAGGCTAAACCGGGCGTCACCCAAGTGTTCGACTCCAGCAAAGTGCCCGGCGAAATCATGGACATGATGGTGGTCAACACCCAAACCCTCAAAGACAACCCGGCCCTGGGCAAAGCGCTGACCGGCGCCTGGTTTGAAGTGGTCGCGCTGATGAACGCCAAAAACGCTGCCAGCACCGCGGCGCTTGAACATATGGCCAAGGCCTCCGGCACCGACCTCAAGGGTTTCCAGGCGCAACTGGACACCACCAAGCTGTTCGCCACGCCCAAGGAAGCGCTGGCGTTCGCCACCAGCGCGCAACTGCCCGCCACCCTGCGCAAGGTCGCCGAGTTCTCGTTTGAACACGGCCTGCTCGGCGAAGGGGCCAGGGACGCCAGCGCCGTGGGCATGAGCTTCGCCAATGGCATCACCAGCGGCGACACCGCCAACCTCAAGCTGCATTTCGACCCCAGCTACGTGCAGATGGCCGCCGACGGCACGCTGTAAGAGGACCCGGCCATGCGCCTGATCAACCGTCACCCGGAACGCTCCAGCCGCCTGCTGTTGGTGCTGCTGCCGTTCGCCCTGCTGCTGTTCGCCTACTTTGTAGGCTCGGCCGAGCGCCTGGCGGATAACCCCAACGACAAACTGCTGCCCAGCGCCGCGCAAATGGGCGACGCGGTGAAACGCCTGGCGTTCAGCGCCGATACGCGCACCGGTGAATATGTGCTGTGGCAAGACAGCGCCTCCAGCCTGCGCCGCCTGGCGATCGGCTTGGGCATCAGCGCCCTCGCCGGCCTGTGCCTGGGCATCGCCGCCGGCACACTGCCGTTGTTTGGCGCGCCGTTGTCGCCACTGCTCACGGTGCTGTCAATGGTGCCGCCACTGGCGATCCTGCCGATTCTGTTCATCGTGTTTGGGCTGGGAGAGTTGTCCAAAGTCATGCTGATCGTCATCGGTGTAACACCGTGCCTGGCGCGCGACCTGGAACAGCGCGCCCGGGAAATACCCGTCGAGTTGCTGGTCAAGGCACAGACCCTCGGCGCCTCCACCTGGACCCTGATGCTGCGTGTGGTGCTACCGCAACTGCTGCCACGTCTGCTGATCTCGCTGCGGCTGATGCTCGGCTCGGCGTGGTTGTTCCTGATCGCCGCCGAAGCCATCGCCTCCACCGACGGCCTCGGCTACCGGATCTTCCTGGTGCGCCGCTACCTGGCGATGGACGTGATCTTGCCCTACGTGGTGTGGATCACCCTGCTCGCCTGGCTGATGGACTGGGGCCTCAAAACCCTCACACGGCGTGCGTTCCCCTGGTACGAAGGAGCGCGGCCATGAGTTTTATCAGCGTCAACAATGTGTGGCAGCGCTATGGCGAACAGGTGGTGCTGGAAGGGCTCAACCTGCATGTCGATGAGGGTGAGTTTTGCACCCTGGTCGGCACGTCCGGCTGCGGCAAATCGACCTTCCTGCGCTTGTTGCTGGGCCAGGAAACCGCGAGCAAAGGCCAGATCCTGCTGGACGGCCAACCACTTGCCGGCGAACCGGATGCCAGCCGTGGCGTGGTGTTCCAGCGTTACTCGGTGTTCCCGCATTTGACGGTGCTGGACAACGTTGCGCTTGGCCTTGAGCTACCGCGCTCGCCGCTGCTGGGACGGCTGTTCGGCAAAGCCAAACAAGAAGCACGGGAACAGGCCGCCGCCCTGCTGCAAAAAGTCGGCCTCGGCCACGCACTGGACAAATACCCGGCGCAGCTCTCCGGCGGCATGCAGCAACGCCTGGCCATCGCCCAAGCCCTGATCATGAAACCCCGCGTGTTGCTGCTGGACGAACCCTTCGGCGCCCTCGACCCGGGCATTCGCAAAGACATGCATCAGCTGTTGCTGGCGCTATGGCGCGAAACCCGGCTGACGGTGTTCATGGTCACCCACGACCTCAGCGAAGGTTTCAGCCTCGGCACGCGCTTGCTGGTGTTCGACAAAGTTCGTGTCGACCCCCACGCCCCCGGCGCCTATGGCGCGCGCATCACCTACGACATCCCTTTGAACAGCGAGCGCCGTAAAGCGCTGGCCGCCGAACTTGGAGCGACTTGCAAATGACCGATTCCATTCAACTGTTCCCACCCTTCGCCGAAGAAATGCTGCCCGGCGGCGGCCACCGCTCCTTTGTGCTCAAGCGCGGCCAACTGCTGCGCCTCACGGATATTCGCGGTGGCGCCAACGTCAGCCTGACCCTGCTCAATGCCAATGAAAAAACCGAGCGTCTGAACCTGCCCGACAGCCTCAAATGCCAACACACCGCCAAGCTCACCCGCGGCCATTGCCTGTACTCGGACATGGGCCGCGTGCTGGCCGCCATCACCGCCGACACCTGCGGCTGGAGTGACAGCATCGGCGGCGTGCTGTGCGCCGCCGAAGTGGCCGAGAAGTACGGCCAGGGCCGTTATCAGGAGCTGCGCAACGGCTTCTTTCGCAACGGCACCGACAACCTGTTGGTGGAATTGGGCAAGTGGGGGTTGGGGCTTAGCGACCTGTTGATGACCCTCAACCTGTTCAGCCGGGTCAGCGTTGACGAAGGCGGCGGCCTGCACTTTGTACCGGGCAATTCCAAAGCCGGCGACTACATCGAACTCTACGCGCCGATGGACACACTGGTGGTGCTGACCGCGCTGCAACACCCGATGGACCCCAACCCGAACTACGCGCCGCAACCGCTGAAACTCAGCTGGATGAACGCCGATTCCAGCGTCGCCGAACACTGCCGTACTTCGCGCCCGGAAAACGAGCGCGGCTTTATCAACACCGACCGCCTGTTCGCCTGAGGAACTGCCATGTCTATCGCACTGAAACAACCCGAGGCAGCCGTGTACCGCGCCACCATTCCTGCTGGCGAGCCCTGGCTGATGGAGGTCAAGGCCGGGCAGACCCTGCGCATCCTAGACATGGAGGGCAACCAGGCTGTCGACACGCTGTTCTACAGCCGCAAAAACCCCAAGGAACGCTACGACGTACAGCGCACATTACGCCGGCAAAACCGCGTGTACCTGAGCACCGGCAGCGTGCTGTATTCCAACCTTGGCCAGCCGATGCTGACCATCGTCGATGACACCTGTGGGCGCCACGACACCCTCGGCGGTGCCTGTGCCCAAGAGAGCAACACCGTGCGCTACGCTCTGGAAAAACGCTACATGCACAGCTGCCGCGACAACTACCTGCGCGCCTGCGCCCACGACGGCCGGCTGGGTAAAGGTGACATCGGGCCGAACATCAATTTCTTCATGAATGTGCCGGTCACCGCCGACGGCGGGCTGACCTTTGAAGACGGCATTTCCGCGCCCGGCAAGTACGTCGACCTGCGTGCGCAGATGGACGTGATCGTGCTGATCTCCAACTGCCCGCAACTGAACAACCCATGCAACGGCTACAACCCGACCCCTGCGGAGTTACTGGTATGGAACTGAAAATAAAACGCCTGCGTAAGTGGTTATTCGCCCTGTGCCAGTCCCGAGCCGGGCAATGCATCCGAAAACACTAGCGATCAACTGTGGGAGCTGGCTTGCCTGCGATAGCGGTCCATCAGCCAACCGATAAGCTGACTGCCCTACCGCCATCGCGGGCAAGCCCGGCTCCCACACTGACCACAGGCACTGCGGACGACCGCAGTGCTCCCTCACTTTGCGGGACGGCCCGCAGGGTTTTGCCATGTTCGAAAAACTCTTGATCGCCAACCGTGGCGCCATCGCCTGCCGCATCCTGCGCACCTTGCGCGAGCTGCAGGTCAAAGGCATCGCCGTCTACGCCGAAGCCGACGCAGCCAGCCTGCATATCCAGCAAGCCGACGAGGCCTACAGCCTCGGCGAAGGCGCGGCGGCGGCCACCTACCTGGCAGTGGAAAAAATCCTCGCCACCGCCAAGGCCTGTGGTGCCAAGGCGATTCATCCTGGCTACGGTTTTCTCTCAGAGAACGCCGCCTTTGCCCAAGCCTGCGAAAATGCGGGGATAGCCTTCGTCGGTCCGACACCCGAACAGCTGCGCGTATTCGGCCTCAAGCACACCGCGCGGGCCTTGGCCAAACACCATCAAATTCCATTATTGGAAGGCACCGAGCTGCTCGACAGCCTCGATACAGCGTTGCTGGCGGCCGAAACCGTGAGCTATCCAGTCATGCTCAAAAGCACCGCAGGCGGCGGTGGCATCGGCATGCGTGTGTGCCGCAATGCGACAGAGCTGAGTGAGTCCTTTGAAGCGGTCAAACGCCTGGGGCAAAACAACTTCAGCGATGCCGGTGTGTTTATCGAGAAATACATCGAGCACGCCCGCCACCTGGAAGTGCAGGTGTTCGGCGACGGTTTGGGCGACGTCATCGCCCTTGGCGTGCGCGACTGTTCCGTGCAACGGCGCAACCAGAAAGTCCTCGAAGAAACACCCGCGCCGAACCTGCCCGACGGCATGGCCGAAGCCTTGTGCACGGCGGCCATCACCCTGGCCAGGGCGGTCAATTACCGCAGCGCCGGCACCGTGGAGTTCATCTTTGACAGCGCTGACGGCCGCTTCTACTTCCTCGAAGTGAACACGCGCCTGCAGGTAGAACACGGCGTCACCGAACAAGTCTGGGGCGTCGACCTGGTTCGCTGGATGGTGCAATTGGCGGCGGGTGAACTACCTGCGTTGAGAGAATTGAAGCTGCACCCTCAGGGCCACGCGATTCAGGCGCGGCTGTATGCGGAAGATCCAGGCAAGGATTTCCAGCCGAGCCCAGGCCTGTTAACCCGTGTGGATTTCCCGACGGGTGAAGGTTTGCGGATCGACACCTGGGTGCAAGCCGGTTGCGAAATCCCGCCCTACTTCGACCCAATGATCGCCAAGCTCATCACGTGGGCGCCGACCCGCGAACAGGCGCGTCTGAGTCTGCATCAGGCATTGAGCGACAGCCAGCTCTACGGCGTGGAAACCAACCGCGACTACCTGCGCCAAATCCTGCTGGCCACGCCGTTTGCCAGCGGCCGCCCGTGGACGCGTTGCCTGGAAGGCCTGGTCTACAGCGCCAGCACCTTCGAAGTGCTCAGCGCCGGCACCCAAACCAGTGTGCAGGACTACCCCGGCCGCCTCGGCTACTGGGCCGTCGGTGTGCCGCCCTCCGGGCCGATGGACAGCCGCGCACTGCGCCTGGGCAATCGCCTGCTGGGCAATGACGACGGCGCGGCGGCGCTGGAAATCACCATGAATGGGCCGCTGTTGCGCTTTAATTGCACGGCGGTCGTCGCTGTTACCGGCGCAGCCATCACGCTGTTGCTGAATGACCAACCAGTGCCGATGAACACCGCGTTGCGGATTGAAGCAGGCGCGGTGTTGAGCCTTGGCAGCATCATAGGTGTCGGTGCGCGCAGCTATCTGTGCCTGCGCGGCGGGTTGCAAGTGCCAGATTACCTGGGCAGCAAAAGCACCTTCACCCTCGGCCAGTTCGGCGGGCACGCCGGGCGCGCTTTACGGGCTGGCGATGTGTTGCATTTGCTGCCACTGACAGACGCCGACGCCGGCCAGCAATTGATCGCTGAACCCCTGCCTGCGGTGCGCACGCTGCGGGTGATTTATGGCCCGCACGGCGCGCCGGAATACTTCAAGCCTGAATACATCGACACCTTCTTCGCCACCCAATGGGAAGTGCACTTCAACTCCAGCCGCACCGGCATGCGACTGATCGGGCCAAAACCTTTATGGGCGCGCACGGACGGTGGCGAAGCGGGGCTGCATCCGTCGAATATCCATGACAACCCCTATGCCATCGGCGCGGTGGATTTCACCGGGGACATGCCGGTGATCCTGGGGCCGGATGGGCCAAGCCTGGGTGGGTTTGTGTGCCCGGTGACAGTGATCGAGGCGGACCTTTGGCAGTTGGGGCAACTCAAGGCGGGTGACAAGCTTCGGTTCGAACCGGTGAACCTCAAAACCGCCCGCGACCTCGCCCTGAAATGGGATCAATGTGGGAGCTGGCTTGCCTGCGATCCAGACAACTCGGTACCTCAGGCAGACCACATTGATGCCATCGCGGGCAAGCCCGGCTCCCACATCGACCGTGGCCCACTTACGATCGGATCGCCTGTGGTGCTGGAGTTGGGTGAAAGCGACACCCGCCTCGTCGCCCGCCTCGCCGGCGACACTCACCTGCTGCTGGAAATCGGCGCCCCCGAGCTGGACCTGGTGCTGCGCTTTCGTGCTCATGCACTCATGCAAGCCCTGGAAACTCTCGCCCTGCCAGGTGTCATCGACCTGACCCCAGGCATCCGTTCCCTGCAAATCCACTACCAGCCCGAACAACTGCCGCTGGCCGGTTTACTGGCGTTGATCACCACGCAATGGGCCGCTGTGTGCGCCACCCCCAACCTGCAAGTGCCCTCGCGCATCGTGCACTTGCCGCTGTCGTGGGACGACCCGGCGTGCCAGCTGGCGATCGAAAAATACATGACCACCGTGCGCAAGGACGCGCCGTGGTGCCCGAGCAACCTGGAGTTCATCCGTCGCATCAACGACCTCGCCAACCTCGATGAAGTGCGCCACACCGTGTTCGATGCCAGCTACCTGGTAATGGGCCTGGGTGACGTTTACCTCGGTGCCCCGGTGGCCACACCGCTGGACCCGCGTCACCGTCTGGTGACCACCAAATACAACCCGGCGCGCACCTGGACCGCCGAGAATTCGGTGGGCATTGGCGGCGCTTATTTGTGCGTGTACGGCATGGAAGGCCCAGGCGGTTATCAGTTTGTGGGCCGCACCTTGCAGATGTGGAACCGCTACCGGGAGGTCTCGGCGTTTGATGGCAAGCCGTGGTTATTGCGGTTCTTTGACCAGATCCGTTTTTACCCGGTGACGGCTGATGAGCTGGTGCAGATCCGGCGCGACTTTCCGCTGGGGCGCTTTGAATTGAGCATCGAGCACAGCCAGTTGAACCTCGCGGAGTATCAGGATTTCCTCGCGCGCGAAGCCGCAAGCATTGGCGCGTTTCGTGAGCATCAGCAGCACGCCTTCAATGCCGAGCGTGAACGCTGGATTGCCAGTGGCCAGGCGCATTTCGACAGTGAAGAACTCGCGGCACCACAAGGTGCAGACACGCCGTTGCAGGCCAACCAAATCAGTGTCGACAGCCCGATCGCCGGCAACCTCTGGCAAGTCCAGGTGGCTAACGGCGAGCGCGTGTCGGCTGGCGATGTGCTGGTGATTCTGGAGTCAATGAAAATGGAAATCCCGGTAGTGGCGCCGTTCGCCGGCACCGTGCGCGAGATCCCCGTGCAACCCGGCAGCGGCATCGGCGCCGGGCAACGGGTGGTGGTGCTCGAACGTGACTGACTCTTCTATTTCTACAGGCGGACAAGCCATGAACATGCAACTGGACAACCTGCGCAATGCCTACCTGAGTGGCGACACCACGCCCCGTGAAGTGCTGCTGCACCTGCGCGAGAAAGCCGCGCACTTGAACCCCGATTATCACCTGTTTATCCACTTGCTTACCGAAGCGGAGTTGGAGCCGTACCTGGCCGCATTGGACGCGCGCGAACCGGCTGAGTTGCCGTTATTCGGCGTACCGTTTGCGATCAAAGACAACATCGACTTGGCTGGCATTCCCACCACCGCCGCGTGCCCGGCGTTCGCCTATGTGCCGCAGCGCAACGCGAGCATTGTCGAGCAGTTGATCGCCTTGGGCGCGGTGCCAGTGGGCAAGACCAACCTCGACCAGTTCGCCACCGGGCTCAATGGCAGCCGCTCGCCGTATGGCGCGTGCCCCAACAGCGTGTTGCCGGAGTATCCGTCGGGCGGCTCCAGCGCCGGGTCGTCACTGGCCGTCGCGTTGGGTGTCGCGAGTTTTGCCCTGGGCACCGACACGGCCGGTTCCGGGCGGGTGCCGGCGGCGCTGAATAACCTGGTGGGGCTCAAGGCGAGCAAAGGCTTGATCTCCACAGCCGGCGTGGTGCCGGCGTGCCGCACGCTGGATTGCGTCACCACCTTTACCCGCACCGCGCGCGAGGCCAGCCAGTTACTGGCGCTGACTGCCAAACTCGATCCCTTGGATGCGTACAGCCGAGCGAACCCGGCGTGGAATGATGCATCGGCGTTTGGCGCACCCCGAGCGTTTCGTTTTGGCGTGCCGCGCGAGCAGGACCTGGAGTACTTCGGCTGCAAGCAAGGCCCGCAGTTGTTTGCGCAGGCCATCGACCGCTTGATTGCACTGGGTGGCGAGCCGGTGACGCTGGACCTGTCGCCCTTCCTGGAAGCCGCGCGCCTGCTCTACGAAGGGCCGTGGGTGGCTGAACGCTACAGCGTGGCCGGTGAACTGATGGAGCAGAACCCCGAGGCCGTGCTGCCGGTAATTCGTGCGGTGCTGGCCAAGGCGCCTGCGGTAAACGGCGTGCAGACCTTCCGTGCGCAGTACCGCCTGCAAGCCTTGAAAGCGCAGTGCGATGGCTTGCTTGAAGGCCTCGACTGCGTACTGACGCCGACCATCGGCCGCCCGGTGACGCTGGAAGAACTGCGCGCCGAACCGGTGCTGCGCAACGCCGAGCTGGGCTACTACACCAACTTCATGAACCTGCTGGATTACGCCGCCGTCGCCGTGCCCAGCGGCTTTATGCACAACGGTTTGCCTTGGGGTGTGACGCTGTTTGGCCGAGCTTTCACCGACCAATACCTGTTGGGCGTGGCAGATGCGTTGCAGCGCCAGCACGATACGTCGCTGCCTGTGCCTGTCGGCAGCGCAGGTCATGACTTCACCCGGCTGGTGGTGTGCGGCGCGCATCTGCAGGGGCTGGCGCTTAACGGCCAATTAGTGCGGCGTGGCGCGCGCCTGCTGGAGCGCACCCACAGCTCGGCCGACTATCAGTTGTTCGCGCTGGCCGGTGGGCCACCCTATCGCCCCGGCATGCTGCGGGTGAGCGAAGGCGGCGTGGCTATTGAGGTGGAAGTGTGGGAACTGCCGAGCCGCGAATTGGGCTCCTTCCTCACCGGTATCCCCGCACCGTTGGGCCTGGGCAAGGTGCAACTGGCCGACGGGCGTTGGGAAACCGGCTTCATCTGCGAGCCCTATGGCTTGACCGGCGCCGTGGACATCAGCCACTTCGGCGGCTGGCGCGGCTACCTGCGCAGCTTGCAATAGCGGGGCGGCGCTGTATCGTGCAGGGAACTGCGCGATACAGCCCGAACCGACATGACCACACCCACCCTTTGCCCTGCCTGCGGTGCCCGCAACGACTGCGCCCTGGCCGACCCACGCACCGCCGACCAAGCCTGTTGGTGCTACAGCGTCACCATCGACCCGGCGGTACTCGAAGCGCTGCCCGATGAACTGCGCAATAAGGCCTGCCTGTGCCCACGCTGTGCGCAGGTAGATGCGCAATTGCGTGGGGCTGAACAGCCGTAATGCGCGTTGATCGTTTCCTCAGCAACCTGCCGCGTTTCAATCGCCAACAAGTGCGTGTGCTGCTGGTTGAGCGACGGGTGACAGTTGATGGCGTGGCCGTCAGCGACCCACACCATGAAGTGCGAGCATTCAGCCGCGTCTGTGTCGATGATGAGGTACTGCAAGCCGGCAAACCGGCGCGTTATTTCATGCTGCACAAACCCCAAGGCTGCGTGAGCGCTACCGCCGACCCGGTGCATCCCACCGTGCTTGATTGGCTGAGTGAACCGGACACGCATGAGCTGCACATCGCCGGCCGTCTGGACTTCAACACCACCGGGCTGATGCTGATCACCAATGATGGCCAATGGTCGCGGCGCCTGACCCAACCCCAGACCAAACTGCCCAAGGTTTACCTCGTGCATACCGAGCAGGACATTGGTCCTGAGTATGCAGCGACCTTTGCCGCGGGCCTGTATTTCGCCTTTGAAGATCTCACCACTCAACCCGCTGAGCTTGAGCTACTCGGCCCAAGGACCGCACGCCTGAGCATCATCGAAGGCCGTTATCACCAGGTGAAGCGCATGTTCGGGCACTTTGATAACAAGGTGATCTGCCTGCACCGTGAGCGTATGGGGCCTTTGGTGCTGGATGCCACCCTTGCGCCGGGCGAATATCGGGAACTGACCGACGAAGAAATCCGACAGGTCTGACGACCGTTCAGCCGGTGATGGCAAAAAACCAGCTTGGCGCCTTGCGAGCTGGCGCCTGTGCTGCTTGAATCAAGACGTCAGCCAAATTATGACTGGCGAGTCGCCCCATAACCTCCAAGAAACACCTTGCCCCGCCCGCGCTTGATCTATGGGCGTTCCAGGCAAACAGCCCGCCATAACAACACCCGTCGGCCAGCCGTTATCGGACCGACATGGGCCTCATCTTCCAGGCGTATGCCTACCTGTCATAAAGCTCGTGCAGAGTGATCTGCGCGCCCTACCCGCTTGCCAGGAGTCTTACGACATGAGGCCAGAAATCGCTGTGTTGGATATACAGGGTCAGTATCGGGTTTACACGGAGTTCTATCGCGCGGACGTTGCTGCAAAGACCATCATCCTGGTCAACGGCTCCATGGCCACCACGGCATCCTTCGCTCAAACCGTGAAAAGCCTGTACCCGCAATTCAATGTGGTTTTGTACGACCAGCCCTACGCTGGCCGCTCCAAAATCCATAACCGTCATGAGCACATGCTGACCAAGGAAGTCGAAGGCCAGATCCTGCTGGAACTCATCGAGCACTTCGGCGCCGAACACGTGCTGTCGTTCTCCTGGGGCGGCGCCGCTGCCCTGGTCGCCCTGGCCCACCGGCCGCGCCGGGTGGAAAAGGCCGTGATCAGCTCGTTCTCGCCGGTGATCAACACCCCCATGCGCGACTACCTCGAACGCGGTGTCGACTACCTCGGCAACCTCGATCGCCACAACGTCGGCCACCTGGTCAACAGCACCATCGGCAAACACCTGCCGTCACTGTTCAAGCGCTTCAACTACAAGCATGTGAGCGGCCTGGCCGAGCATGAATACGGGCAGATGCACTTCCACATCAGCCATGTGCTCAACAGTGACCGGCTGTGCTACCTAAAAGCCGCCAGGCAGATCGACATTCCGGTGCTGTTTTTGAATGGCGAATGGGATGAGTACACCAGCGCCGAGGATGCCAAGCTGTTTGGCCAGCACGTGGCCAACAGCAGCTTCAGCACCATCCAGGCGACCGGGCATTTTCTGGACATGGAGCACAAGGCGGCCTGCAGGGACAGCCGGGATGCGGTGGTGGGCTTTTTGAAACCAGAACGCCAGGTGAGTCGGTTGCGTTATCACCAGGGCCAGACGCAGCATGCGTTTGCTGTCTGAAGCCGAGGCTTATGTGGGAGCCGGGCTTGCCCGCGATGCAGGCGCCGCGGTGTGCCAGTCACACTCAGGTGATGCAATCGCAGGCAAGCCAGCTCCCACACAAGCTTGATGAACCCAACTCACACATTTTTCGAAGAAAAACTTCAAATCCCGGCGAACATCTGGTACAAAGTCAGCCGCTCTGAGCGGGTATAGTTTAATGGTAGAACAGTAGCTTCCCAAGCTTCCGACGAGGGTTCTTATTGGACACCCCTCTTTGGTGCATGGTAAAAACGCGTAATGCGGGTATAGTTTAGTGGTAAAATGAAAGCTTCCCAAGCTTTAGTTGAGGGTTCGATTCCCTCTACCCGCTCCACCTCAAAGCCAGTAAATCCGGGCATTCCAGACGATCCCACCAAGCCCTGAAGAGCTATCAAAGCATCTCCGTCTAGCCTTCAAATCCTACCCGAGAGTCACCAAGAGTTACCAAAATCTGGTGCACCGTCGACGCTGTCCACAAGGATGACTTTATCGCTAGCTACCTGGCCAGCTCCCCTTCAATACATCCTCAAAGACTCGCTCCGACGCCATGTCTTAGAGCCATCCCTCGCTACCCTCAGGCCAACCCAAATCGAACCAAGCCAAGCCGAGCCGAGCCAAAAACTAAATTCAGAAAGGGAGTTAGCGGACACCCCTCCTGATCCAGAAAACCCTCTCCCCCCCGCAAGCACGCAGTAGCCAATTAGAAGCTCAGTCGCCCGACACCGGCCTCTCCCTCTTCGTGCGATCACGCTCACGTTGGCGGTAGCGTTTCACAAAGCTAGCATCAACTAAGTCCTCAACTCGCAACCCGATCCCACAGTTGACCAATGAGGCCATGGAACTATCCGACAGTGAAAACTCATCGGGGATAAGTCCGTTATTCTCCACTCTATTTTTATCAAGCGTCGCCTCAAAGGCTTTCAGAAAGTCAGCCAATCCAGGGCGACGAGCTTCAGTAGCCGCAATTGCCGTAGAGTCGCGTGCGACTGTGACCGCATTAGCCGCGTCAAAACCGATTTGCGCCACCACCGCACTAATGGCCGGCCAGTATTTCAGGTCATACTGATAGGCCAGGCCTTCTAATTTCCCCTTCAAATAAGAGCTAAAAAGCCCATTCTCCTCAGAAGCCCCTTCCACCACGTCGACAATGTGGTAGTAGGTATCACAAGTAAAACTCGATCTCTCTTTAACTTCCGTCCGGCGCGAAAGCAACTCAGATAGCATTTCTGAAACCTTTGCAATGCGCACATTCAGTTCAGTCAGCTCCTCCTTATCCTCCCGTGCCTTTTTTATTTTCTGAGGACTCCAGGAGGTGACTGCCGTGGTGTACATCTCAAAGAAATACTTTAAAGCCTCCGAATCAGCAGACAATCCATCACGAAGCTCGACGTAAGCATCGGCAAGCTCATGGCTACGCCCCAGCAGGCTTTCGATGAGACGATTGGTACTGCCCAAGATCCTGTGCTCAGCGTTGTATTGATAGTCTCCACGCAGTACGTCTTCACACAGTTCGACAGCAGCACGAGTGTTAGCATCCATTTTCAAAACCCCAATTAAAGAATAAACCGATGATAATTCCTCAACCGGAAGACGTCGGTACCTATCTGAAAAAAACTCTGCCTTCTTCGGGTACCCATCCAACTACACCCCCTTTGAGCTGGCCGGCCAACACGATCCCATAACCACAGACAATCACGACCCGGAATCATCGACAAGCCGGCTCAAAAAAAAGACATGATCAGAGCAAAGGCCAATCCCGATATTTCAAAAAACCAAACAACTTTCCTTATCCCCATCAGCGCGACCTAATAAACCAACCTCACGCAAATGTTCAAATATTCCAACAGCAACTAAACCTACTCACCACCCGCACAACCAAAGCAGCTTTACTTTACACCCCAGTCAAGTTAATTAGATAAAACATGGGTGGCGTATTGCAGCTCTTTCAGTAACACTAAACCTATTCTGCTACAGGTAACCAATATGAATGCAGCCAGCCACCTACGGTTGCTTCGACACTGAGATGCCGCAACAACAAGACTGAGCCCGAGAGGCTGAGGGCTCTCTCTAACCCCGAATCCGAATGCAAACCAAACCAAACAAGACCAGGCGAGACCAAAGACCGCAGTTGGATCAGAAGCCCCCTTCCATCCGCATTGCCTGCATGCTTGTCGACAGCGGACGCATATAGTCCTGCAATGACCGTTTGTCCTCCGGTAGCGCCTGGCCATCCGTGTCGTACTTCACCTGCCGGATCCCGTGGCAGATAAGGCTGTCAGGGACATACTCGATGCAAGGCCCTAGCCACGACTCGTGCGAACGGCGATCTGTCACAGTTCGAGTACCTGGCCGAGCTGAAACGCCGTGGCGTGCTCCAGAATGACTTCTCCCAGGAGGACGCTGACAGGCTGGCAACTGAGTACGTCGCCGCTTGATTTGATGTCAAAGCCCCCATGCTCTCGGTATGCTGATCAATTTCCGGGAGCACATGCATGACGCTGATTGTGGCTGGTCACACGCTGGAACAATTGGACTTTGAAGGTATCAAGAGCGTTCATGGCCGAGGAACGTTCTTTGCCTCTGACAGTAGCATCACTCAGAAAGGCGAGGTGCTAGTCAATGGTTACAAGAAAGTCTACGAGATTCCCATTCGCGTGAACGGTGTAAACCTGCTTGGCAATTGGTTCAACGGCTATCACGGGTTCATCTATGAAGACGGCTGTGCTATCGCGTTTGCAGGAAGCACTCTTGTTTCCCAGCACATCATGAACTCGATCCGTAACCACCTGGGAGAGTTGAAACCGACCTATCGTGACGACAAATACCAGCTGGCCATGCCATGCGAGAGGCATAAATTCATCGGTCAGCACTGCGACGGCGATATGTTCAAGCGCAGCGACTATGGGCCCAATTATTTGCTGAGCGCCGCGTTCATTGCTGGCGTAGTTCAGCACTCGATTCAAGCTGTACTTGACCGCGCTAGCGAGCACAAGGGAATGAAAAAGAACTTCACCGCTTATCAAGCCGAATTCGTCCTGAGCGTGCGCTGCCCGCTTACGAGCAAGTACCACATCTATCAATACGACATCGTGCCAGGGCCTGACGATGGAGACGGGAGCAATGCTGACTCCATACCAGCTGTTGCTCAGATGGCGGAGATACCTGAGGGCAAGGTCGCAGTCATCGGCATGCGTGAATTCTTTGAGAAAGAGGCCAACGACGCATTCGCCGCCGCGATGGACGCAGGCCAGCGAACTGATGCTGCCATGCTCGAATTCGTAACAAACGCGATCCTTGATCAGAACGCTATCGGCGCTTTCGGCATCGGCCTTCCAGCCTTCCTTTACGAGCACCAAGGAATGCGGCTGGAACAGACAGAACGCAACGACGGATCCAGAGTTTCAGCGGTAAGCTCAGCAGTTGATTGACACGCCAAGCTCATTTGATGTCAAAGCGCCTCCCTGCGGCTAAGCTAGCGGGCATTCACGGAGGTAAGTGTATGTGGATTTGGCGGGAAACGCGGGAGAAATGGTTGCTTGGCGCGGCACTGATGGTGTTGGCGCTCATCGTCCTGATTAACCTTAAGCTGGACTTGTGGCCTTTCCTGGAGGGCGGTCGGGTTCCTGCCTTTTTGCGTGCTGATGCCACAGCAAGCGTTTCCAGCGACCTGCTTGTAGGGCTTTTCTCAGCGTATATTTTCTACGTAATCGTTGAGCTTGTGCCCAAGAATCGCAGAGAGACGCTGACACTCCATCCGCTTAATCTCATCGCCGCTTCAGTCATCCATGCTTACGAGAGATCCAGTGTTTTCGGTCATGAGACGCCCATCACTTCCGTCGACAGTGCGGTGCTGGACGTAGAGAACCTGAAGCTATTGAAAAGCGGGATGCTTGAGCAGAAGAACATCATTAGTCTCAAATCTGCGATGGAAACTGCTCACTCCAGGCTTCCGGACTTTCATCACGCACTGAGCATGGCCGCTTCAATCTCTCCTGGACACGCCTTGGACTGGCTGGTGTTAACGGACAAGATCCGCCTGCTGGCCGAGGAACTCAATACCTGGCCGATCAGCCCTTTCGTGAATAGTCCTGGCGGCATAGCGAGTTTGCAGGAGCGTCTCGACCCAGCTTGGCTTGAGGCTCAGGCAGCTCATCAATTTGAAATCGTTAAGATGACCGGCGGACTGAAGCTACGCGTGATGGAAGCAATTGAAGCGACCATTTTCTGGATGGAAAGACAGGCCTAGAGCCCCAAACGCCCAGGGATGTCCCTATCGACGACGCCTTGACGCTTCTTGCGCTATCGAACATGGGGTTAGTGCCTGAATGGCTTACAAGGTTTACAGATCTGATCCTCAGGTCGAGTAAGTCATTCAGGGAGGTTGCACAGGATGGCCAAGAAACCGAAGTTCTACGCTGTCGTCCACGGACGGAAAATCGGGATTTTCAATAGCTGGGAAGGTGGAGCTCGCTTGTCGATTGACCGCTTTCCGGACGCGAGACACCAGTCATTCGCAACGCTCGCGCTCGCTGAGGAGTGGTACCGCCAGAACACCCCCACGCCAGGTTCGAACCACTCACCGGTTCTTCACTTCAGCACGCAAGCGTCGGAGCAACAGCCGACCGTCGTCCCTCAACAGTCGATCTTGGAAGGCGTGGTTGCCAAGCATTATGTCGTCTACCTGATCATTGATCCCGTGACGGAGGAGCCCTTCTACGTGGGGCAGACAGGCGACTTCGAAGGCCGACAGCGTGGCCATCTTGGGAAAGCCAAACACGACTGCAAGCGTGCGGCAGCCAAAATCGCCCAGATACTCGATGACGGGATGACCCCAGCATTCAAAGTCGTGGAAAACTGCGAGTCTGAACAAGCCTCATTGGAGGCAGAGACACGCTGGATCGAACACTGCACTGCCAGGGGTATCAAGGTTTGGAACCGCTGGCGGGAGCATCGCGAAATCCAAGCATTACATATGAAGCCAAAAATCGAGTTTGATCGAATTATCGGGGACGGCCCCTTCACCCTTGGCCCTTACCCATACGACTCTAGGTTTGAGCTGAAGAGCAAGCTCAATGCTTTCTTGTCCAAGTCCTCCCAAGGCGCGATAGAGGTGCGCATGGCCACCGAGAAGCTCAGGTTGATCTGGAAACTCACCCGCCAAGCAGGGGAAGTGAGCGAATTTCGCATCGTCAAGGACGCATCCAAGCTTCAACTCGAAGCAGTCCTCGTGTCCGGATCAACCGTAAAATTTGATTACGGTGCAGCGATCGATCGCCTCCCCTAACCGATTGCAACCAGGTGGCGAGCACCAGCTCTCCCCCGCCAGCAACGGCATCAAGCGCATAGAAGAAGTGCACTTGTCTCTTCATTCACTGGCTTGGAAGGCAAACTTTTGGGCAATGTACTTCGCTGAGCTTTCTATATAAGGAAACACGGTGCTCTCGTTTATATTCAACCGATCAAGCTCTCTCAAAATATTTCGTTTATTCGTCACCGCTATACGATGAAGAGTAATATCTGGAGTTCCTTCCTCATCTAAGACCGCCTCATCACCGAACAAAAGGAAAGCTCCTGACTGAAATGAGATCCTGCTATTGGTGTGTTTACCTTTGACGCACAACACGGAGCGAAGATGCCCAGGCTCCAGGCGGGGCTCAAAGAATGGTTTTTCTTCCTTAATGAAATGAAGCAACTGCTTCAGTGCTCGCTGATCGTTAAAACCACCGACGTCTTCAGAATCGAATGTGATTGAGTCCCTGACGCCTTTTGACAAACGAGACAGGTTAGCAATACAACTTGCCGTATCTGAATCGAAGTACTTTATATACTCAGAATCCATGGAGAGCACGATGACCTCTCCAGGATCATCTAAGTGGCTCTTGCAGCAGAAATACAAACCGATCAGTGGGTTCGATGTGATATCAAGCAATCGTGTCGGTAACGAATAATGTTGCATCCGCACCAAGCGATCCAGGGTATAAATGTCGCCACTGAAATCCAGGGAATTGGAAACCAGAAGCTCCCGATACATCCTATCCTCAGCATCTCGGTAGACGAAGTTACCATCCTGATCCCTGCGAAAAATTGAGGGTTCCAACCGATACTTTTTGCTATTGGAGTGCCCCCGATAAAAAACCTCGCGACGGCCATGGTCTAGTCGAAAAACATGCTCAATGAAAGCTCCAACGCTGTCAGCGTTAGTTTCCGGAGGCAAGGTGGCCGGGAGATCCTCCTTAGTTACTTTCGAGCCCACCACCCCGTCTGGTATGAGACCTACTTGGCAGAGAACATCGAGCAGATCCTCGTCTTTAACTGCCCAGTGCGTGCGGTTGATTTCCCAATCGCGGATATCAAGAGCGGCTTGCAGGGGTTTGATTTGTTCAAAATCAATGGGTGCAATCCGATCATCCATGATGGGGCGAACGAATAAAATTTTGCCGTTGTTGCGAAGTTTCACCTCAAGCATCCCCACCCTCATAGTGTGGCGAGTGCCCTCGTACGCAAAGAGACAAGGGAGCTCCATCAATGCTTTTAGCTGAGGCTCTTTCAGCTCCTTGAAACTTGCAGCAATATCATCGTTCGTATACTCCAAAAAACGACTCTTATCATACTCGTAGCCGAGACTTTCCCAAGCTCCCTCGCGAGAAGTCACTAGAAAATTGTACATAACCCTACCCCCTCCTTGCGTGGTTAATTTCAATGTAACAGGCTGTAGAATAAACAGGCTTGCAGTTGCCATGGCTGACGCCTTAACTGTTGCGGCAAATCTTACCACGACAGTCGACTCAGGTTTGCTCCCCCATCATCTTCTCATAGTGCTCTTCAAACCCTGTTTTTACGAATACCTGCCTGAATCGCTCCAGGTAATGCGCCGGCTCAATCTCACCAAAATCAGTAATGTTGACCGCATCGGCGTGTGACTCACGATTGACGTATCGATACAGGGCTTTGAAATCAGCATCCTCATCCGCTAGTGTGGCCAGCGCCGCTTGAAGTTTGTCCAGGCGGTGTACGAACGTGAAGTAATATTCCAGGATGTTTCGCATCATATTCGGAATGACGGTAGCGGAGGTACGCCCCGCTTGGGCATCTTTGATGGCCTGCCAAAATGATTGATAGTCATTCTGTACGTCAGTGGCCTTCATGGGCGTGATGACGCTGTGTGCTGCCTTGGTGATCCGGAATAACGAGAACTCGTCAGACTTTTTGAGGTGATTAAGCATCTCGTGAAAGAAGAACAGGTTGTGGGTGAGGATAAAGACCTGCTTAAAACGCTCTTTCGGGCTGAGGACTCGCCGGTGGATCATGGAGGCGATATCATAGATGTAGTTATGAGAAAGGCTTGAGATGGGATCGTCGATGACAATGATCCGCTCACTTTTCAGCTTGCCACCCTTTTCATCGAGCTCGCCGTTACAGACTTCCAGGAAATAGAGGAAGGAGATCAGCGTCTTCTCTCCCTCACTGAGCGTCTTGAACACGTCAGCCTGCTGGTCGGGTCTTTGCAGCTTGTAACGAGGAAGCTCACCCTCCTCCCTGACAACCAGAAAGCCCTTGAGCCCGAGCACAGCCAACGACATGTTGATGCTGTCGATGGACTGGTCGATATTCGTGATCTTGGCTTTGCTCAGAGCAATGGCATCCCGGTGAACCTGAGCCTTTATGCGGATCTCGTCAGCCAGCTTCCGCTTCGCTTCCTTTTTGACACCAAGCTCGCTATGTACCTTTCTCGCGGACGTGATGACCTGGTCGCAGCTCGCCCGAAAGCAGTTCCAGAAACGTGTTTTGATGTTCTCCAGATGGGTTTTCTTGTCTTTTACCTTCAGATTGAAGGCATCAATTTTCAGCTGATCTTCCGCGATCAACGCATTGATTTCGCCGAGAACGGCTCCAGTAGCCTCCAGCGCGACGATCATGGATGGACTCGCCAATTTGGCAGCCAAACCTTGAATGTTTTGGGTGAATAATGCGTCCAGCCTTGCCAGGAGTGCCTGGTACTCAGGGGCTCGATACTCCGCACGTTGGAACTGGCTTTTCAATCGAGCGACACCGCCGTCATATCGGTTTTTCAGAGCTTTCAACTGAGAGACCCGCTGCTCGTACGTTTTGTCGAACACCTTCCGGATTTCATCGTAGAAACCAGCTGGCAGGGTTTGCTGGCAAAACGGACACTGCTCCCGTTCGTGAAACTCAAGGGCATGCTTGACCCAGTCCGAGTTACCCAGATCAGTAATCAATGCGGAAAGGTACGAGTCGCCGGATCCGGAAATAACTTCGGAAAGCAGGGGGCTGGTTTCAACCTCGCTTTCTGCAAATCTGAGAGTAGGTATCGCAGGGAGCTCGGTATCTCCCGCAGACTGCAACTGCTCCGCCTCAGTTGCCAACGCGGTGAAATCCTCACTCGATGTCACAAGCGCAATATCACGTAGTTTGTCGCCGAGGCGCTCTTTGGTATTGGGCCCAACGAGGCAATACCGGAGAGGGCCGGTTTCGAAAGGTTTTTTGAGGGCCCATAGCTGATCCAGCATGTCCGCTTTGTTGGCTTTCTGAGAGTCGCCAAACGCGTTCCCTGCCGCCACCTCGGCCTGATGTTCAGTCAACACCTGCTTGAGGGCCAGCTCGGCAGCCTCCAGCTCTTTCTCTGCCTCGATATTGCCTTCATTGAGCGTGAAGATGCCGGCCTGCGAACTGGCCTGGAAGTTGGCCTCCATGAAGGTATGGTTGTACACCAACACCTCACGCTCCGCTGAAGCAGGCTGAGTCTGGCATTGGTGATACAGCAAATCAGCAGGGTCTTGGAGGTAGTTCCCAATGGTGGTTTTGCCCGTGCCATTGTGCCCATAGAACATGTTCACTTTCGTGAGTGGGCCGACCTGGGAGTTGAGCTCGGGCGAGTAGCTCGATACGCCACGCAGTATGAGATTCTTGATCACGTCGCTGTCCTTAGCTGCCAGAAACTAACACGTCCGTATCCTATTACTGACACGCCCCAGAGGAAAGACCGCTTTCCTGGCCTCACGCCAAAGCTACTATTGCAAGTAAATGCCTCCCCGTTGCCACAGCATCAGCGCAGTGTCAGTTCGGGAGGTTGATGAAGCTTTAGCAGCGTGATACCGTCGAGCTTCGATCTATCTGAATCGAGCGGTCGGTCAGCAAAGCCTTTGCGCATCAGGTGTTTCTCCCTTCTTTTCGCACGCACTTCGACGATAGTCAGCGGAAAGCCGACACCCTGACGTATTGGAGAATTGCCATGCGCGTTCCGATCTATGCCCAAGATTTGCTGCCCAATGCAGCCTTCAAGAAGCTAGCCAAAAGCCTCAAAAACAGGTGGCCAGTTCAGTCCTCGATCCAGCAAACGCTAGCCAACGAAATCCTTTCTAAAGGCTTGGGGTATCTGGACTATTACGAGCTCAGAAGTTCGTCCCTAAACTGCCCTCCTGAAACGCCGACACCTTCTGAAAGCGACGCGCGCGCTGGGATTGTGGCTGCACTTGCGTCCGCTCTCCAATCCGCCAATGAGAAATCCGTCACTCTTAGCGGCCTGGAAGCTTTCGTAGAAACGCTTCCGTTGACAGCCTTGACCGCCTTCAAAATGGCGGGTTCAAGCGCCACATCATCGCTAATCACCAAGCCGTTAAAGCTCGACCCGACACTAGGTCAAGTCTGCCCAGTGAATCTCACCTGCCCTGCAAAGACAACTCCGATGTACACAGCTCCAATGATAAGAATGGAAATATGTAGTGGTCAACTAATCCCGGACACGACGTTAAGTTTTTCCTCGGCCCGCGCTGGAGCCAACCCATCGTTGAATTGATGAGGCCTAATCCAGTTGTAGCGATGCATCAAAAAATGGCTGATGTCGCGCTGTGCTTCCTGTGCAGTTCGATAGCCCACGGTCGGTATCCATTCTGTTTTCAAGCTGCGAAATACGCGCTCCATCGGTGCGTTATCCCAGCAGTTTCCTCGTCGACTCATGCTCTGGCGCATGCGGTATCGCCACAACCGCTGGCGAAAGAGTCGGCTTGCATATTGCGATCCCTGGTCCGAGTGGAATAGCAGATCCGAAGGCCTGCCACGCTGCTCGTAAGCCATATCCAGCGCTTTGATCACCAGCTCAGCGTCTGGCTTTTCCGACAGCGCCCAGCCCACGATCCGACGCGTACAAAGATCCAGGACGACAGCCAGGTAATGCCACTTTCCTTGCGCCCAAATGTAGGTGATATCGCCGCACCAGACTTGATTGGGCGCTGGCACGTCGAACTCGCGGTTCAATGTGTTCGGGATATCCAGTCTTTCTACTGTTGCTCGTTTGTAGGCATGGGAGCCGGGTTGTTTGCTGACTAAATCTAGCTCGCGCATCAAGCTGCGCACTTTGAATCGACCGATCTGCTCACCGTCTTCACGCATCAGCGACAAAATGCTGCGACTGCCCGCAGCACTGCGACTTTGTGAGAACAGCTCACTGACACGACTACGCAATCGAAGCCGTTCAACATCGGGTGAGCGGCGCCGCAGGCGCTGGGCGTAGTAACACGAGCGAGTGACGTCAAACACCTTGCACAGCCAATCAACCGGCTCATGGGCACTCAGTTGGTCAATCAGCGCGAACGCTCGTGATCTTCCGACATCAAGAGCGCGGTAGCCTTTTTTAGTATTGATTTCTCTCGCTCAAGCCGAGCAATTCGGGCTTCCAGCTCCTGAATTTTTTGCTGTTCCGGAGTCAGTGCCTTGCTCTGCGGGGTAACGCCTTTATGTTCTTTCTGAATCTGGTCAACCCAGCGGCGCAATGCCGATTCACCAATGCCGAGTGAACGGCTGGCTTCGATGTAGCTGTAGTTTTGTTTGAGCACAAGGTCGGCAGCCTCGCGCTTGAATTCAGGAGTAAAGGAGCGGCGTTGTTTGGTCATCTGACACCTCGATCTGGCGAGCATTCTCGCCTAAATGGGTGTCCGGTTTCATTAGACCACTACAATTAGTGGTTCAGCTGAAGGTGCTCTGGAGGTATTGAAACTGGAAAGGAGTCATCCCCTGTCGAGGACATTCCGAGGGGAGCTCATCGGTGACACCAGGCGGGCATTAAGTGAAATCATGGATGGCAGGCATCAGAGCCTTGTCGCTGCGTCGGAAGCAGTAAGGCTGCGCCTAAGCAGGACAGGAAGGGCACCGGTCGCCAGGACAATTTCAACGCCCCTGCTTCTCAAAGGGCTGGAGTTCGACCACGTGTTGATTCCCGACGCGAGCCACTACGCAAGGCAAAAATCTGCAGCTGCCAAGTCCTTCTACGTTGCCATTTCCAGAGCAAGGCACTCCCTCACGATCTCTAGTAAAACGCCTATTCTGGAATTCCCTCTACCGAACCTTTAGCGAATACAACCATTAGCGCTACACATGATATGTAGGGAGTGATATGGAAGAAACACTATACGACGGTAAGGGTCGACCAATAGCGTACATCTCCGACGCAATGAGATGTCTATTTATCTTTGGTCGGGCCATGCCGTGGCATACGTTGTTGAAGAAAATTTTTACGGCTGGAACGACCAGCACACCGGTTGGTTTGTTAACGGGGTACTTTACAACCGACGGGGGGCTGCGCGCGGGATCAATCGGTGGCAAATGCCCCTGCGCTCTGCATGCTACGCCAGTTAGCTCCAATCAGAGGGGTCAAACGCAAGGTTTCCGGCGGTACTCGCAAGGCCGACATTACCTCTGACTCTAAAGCAGAACTGACCGTCTTGCAGAAGCTATTGTAAGACAGTTTTAAGACGACAGATCCGCGCCTGACCTCATTCGACAGAACCTTACCGCCATCTGAAAACCATGGGTGCAATGCCGGAGCTAGGATAGCGCGGGCGTCTATCAACAAGGCCTAGGTCGCAGCGACTAAGCAATATCAGTGCCCTATGCAACCACAAGGGTTACGGTCATAGCAGAAGCCCCTCCCCAGTACAGTGTTACGAAAACCCTGTACGACGCCGAGGAAGAGCGAGCCTTGTGCTCCTAAGCTAGCACTGTCCAGAGCCGCCAATTTCAATCACTTAAACAGCATCTTGACTGGCGGATGGCCAAAATCTTGGTAAGAGCCTCGATCGAGCAATCGCGAAATTTTGCCAATGTTTAAGTTTTGCCTTCTTTGTTCCTTCGTGACTTCGGCAATAAAGCGCGCCTTGTCATCCCAATAGCTTATATGGGTAATTTTGTTTTTCTTTTTATTACTTAGCGACTTAAACATTGCGTGTTGAAATGGTACAAACCCCTCGCCACAGTAAGAAAGCCATGCGACGTCAAGTTTTGTTTTACGAATAAACTCTCCCGACACGGCTATATTCATCGGCTCGGCAATCGCTCCCCATTTCTCGTCAATATACCCTTTGGGCATTTTCACCGAGTCATAAGCAATCCCGTGAAAACCTTCAAACCTGAGCATGTCGTTGCTGACCCGATTAATAACAGGATAAAACTTCTTATCCTTAGACATCAGAAGCTGATACACCATGTCGGTAAAAGCATCTACACCGGGAACTGCGTAGAAAAAACACATGTCGATGGACAACTCAATGTAGCTTAGAAGGAAATACTCGCCCGTCTGTAACTCACATTCTTTCATAGCAAGCAGAGGGTGCTGCGCTACGTAGAGCACACGACGATTCCCTTCGTTGAATCGCCCTTGCGGAATTGACATCTTATGTGGTTTAGGAGGATAAAAATCATCGAGGGTTATTTGCCCTGCGACAAACTTCTCAGCTTGTTCGACTGAAACACGTCTCACCCTGGAGAAAGAACTTCCCTTTCTGAAAATCTTGCCTTCCAATCGAAAGGCGGCGACATCAATACTGTTAGGCGAAGAATTCGGAAAAAGTTTGGCGCGGAACATTTCATAATATCCGTCAACACCAATTTCATCATCAAAAACGTCAAACATACTCTGCGCGGTCGTCTGGATCATATCCATATTTACCTGTTCGTTTTCTTAACATCCCAAATGGCTTTAGCCCTAAACCACGCGCCATCTCCAAGGAGATCAGCTCTCGCACCATAGTGCCGCGCTACAGTTACACGGCCTGTGGACAGTCAGCCTGCAACGAATGATCCGCCGATCTCCCTCATCCTACTCAACCTTTTCAGATTTTTACAGCCAAGCCCGTTAGAGCCCTCCCCATTGTTCCGAGCTCGGGAGCCACCAGTTGCCCAGGGGCAAGCCCCGCGATAGGTTCACCGCATCGATTTATCTGGATCGAGCGGTCGGCCAGCAAAGCCCTTGCGCACAGATGCTTCCCCCCCTTTTCGCATGCACTTCGACGATAGTCAGCGGGAAGCCGACGCCCTGAGGTATTGGAGAATTGCCATGCGCGTTCCGATCTATCCAAATGATTTGCAGCCCCGTGGATCCTTCAAGAGGCTCGCCGAAGTCCTCAAAAAAAATGGCCAGGCCATCTCCCAATCCAGCAAGCATTGGTCAACGAAATTCTGTCCAAAGGGTTGGGGTATCTCAGTTACTACCAAGTCAGAAGTACATCCCTCACCTGCCATCCTAAAACGCCTCCCCCTGAGGCCAAAGTACGCGCGCGCATAGCAGCTGAAATATCCTCGGTTTTGAACCAAAGCAACGACACCTCCGTACCGTGTACTTCTATGGATCGCTTCGTCGACACCCTCCCCTTGAACGCGCTCTCCGTGTACAAAAAAGCCGGCTCACCAATAAAACACTTCAAACTCGATCTCACGAGCGACCACACCGGCCCTGTGAATGATGAGTGTCCGGCAACCCAAATACCCAATTACACCTGCCCGGCCCCCGTTCAGGTACCAGTGCCAGTGCCAGTGCCGACAATATCGTTCAATAGAACAAGGCTGCTAAGGAAGCCAGCGAAATCGGTACATCAATCCTATATCAACGCGATCAAAAAGGTGGTTGAGAGCTCAGATAGCCGACTTCCTGCGAAGACGGCTACATCGGTAGATTTGATTTTGCTAGATTCGCCATACCGACGCTCATATCGAGCCGAAACCATCACCATGGGTGTTCAAGGAGAAGCAATTGTCGAAGGAAATTTTCATCAGTCACGCCGTAAAGGATAAAGCCCTCGCGGATGCTTTCGTGGATTTGATGGTTACGGCTATGGGCATCAGCGCGGACGATATCTTTTGCTCCTCGCTGGAAGGTATGGGCATCCCCAGTGGTGCCGATTTCGTAGACCACATCAAAGCGGCGATCCAATCCCCAAAAGCTGTTGTGGCCCTTATCACACCCAACTATCTTGCTTCCCAGTTTTGTCTCTGTGAGCTGGGCGCGACTTGGGCGATGTCCCACAGCCTATTCCCTTTGCTCGTGAAGCCTCTGACCTTCGAAGATGTCAAAGGTGTGCTCACCGGCGCGCAACTCACTGAGATCAATAGCGCTACACGACTTTCCGAACTTCGAGATCAGCTCAACTCGACGCTTGGGCTCACTGGAAAGAACACTGCCCGCTGGGAGTCCAAACGCGATGTATTCCTCAAAGGCCTCCCGAAAATCCTCAAAAAGCTGCCCAGCCATCAACAGGTGTCCGCCGCCGCTCATGCGAAAGTTGTGAGTGACCTGGATGACGCCAGGCAGTACATAGCCGACCAGGAAGCGGATCTGGAGGAGAAGAAGGATCTGATTACAAAACTTGAGAAAGCCAAAGACAAAAACGAAGTGGCCGCGATCAAGCGTGCGTACGCGGTTGAGGCGGATCAGCTTGATCAACTCGAAACTGACCTTGGCCTCCAACTGGAGAATCTGCCCAAGCACGTGTCTTACGTGGCCTGCAAGGAAATCGGTCTCCAACAGCGCGTGAAAATTGATAACTTCAAAGACGCGGATTTAGCTGAGGGCCTTGAGAGAGCAGCAGGCCAGCAATTAATCGAGATTGATGACAGCGGATTCTGCACGCTGAATTCCTCGCATCCATTAGTCAAAAAGATGTTTAAGCCTCTTCGTGTGCTGAAAAAGTTTATCGACACCGCGTCGAGCGAGACCCATGAGGATTTCGAAACAGAGCACGAGACAACGTTGTCACTGGGCAACAGCGACTACTGGGCAATCCGCCTCGACAACCGACTCCACAGAATGTCTTTCTAAATCATAACGCCAGCGCCGATGATCGTATCGCTACGGCATCGGCGTTACAGCTCGGTTCCAACAGATACGAAAGTGCCAAAAATGGGTGATCCGATCCGGCGCTCACCTTGTGGCGTGCGGCGCCAGGATGACGCCCTGATTCGGGTTGTGAACGTAACGCCAGGTGAGCTTTTTGTGCTGCATTCGCAGATGTATCGGACGATCAAAGCCGACGAGTTCGCGGGTTACTTATGGGCTGCGGGGTTCGCTCTTAGCCCTCATGAGGCATGCGGGTTGGCCATCCCTCCAATGCTAGTGCTCACATCTGATGAAGATGGTTCTGGTGGGGAAATGAACGCGGTGGCTTTAGTCAGGAACCTGCATTCGCATGGGGTTCGCGTGAATTGAACACTGCATGTACGAGATTGAGGGGTTTCCGAGGGTTACGGGCGCTGGGACTTTGCAGCGGATTGCGCCGTTGGTTGAGTGATCCCTCGAATGGTTGTCTCTGGCGGAGGTAAGGACGGTCTGTGCAAGGCCTGCAACTGATCAATCCACCTGCTAGCTTTTGAACGACTCGTCTTAAACAAGCTTGGGCCACTCACCCGGCGTGTATCTTGCTCAAAATTTCCGGGATGTCGCCATACTCCTCGTACCAGATGACGCTCACCCCTAGCTCACGCATAAGCTCTTCGTTGGTGGCATGGTGTCTTTCAAGGAAGCGCTCAACAACAGCATTTGAGATTTTGAGAGGCTTGCCGCTCGCCCCTGCCATGAATTTCTTGGAAGTCAAACGCCGCATGAAAGCGAAGTGTTTGGGCTCCTCGATCGATTTGGACGCGATCTCCAATAGCCGGCGCAGATTCGGATCGGTCAGTGAAAGACCGATCATAAGGCACGAGCTTTCCTTGAAGCTGTTCAACTGAACCAAGTTTGACCAGTGATAGGCGTCACGGTAAATCTGATGATAGCCTTCCTCAGAGAAAACTAAGGTGCATCGATCCAGATTGGAGTAGCGCTGCCTATCCTCCGGTAAAAAACCATGCACATGGTATACAGGCAGTTCTTCAGCGCTTGGTGTCTCAAACTCTTCGAACACGCTTTTATGTACCAACGAGCGCGAGAGCAGCGCCCTCTCAATGAAATCATCAAAGTTATAGGTCAAAATAGATTTTACGTTGGCACCGGTTCGAGTCGGGGTACATAGCTTAGCGATGGAAGAAATCAGCTCTGATTCGACTGCGAATTTTTTGTCACGCAAAGAATAAAGCTGATGGGTGATGGCATCAACAAACCCTTGCTGTTCTACAGGTGATCCCACAGCAAGCCCTTTTCGGATATACCTTGCTAACATCAATGTGGACGGCCCATCTACTTCCATTAGCCTGGCGACGATTTCAGATACCTTAACCGGATCGCCGTGGGGGCCGCCGAAATTTTCCTGCGATAGCATAGAAACTAATAAGGAATTCAGCAGAGTATTCCAATCAGGTAATCCAGCGCTACTGGATACTCCAGCGCCAAGAATTAAAGAAAACCTGCCTGCTCGGTATTTTTCAGCAACTGCTTTTACTAACTGATCACGATCTTCCTTCCACGACCTGACAGTACGCTCCGCAGCCATTTTTAAACGCAGAGAAAACAAATTAGAGGTGAGCGTTTCTACAGCCTCCTTATGCTTCTGCATCAGCTCGTTGACTTCCTTCCCACCCCATAGGTAGACAAGATTGTCCACTTGTGGGTTTTCTTCATTGATATAAATACTTTTCTTCAGATCTGATATTTTTGGAGCAATGATCAGCAAACTGTAACCGCGACTAGAATGCCCTCTAAATTTTTCAACGGTAGCATCGAGCTTTGACCGGGAAACAGAAAATACGATTTCCACAACCAGCGGTGAAGAAATTTCACCGATACCACTTGGAGCAATGGCGTCAAAAGCTGAAACATGGCTGTCTTGACCCTCAACCTTCTGCCCTAACTGCTGTCCTTCGACCTGAAGGAGTTTGATAATGAATGCTTCTAAGAAAAGATATCCGCCCGATCCATAGTCCGCCAGGCGCTCTTCCAGAGTGTTGAAATCCATTGACCCAAATCCTAGTTCATGACATCGATTCGACTACGTTGAAGGCAAGGACACAGACTAGCCGCCATACCAAAGCCGCCGGGAGGGGCTCACGCTACCACAGATTCAGACGCCATTTATAGCCATTAGCCATCTCCTCGTCGCGCTGCTTTTGGTGCCTCTGGCACCTCTGATTGGAAGGACAATTTACGCCGAATTCACAGTTGGAGCCGCCGACCAAAAACGCGACATGAGCTCCGGTTCGGACGACCCTAGGCGAGTGTTGCGTTGCAATCGGCTCCGGGGATACTGTGGTATGACGGTGCACCGTGGTGCACGGTGGAGAAAACGGCTATCCCCCCATGAAGAGGGGGCTTGGGGACGAGAGATCACTACACGGATACACGCTTTAAGCCGGAAATATCCAATAAGGGTTCGATTCCCTCTACCCGCTCCACTTCTGCTTTTCCCTCGTTTTACGCATCATTCCCCACCTATCCAGCGCCAGCCCTTCGCCGAAACGGTGTTGACCGCATTGGGACCAGAGGTAAAGGATCAGGCGCAGCACTGAAGCTGAGTGCAGACGGCATTGACCCCATCAGCCATAAACCCGCCATGAACGCCGCACTGGCCGTCGTTGAAGCCGTTACCAGCGGCGCAGGCACTCCATCGTTGCCGGCAAAGGGGTGCTGGGCGAGGATGACTGACAGCCGGGAACGGCAGGCAAAAAAATCCGGTGCCCTAATAAGTAGCCCGGATTTCTCAGCGAGCCAAACCATCTGAGTACTACAGAGTTTTTACCGGCTTAATCAAACTCTCCGCCGGAATCCCAAACATTTCATGCAGTTTCCAAATCATCGGCAGCGTGAGAGCTCGTTTCCCGTTCAGCACCTCATAAACCCGATTTTTGCGCCCGATGGCAGGCACAAGGTCTGTTGCTGACAAACCAGACTGCTCCATCCTGAAACGTATGGCATCTACCGGATTGGGCAGGTCAACCGGAAAGTGTTTCGTTTCATAAGCCTCTATCAGCGTAATCATTACCTCAAGGTAATCCCCTTCAGAAGTCCCTGGCTCTGGTTCGTTGTCGAACAGCGGCGAGACAGCCTTCAACGCTTCCTGGTAATCCTGTTCGGTATGAATGGGTCGAATGTTCATGGGTTACTCCATTTCAACAGTATCTGCGTCAACGGCGTCGTACTGCTTATGTGTGCCGACAAATTTGATGTAGAGCGCGCCGTAGCGGTAGGCCACAGAGACCACTAGCCGGTAGTCATTGCCTTTGATGTTGAACACGACCCGACGGCTCTTGAGAACGCTCGCATGGCGAAATTGGCCCTTGATGTCTGCGGGCGTTTGCCAGTTCGCTTTCTTGACCTCGTCAATCCAGGCAAGGAGGGGTTGCTCTGAATCCGGGTGTTTCCGCCAAAAAGTCTTGAGCTGGCTAATCGCGATGATTCTCATAGAATGATCCTAGTCCCACAATGGGACTCATACAAGTGCGTTTCATCTGTTTGCCGTGCCCTGATACTCCCCTACGCCCAGAAACGCCAAACTGAAATCATGAAAAAATTTACAGTCGGACACCCATGATCTGGTTGAAGAAGCAGTCGCGGTCACCGACCTCGGCCAGCTGCAGTTCTGATGGCTCCCCTTCCCCTTGGTATGTGCGGCCTGGGAAGGCAAGCCTGTTGCAGGGCGTGAAAAACCTACGCGGCGCGGTCCACGCGGTCTTGCGCCGCTTCTACCAGCATCAGCCCCAGTTCGATCATTTGCTGAATGGCCAAGGCCAGGTAGCGATGTTGAGAAGGCAGGCTTTCGGCGAACTCGTTGGTCATGGCACCCGCGCCAGCAATGGTTTCGTAGGCGTTGGCGAGCAAGGCTTCGGTGTTGGCTTCAGGGCGAACGCTGAACAGGGTCGCGGTTGGGTTGCAGGAGTCAGTACACATCTGTTGATCCTCGGTAAGGACCACCTTCCAGAGCTACTAAACAATGGGTGGCGGCTGTATGCAGGTTAGTAGACCGGCGGATCAACGAAACCGGCGCACCCGAAAGTGCCCTGCGTACAGCCACCATTGAGGACAGACATCGAGATGCCTGACTGATAGGACAGCCATACGCCGTTGATCAAATCGGGCTACTAAACCCGACCGCTGATGGGCAGCGGCAGACGAACCTTAAAGCGCTCGTCCAAGGCGTACAACTCAGACGATTCTGTGTGTTGTGTAGGCAATAACGCAACATTCGGGACCGCTGTACCGTTCTCTTTCAGACTGTAAATTCTGGCAATAGGAAAACCCTGAAGAACGTTTGAAACCGGCACGCCCTCGCATCACTCTCCCCAGCCTTCGACACTGACGTGTCTCTTGCCAACCCGTATCCAAGTAGATACAGTGAGATTCTGTGAGGCCCCGTGCGTTATTCGATCCAGCAAACCCAAGCCTTCACTCAATGGTGCTCGGCAATTCGCGATCTGCGAGCAAAAATCACCATTGCTCGACGTATCGAGCGAGCCAGTGTGGGCAATCTGGGGGATTTCAAGGTGCTGGGCGGCGGTGTTTCAGAGATGCGGATAGACGTAGGTGCAGGTTATCGCGTTTATTTCACCCTGCGCGGCAGGGAGGTTGTCATCTTGCTGGCAGGTGGCGACAAGTCCTCACAAGAGGCCGATATCCGGCGAGCAAAAAAATTAGCAAAGGAGGTTTGATCATGACTCAAACACTGACGACATTTGATATGGCCGAGCTGCTCGACAGTGATGAGGCCATCAGCGAATACCTTTCTCAGGTGCTGGCTGACGGTGACAACGAAGAGTTCCTTCGCGCCGTAGGCTACGTCGCCAAAGCCCGTGGCATGACAAAGATCGCCACGGATGCGGGCGTAGGGCGCGAGAGCTTGTACAAGGCATTTGCCCCGGGCGCAAAACCTCGTTTTGAAACGGTTCTGAAGGTGCTTCACTCACTGGGCATTGATCTGTTGGCTCGGCCTGGGCATACCAGCAATTATTCGATTGTTTGAGGCGCACACCCCCGCTGCACCACCCACGCCAGCGGCAACGTCACCAA
This sequence comes from Pseudomonas sp. WS 5532, assembly GCF_012985445.1. Lineage (NCBI taxonomy): Bacteria > Pseudomonadati > Pseudomonadota > Gammaproteobacteria > Pseudomonadales > Pseudomonadaceae > Pseudomonas > Pseudomonas sp. WS 5532. The sequence continues at coordinate 105,613 of NZ_JAAQWK010000023.1, forward strand.
CAACATGCCCGCCAATACCATCACCGCCACCGGCACGCCCAGTGCATCGCCCACACCACCAAACAGAACCGGCGCCAGCGCGCCGCCGCCGATCGTACCGGTGTAGAACACAGCAAACGCCTGCTCGCGTTTTCCCGCCGCTGCCAGGTCCGGCACGGCGCCGTACAGCACTGAGGAGGTGCCATTGAGCACCAACCCTAGCAGCGGCAGCATCACCATCAGCCCATTCAGCGGCAGGTACACGGCGGCAATGATCAGCAGCGCCGTGCTGGTTTCCGTCAGCCATACGGTTTTCATCATGCCGATGCGGGCACCGAGGTAGCCGCAGAGCAATTTGCCGAACGCGCCACCGATAAACAGCAGCGTCAACGCCAGGCCGATGCCGGCAGTTCCCGCGCCTTTGGCTTGCAGCAGAAACGGCAGGAAGGTGAGAAAGCCCATGCGCACGGCGCTGTCGAGCGTGCCGGTAAGCATCAGGGCGCGCAGGCCGGTAATGGAACCGGTTCCGCTGAGGGGTTTGGCTTTTTTTACAGAAGCGGTTTCGGACATTTGCGCAGGCACCAGCCACCACAACAACCCCGCCGCCGCCACGCCGAGCAAGCCCAACAGTGTGGCACTGGCGCGCCAACTGATGACGGTGAGCAGCAAGCCGACCAACCCCGGGATCAGGGTTTTGCCGATATCGCCGGAAAAGTTGTATTGGGACAAGGCTTGCTTGACCCCGCCGCCGTCCTCATAAGCATCAGTAATCATCGAAGAGGCTAATGGGTGTTGGGTGCTGGCGCCCAAACCGCCTAACAGCAACGCCAATAGCAGCATGATCAGCCCAGTGGCCTGCCCCACCAACAAATAAGCGACGCCAGCAAGCGCCGTGCCGCCCACCAGCATCGGCATGCGCCCCCATCGTCGGGCGGCGCGGCTGGCCATCAGCTGAAACACGGCCATCATCCCGGAATAGGCACCGCGCAACAGCCCGATCTGCGCGTAGGAAAGAGCGAACTGTGCCTGCCAGATCGGCAGCAACACGTAGATCACATCCGTGAGGCCATCGTGTACGGCATGGGCGCCGCACCCGGCGATCAGCGAGCGGCGGCGGTTTGAGGTTTCGCGGGCAGGCACAGCGCTGGTGTCGGTCATGATGCTTGGATCAACTCAGGTTTAAGGGGCTTCCAGCCCGTCAGGGCGATCAGCAACGTCAGCAGTTGAAAGCCGATAATCAGCGCTACACACCCAGCCCAGCCCCAGCGCTCCCACATCAAGGCGGGGACGATGGCACCACAACTGCCGCCCAGGTAATAACAGGTGAGGTAAACGCCCACGGCGCCTGCCTTGTTGGCCTGCGCGGTGGCACTGATGAACGCGTTGGCGGCGGCCTGGGCGAGAAAGACACCGGTCGAACTGAGCGCCAGGCCCGCCACGATGCACCCCAGCGACGGCGCCAGGGTCAGTGCCGAGCCACTGATACCCAGCACGGCAGCCACAGCCAGCAGCTCGGCGTGGGGCCGCGCTTTGCTGAGGCGGCCGGCGATAGGGATCACGATCAAGGCCAGCAGAAACACCATGTACAGCGTGCCCAAGGCCGCAGGCCCGAGGTTGAAAGGCGGTAGGCCAAGGTAGAGTCCCGCGTAGGTAAATGCCGCAACCTGGGAGAACAACACACAAAACCCTACGGCGTAGGCAGCTACCAATGGCTTGCGAAAAACGCCTGACGAAGCAGCCTTGACCGGTGCGACTCGCGGCGGGTTATCGGGCAGCAAAAACTGAATGAACCCACCGACCATCAGACTCAATACGGCCAACAATTCAAAGGCCTCGCGCCAGCCGACATATTCGGTCATCACGCCGGTGACGAAGCGCCCGGCGAACCCGCCCAGTACGGTGCCCGCCACATAGAGGCTGGTGACTTCGGTCACCGTGGCGCCGTGCCAGCGGTCGCCGATGTAAGCCACGCTGGTGGCAAACACCACCGGGATCAACATGCCTTCCACAAAGCGCCACACCAACACTTCGACAAAGCTGCCGGCGTAGGCGGTCATCAGCGCGGGCACGGCCAGTAACAGCGCGGTCACAGCGATGACCGTACGCTGCTGGAAACGCCCGGTCAGCCGGCCGACAAATGGCGCGGTCACTGCCACCGCCAGGGTGGTGACCGTGATACTCCAGCCCGCCGCCCTGGCGCTGATATGAAACTGCTCGGCGAACGTGGTCAGGATGCTCTGGGTGGCATACAGGTTTAGAAACGCCGCGCAGCCACACAGGAACAGGGCAAGACGGGCACAATGCAGGCGCGGTTTCATGAAACCTCTCGTTTTATTTTGTGAGGTCTTTATAGAATGGCCAGCGGGTCTTAAACCAATACCGAATTCGAACCGATCAATACCCAGGGATCAGGATGCTCGACCTACGCAAGCTGCGTTACTTTCTGACGGTCGCCGAAGAACTGCACTTCGGTCGCGCAGCCCTTCGCCTGCACCTGGCCCAGCCGCCGTTGACCCGGCAGATCTCGGCGCTGGAAACGGAGTTGGGCTTCAAGTTGTTTGATCGCACCAGCCGCACGGTTTCCCTCACCGCCCAGGGCCGTTCGTTCTTGCCCTATGCGCGTAGCGTGTTGGAACAGGTGGAGCTGGCACAGGTAATCGCCGGTAAATTGGCCGCCGGGACCGCCGGGCAACTGACCTTGGGTTACGTCAGTTCGATCGCGCTGTCGGACCTGTTCAGCCAGGCGATCCAGGCCTTCGCCCAGGGTTTTCCCGATGTGCAGTTGACCTTGGTGGAGTGCGCTTCCGGCAGCCTGGGCGCACAGGTGGCAGATGGGCGCCTGGATGTCGGCCTGAGTCGTCTGCTGCCGCAAAGCCAGGCCGTGCGAGCGCTGTCGCTGGGTGAGGAGCGCTTGTGGGCGGCGGTTTCCAGTGAAAGTCCGTTAGCCGGCCAAACGCAGGTGAGCCTGGCGCAGCTCAGTGCTTACCCGCTGATTCTGTTTCCGCCCGATTACGGGTCGGGGTTGAACCAGTCGATCGAGCAGTTGTACCGACATCACGGCGTGCCCCTGCGTGCGGGGCCGACCGGGCGGCAGATCACTTCGATCATTGCGTTGGTGGCCGCCGGGCAAGGCGTGGCATTGGTGCCCGAATGCACGCAGAGCTTGATGAACAAGGGTGTCACCTATAAGCCCATGGTCGAGGTGGATGCCTGTGCGCAGCTGTTGGTGCTGACGCCTGCGGCCAGAAAAAGCCTGTTGGCTGACGCATTTCTCGCCGTTCTCGCCCATGTCTTAAACAACGAGTAACACTTCGAAAATCCCCGCAATACCTCTCTAAGACGCCGTTTTCAAAGGCTCATACACTTCATTCAGCACTTACCGAAACGCCGGTCGTCAGCCGTCGGTAGGTAGAGTGTTGATAATTTATTTTCAGTGGTTATAGTCACCACCAACACACACCACAAGGAGGTGCTGTGGATAGCCGATATTTGATAGGTCACATTGTTGCGGATGGCTGGTACCTGGTACGCACCCGAGGCAGTCACCACCACTTCAAACACCCGACCAAACCGGGGCTGGTGACGATTCCTCATCCAAAGAAAGACCTGTTGGACAAGACCGCCAAGAGCATTTTGAAACAGGCGCTGCTGAGCTGAGCGCCCCTGGAGAGCAATAGACATGCTTTACCCCATCGCAATTTCAACCGGTGACGAGGACCACGCCTGGGGTGTGGAAGTGCCGGATATTCCTGGCTGCTACTCCGCCGGCGACGACCTGGACGACGCCATGGCCATGGCCCGCGAAGCGATCGAAGGGCACTTTGAAATCCTTGCAGAGGATGGCGCGCCGATTCCCACCGCTCAAAAAGTCACCCTGCACGCGGCCAACCCGGAATATGCCGGCTGCATTTGGGCCGTGGTTGATATTGATGTCACTAAATATCTGGGCAAAGCGCAGAAGCTCAATATCACCCTGCCGGGTTACCTGCTGAATCGAATTGATGAATACGTGTTGCATCATCCTGAAGAAAAAAGCCGTTCCGGCTTTCTGGCATCGGCAGCACTAAAGGTTCTGCAGCAGGAACATTGACTTAAGTAAATTCCTAAAGCGACGAAGACGACCTTCGTTAAAAATACGCACATATCTTACCCATGAGCAGAGCCAATGCGCGTGCCTGTACAAAAAACTGAGAGCCAAGTCGTTAGAAAGGTGGTGGGGCTGGTATTGATCATTCCACTGCTGTTACCGCTGACGCCAATCCCTTTCGGCCTGAGGAGCCTGGCGTCGATAGCGGCTCTGGCGGGATCCATCTATGGCGTCTGGTATTCAAGGCAGAACGCCAGCCGAGGCATCACACTCTGCGCAACCGCACTTGCGCTACTTAACCTCGGTTCATGGGTAGCACTGTCGACGCCCTCGATCGTCTGGTTCATCTATTTCGTCGCTTGGGCCTATGGTTCCGGTAACTGGATTCACTGGAGCATTTAGTCCCAGTAGAATTTGACCGCAAGAAACTGGGTTTCCCAACCGCCCACAAGGTGGATAGTGGCCCCCTACATCGTCAAGGAGCCCGCTCATGCCCTACCAATACAAGCTCATGCCTTCCCCCGTCGGCCAGCTCACCCTGGTGGCGCGCAACGGCAAACTCAGCGCCATCCTGTGGGAAAAAGAACGCGCCAATCGCGTGCGTCTGGGCGAGTTGCATCTAGCCGACGACAGCCCGGTGTTATTGGAAGCCGAGCGCCAGCTACGGGAATACTTTACCGGCACCCGCAATCAGTTCGATCTGGCGTTGGACTTCGACGGCACCGATTTCCAAAAACAAGTCTGGCAGGCACTGCTGACCATCCCCTTCGGCGAAACCCGCAGCTACAGCCAGATTGCCCAGCAGATCGGCAACCCCAAGGCCGTGCGCGCGGTAGGCGCAGCCAATGGCCGCAACCCCATCTCGATCGTCGCGCCCTGCCACCGGGTGATCGGTGCTTCGGGCGGGCTGACCGGGTTTGCCGGTGGGCTTGAGGCCAAGCAGTATTTGCTGGCGCTTGAGGATCGCGGCCAGGCAAAGCTGGCCCTCTGATTACGCGTCTGCAAGGGCGTCACGGGTAAAGGCCTGGCACTCGTACAAAGGTTCGAAACCTAGTTGCCGGTACAGCGCGAAGGCACCCTGCGAGGCTTCTAGAAAGCATCGCAGGGCCCCGAGGCTCGACGCGTGCAGCAGAGCGGCATGGATCAATCGAGTGGCGTACCCTCTGCCACGCAAGCCCATGAGTGTGCCGATATCGCTAAGCCGGGCCTCACCATCACACAGGGACAGCACCAGCGAAGACCTTACCTGCCCCTCATCGGACAAGATGAAGTGGTAAAGCGCCTCACCCGCGTCCAGGGCCCGCTGGTGGCGGACCTGATAACGCGCAACCTCCTCGGGCAGCCTCATGAACGCACTGCCAAAGGGCTCAGCCCAATCGTTCATGTTCCGCGTGAGCTGGACCTGCACACCGCTCTCGCCCACCCATGGCGCCAGGCACGCCAGGTCACCCACCATCGCGGTGGTCTTTTCGACCGGCTTAAAGCCGTGTGCCAAAAACACCTCACCCAGCGCTTCGACCTGTTCCTCATGGATCACCACGCGTATTGCCTGCGTGGTACGCCGGATAAGCTCCAGCGGTGCGGCCAAAGCGTTATCCAGCAAAGTGCTGCCAACCCGGATAAACAACAAATTGAACGGGCTGAAATACTCATCCGTGAAATAAGCATTGATGCCGCCGCTGTATCGACGATGCGTTGGGCACACCGCGGCAAAAAAATGCTCTTCGGTTTTACCGTAGAGCGTGGGCAAATCGCAGGCGGCGTTAGCGTGCATGGGAGAACATCCGGATAAAAAAAACCAGTCTTGCTCCCGCCATTCAAAGGCGCAGTAGGCCAATTCCTAAGATAGCCGGAGGAAAAAGCACGGCATTGTTCTAACCCTAAAATGTAAAAAGAAATTTCGAAGCGGGCCTGCGGTCCATAATTTCATCACCCTCCGGTCAAGGAAAAACGGTCATGAAATTCTCTGCAGTCTCCCAATCTCTGTCCCGCTGGGCAGGCAGTGCCCGCACGTTCTACGTGGCTGTCGCACTGATTTTCCTGTGGAGCCTCAGCGGGCCATATTTCCACTACAACGACACCTGGCAACTGATCATCAATACCTCGACCACCATCATCACCTTCCTGATGGTGTTCCTGATCCAGAACACGCAAAACCGCGACAACGACATCCTGCATATCAAGATCGACGAGTTGCTGCGCGTCTCCAAGGATGCGCAAAACGCCGTGCTGAGCCTCGATGGCCTGGACCGTAAGGAACTGGAAAAACTGCGCAGCGAATACCGCAGCATCGGCGCCGCAGGCAATGTCAGCCTCAACAGCAGTTGCGGCGAAGTAGTCGACGATGCGGTGACCAACAAAACCGATCTGAACCAGGCATAAAAAAACGGCGGTTGGAGAAAGTCCAACCGCCGTTTTCTATCTCAAGTGACGGACTCAACCGTCGCCTTGATGACCTTTGCCATAGGTTGACGCCAAGGCACGGGCCTTTTGCAGGCGCTCCTCCAGCTTGGGCAGCGTTTCATCCACCAGCGCTTTGATTTCCGGCACATCCGACGCCGCGCCTTCCTGTTTGAACAGGGCAATGGCGTCTTCGTTTTCCTTGACCTGTTGCGCGGTGTAGGCCGCGTCGAAGGAGTCGCCGTCCTTGAGTTCGGGCATCAAGGTTTCGGCTTTATCGACGATCTTCTCGCGCGGGGCCACCGGCAAGTCGAGTTTCTTGGCGATGGCTGCCAGGTGCTGGTTAGCCTGGGTGCGTTCGTTGATCACCTCGATGGTGTAGTCCTTGATTTCCTGGGACGAGGTTCTGGCGTGGGCCATGCGACTGGTTTCGATATCGGCCATCCCTTTGGCCGAAGCCTGCTCGATGAATTCAGCAGGCGACTGGGCGAAAGCATTGCTGGCGCCGAGGCCCAGCAGCATCGCGAAACTGGCGGTGCGTAACCGGATAGCCATGCGGCTCATGATGGGTTCCTCCAGGTCAAAAATAGGTGCGGGAACAGACGCCCCGCCCTGAATTCGAATTTTCAGGGCGGCAAAGGTTTAGAAAAAACTCGCCAGTGCGACGAACGGTCGTGCTGTATCAGGCCGGTTTGCTGCCAAACAGGCCCGGCAACGCATGCGCCAGGGCATTGATGGCGAAGCCGATAAACATCACGCCACAGAGTTTGGTGATAAGGATTTCATGGCGCTGATACACGGTGCGCACACGTTGGGCGCCGACCACGCCGATCAGAATGGCATAGGCCAGCAGGCCACCGATAAAGCTCAGGAAGATCAACGACGGCAGCATCGCCCACGTCAGCAACTCGGCACGGCTGGACAACAACGCGGTGAAGGTCGCCACGGCCACCGGGTAAGCCTTGGGGTTGGTGAGACCGAACACAATGCCGTGCCAGAACGGGTGCCGCGCCGCGCCCTGAGGTGCATCGCTGCTGCGCCGCTGGGTACGGATCGCACGCCAGCCGAGCCAGAACAGGTATAAACCGCTGAGCACGCCCAGTGCATCAAAGGCTGTGCTGCCCACTTCCCGCGCGCCCACGATGGCAATCAACGCCGTGCTGCACCACACCACGTCACCGAGCAAATGCCCGCACAAAAAACCCGCCCCGGCACGGCGACCACGGGCAGCGCCGATACCGAATACGGCGAGCACGCCCGGACCGGGCGTAATGCCATAGATAAAACCCGAAGCAAGCACGGCGAACAGCAGGGATAGGGTCATGGGCGCGACTCTGATAGACGGTGATGAGGTGGATCGATTCTGCACGTTCCGCCGCTACGGGTAAAACTTCATTCCTGCATAAGGCTTGGCGCGACAGGCCTGCAAACGTGAGGCCAGATCGCCGACGTGGGCTTCGAGCTTGTGGCCATCGGGGTCGAGAAAGTAGAACGACGCGCCTTCACTGCGGTTGTCGCGCCATTCCCGCACCTGCGCAGCGCGCAGGCGCGCCACCAGCGCCGCAAAATCACCGGTATCGGCGGTAAACGCGTAGTGCGTGTATTCAGCCGCAGGCTCTGGCGAGCGCAATGGGTCGAGGGACAAGCACAGCCATAAACCGGGTAGGGACAAATAGGCGCCGCCGTCCCAGGTCGCATCGAGCCGAAGTTGCAACAATTGATGGTAGAAGCCGATGCTGCGGTTCAGGTCGGTGACGGCAAGGGTCAGGTGGTTAAGGCCGCAGAGCATGGAATGTCCTTTTATCTATTCACCCAGTGACGAACGGGGCAAACCGTTTTTGCGATGACGATGTAGTATGTTGCACTACACATCACTACATCGAGGCTCTTATGTCTGTTATGTCTCTACGCATACCGGAAGACGTCGCCGACACGCTTGCCAGTCTCGCCAAGGCGACAGGGCGCAGCAAATCCTTTCTAGCCGTAGATGCATTACGCGAATACCTGACGCGTGAGGCCTGGCAAATAGAGGAAATTCAAAAAGCATTGAAAGAAGCTGATGCGGGCGACTTTGCGACAGCGGCCGAAGTAAAAGCAGTCGCCGATAAATGGCGTAACAATGCAGGTTGATTGGCTGAGGGCTGCCCTCAGGAATCTTGACGATGAAGCGGCCTACATTGCCGAAGAAAACCCGAAAGCTGCCCATGAGTTCGTGCAGGCGATCTTGACCGGGCTTGAACATGTCGCTGAATTTCCGGCAATGGGCAAAGAAGGCAGAGTGCCCGGCACGCGCGAATGGGTAGTGCCCCGATGGCCCTATATCGTTCCCTACCGTATTCGAGATGGCCGGTTACAGGTGATGCGAATTTTTCATACACGCCGCCAGCCACCCGCTTCCTGGTAGCCACGGTTCAGACGGACAATACACCCTGCACCTGCCCCATCAACCACTGCAACCCCGAATCCCCGCCCCGCCGCGCATGCCACGCCAACTCAAACGCAAACGAAGGGATATGAAACGGCGGCGGCACAGCCAGCAGGTGCTGCTGATCGATGTTGAGCAAGCCTCTGGATGACACCGTCAAAATCAGGTCTGTGCCCTGGATCAACTGCGGTGCCACGCCCCAGTGCGGCAGGCTGATCGCCACATGCCGGCGCTCACGAATTGCCGTCAACGCCCGTTCGATCTCCGGGGTGCCACTGCCGCGCATTTCCAGCAACACATGCGGACGCGACAGGTAAGCGGGCAGATCGAGCACGCCGTTTTTCGGCAGGCTTTCGCGGTCAATCAGGCAGGTGTAATGCTCTTCGAATAACGGCGTGGTGCGCAGTTCGGCGGGCATGTCGGGGAACACCCCGGCGGCCAGGTCGAGGTCACCATTGAGCACGCCATCGACCATGCCTTCGCGGCTGGCCTGGACGATTTGCAGGTCGATGCCAGGCGCTTCACGGCGCAAGGTGCGGACCAGCCCCGGCAGGAAAATCGCCGCGCTGTAGTCCGACATCGCCACACGAAACCGGCGCTTGGCCGATGCTGGATCAAACCGGTTGGGCGCCAGCAGCGCCTGCACTTGGGCCAGGGCTTCGGCCAGTGGCGCGGCCAGCTCCAGGGCGCGGGCGGTCGGCACCAAGGCACCGCCCTGGCGCACCAGCAATGGGTCACCAAGCAGATCACGCAAGCGCGCCAGCGCATGGCTGACCGCCGGCTGGCTCAGGTGCAGGCGCTCGCCGGCGCGGGTGACGTGTTGCTCGCTGAGCAAGGCGTCGAGGATCACCAGCAGGTTGAGGTCGATGCGACGCAGGTCATTCATCAGCTGCATGCTCAGCATAAGAACTTGGAATTTAAATTTGCGCGACGAATAGCCTAGAGTCCAGCAAAACCTCTGGGAGAACTGAGATGACGACGTTGCATTGGGTAGGTCTGTTGGCACTGGCGGTGATCGCCGGCGCGGTGGTGCCGTTTCAGAGTGCGATCAACGCAAGCCTCGGGCGCGGGCTGGGGCACCCGTTGTGGGCCACGCTGGCGTCACTGCTGGTGAGCAATATTGTGTTGCTGCCGGTCATCATCGCGCTGCGCCTGCCCTTGCCGAGCCTGGCCTTTATCACCAAGGCGCCGCTGTGGATATGGGCCGGAGGCGCGTTTGGCGTGTGCTTTATTTCGCTGGCGCTGATGTTGCTGCCCAAGCTCGGCGCGTCAGGGTTTATTGCGCTGGCCATGGCCGGGCAGATTCTCGCTTCGCTGCTGCTCGATCACTTTGGCCTGTTCGGCCTGATGGAACGCCAACTGACAACGCCCCGCGTGCTGGGGGCGTTGTTGTTGATTGGCGGGGTGGTGTTGATTCAGTTCAGCGCCACACCGGCCCGCGCCCTTGCCACGGCAGGCTGATCAGCCCCTGTCGAGCGTGCGCAGTTTTTGTGGCAAGCCCCACAGCAGCAGCGCCGCCGCCAACAGCGCACACACGCCGATCACATACAGCGCCGGCGTGGTGCTGCCGGTGAGGTCCTTGATGCGCCCCACCATCACCGGGCTGACAATACCGCCGAACTGCCCGAGGGTGTTGATCACCGCAATGCCACCGGCCGCACCCGCACCGGCGCCAGCCAGCAATTTGGGCGGCAGCGTCCAGAAGGTGGGGATCGAGGCAATGATGCCCGCGCCCAACAGGCCCAGGGCGATGATCAGGAAGGTGGTGTGGTCGGCAAAGATCCCGGCGCAGAAGAAGCCAATGGCGCCCAGTACCACCAGGCCGCAGACAAACTTGCGGCGCTCACCGGTGGCGTCCGACAGTCGCCCGATCACCACCATGCTGATCGCCCCGCACACATAGGGAATGGCGGTGAGCAGGCCGATCATCACCGGGCTCTGGGTGCCGGCACTGCGGATCAACTGTGGCGCCCAGAAGTTGAGGCCGTAAGACGCCACCTGGATCAGAAAGTAGATAAACCCAAGCATCAAAAACCCTGGAATGCGGATCGCCGAGAGCAACGAGCCACCGTGCGCGTTCGGCTCATGCTTGGCGATGCGACTCGACAGCAGGGTTTTCTCGGCAGGCGTCAGCCAATGCGCGTCTTCAATGCGGTCCTTGAGCAAGGTCAGCACCAGAAAACCCAGGCCGATGCAGGGCAAGCCGCCGAGCAGGAACAGCCAGTGCCAGCCGCGCATTTGCAGTACGCCGTCGAGGTGTTCCAGCACCAGGCCGGAAAATGGCGCGCCGACTAAACCGGCGAAAGCCGAGGCCAGGAACAGCATCGAGGTGATGCGCCCACGAAAGTGCTGCGGGAACCACAGCGTCAGGTAATACAGCACGCCAGGCGCAAACCCCGCCTCCATTGCGCCGATGATGAAGCGCAGGCCATAGAACTGCCATTCGGCGGTGACAAACACCATGGCCGCCGTGGCCAGGCCCCACGACATCATGATGCGCGCGATCCAGCGGCGGGCACCGACCTTGTAGAGCATCATGTTGCTCGGCACTTCGAACAGCACATAACCCACCACAAACAAGCCGGCGCCCAGGCCATAGGCGGTGTCGCTCAGGCTCAGGTCGGTTTGCAGCTGGAACTTGGCGAAGCTGATGTTGATGCGGTCAAAAAACGCGAACAGGTAGCACACCATGATCAGCGGCATCAGGCGCCAGGCGACCTTACTGACCAGGGCTTTTTCGGCATCGATTTCAGCGGCCGGGCGCACGCCGGCCTCTAACGTATTAGTGCTCATGGTTTCTCTCCAGCGGGCTGCTCACAGGCGCCCGATTGTTTTTGTTGTCTGGTAGCGCGTTACAGCGTGGCGATGTAAGCCGGTGGCGGGTGCAGGTCGCCATTGCGCCCGGCCTTGGCGACTTGGCCGGGCAGTTCATGCCCAAGCAAGGCCGGCAAGCGACGGGACATTTGCAACAGGTGCGGCAGGTCGATGCCGGTGTGAATGCCGACCTCTTCGCAGAGGTTGACCAAATCTTCGGTGCAGATATTGCCTGACGCGCCCGGTGCAAACGGGCAACCGCCGAGGCCACCCAATGCCGCATCAAACCGGCGGGCTCCAGCCTCGTAAGCGGCCAGCACATTGCACAAACCCAGGCCACGGGTATTGTGAAAATGCAGGGTCAGATCGCTGGCCGGCACCTGTTGCAGCACGCGCTTGACCAAACGTTCGACCTGTCGCGGATTGGCCATGCCGGTGGTGTCGGCCAACGTGATGCCCCGAATGCCCAACTCGCGATAGGCGTCGACTATTTGCAGCACGCGGTCTTCATCGATCTTGCCTTCGAACGGGCAGCCAAAGGTGGTGGCAATGCTGCCGTTGAGCCGCACCGGGTGGTCGGCGGCAAAGCTGACGATATCGCCAAACGCCGCCAACGATGCCTCGCAACGCATGCGCATATTCGCCAGGTTGTGGGTCTGGCTGGCGGACATCACCAGGTTCAGCTCATCGGCGCGCGACTCGATGGCGCGCTGGGCGCCCTTGAGGTTGGGGATCAGCGCCACATAAATCACACCGGCCCGGCGCTCAATGCCCTGGAACACCTGCTCGCCATCACGCAACGCGGGAATGGCCTTGGGCGACACGAACGAGCCCGCCTCGATTCGCGAAAAACCGGCCTGCGCCAGCGCGTTGATCAGCGTGATCTTGTCGGCGGTTTCAACCCACGTCGGTTCGATTTGCAAGCCATCGCGCGGGGACACTTCCTGCACGATCAGCGCGTCAGAATAATCAGTGATCATTGCACCACTCCCGCGGTTTTCAAGCGCTGGATATCGGCGCCGGTAAGGCCCAGGCTGCCAAGGATGTCATCGGTGTGCTGGCCCAGGGTCGGGCCTTGCCAGTTCACACCACCGGGGGTTTCAGAAAGTTTGGGCACAATGCCGGGCATCTTCACCGACACGCCGCCGGGCAATTGGGCATTGAGCAGCATGTCACGCGCCAGGTAGTGCGGGTCGCTGACGATATCGGCCACCGAGTAAATGCGCCCGGCCGGCACCTCGGCGGCTTCGAGCGCGCTGAGCACCTGGTCGATAGGCAGGCTGCTGGTCCAGTGGGTAATGGCCGCATCGAGCAGGCCACTTTTGGCGGCGCGGCCGTCGTTGTGGGCAAACTCCGGCGCTTCAGCCAGGTCGGCACGGCCGATGGTGTGCATCAGACGCTTGTAGATCGGGTCACTGTTGCCGGCGATCACCACATAGGCGCCGTCGGCAGTCAGGTAGGTGTTGGACGGCGCAATACCCGGCAAGGCGCCGCCGCTGCGCTCACGCACATGGCCGAGCATGTCGTATTCGGGCACCAGGCTTTCCATCAGGTTGAACACACTTTCGGCCAGTGACACATCGACAACCTGCCCCTCGCCCTGCCCGGTCTTGACCCGCAGCAGCGACATCAGCGCGCCGATCACCGCGTGCAACGAGGCGAGAGAGTCACCCAGGCTGACGCCAACCCGCGCCGGCGGAGAGTCGGGGTTGCCGGTGGTGTAGCGAATGCCGCCCATGGCCTCACCGATCGCACCAAACCCTGGGCGATCGCGGTAAGGCCCGGTCTGGCCGTAGCCGGAGATACGCACCAGAGTCAGCTTGGGGTTCAGCGCATGCAGCACGTCCCAACCCAGGCCGAGTTTCTCCAGGCCGCCAGGGCGCAGGTTTTCGATCAGCACGTCGGCGTCGCCCAGCAATTGCTTGATCAACCCCAGGCCTTCCGGGGACTTGAGGTCCAGGGCGAGCGACTTTTTGTTACGCGATTGCAGGTACCACCACAGCGACGTGCCTTCGTGCAGCTTTCGCCATTTACGAAGCGGGTCGCCCTGGCCCATGGCTTCGATCTTGATCACCTCGGCGCCGAACTCGGCCAGCATCCGCGCAGCGAACGGCGCGGCAATCAGCGTGCCGATTTCAATCACCTTGATACCGCTCAATGGCGCTGTCATGGGATGGTCCTCTTGTTCTTGGAATACGCAGCCAAGGCTAGAGGACAGAGGGAAGATAAATCCAACCGTCAGTTGGCAAGGAGCGTTCGCGAAATGCGAACGGCTATTGGGTGCCGGCGTCAGTCAGATCGCTATCGCGGGCAAGCCCGGCTCCCACAGGAGGAATGCGGCCCCTTGTGGGAGCCGGGCTTGCCCGCGATGAGCATAGGTATCTACACAACTTTTAAAAGCAGCCTATTTCTCCTGTGGCGAGCAGGCTTGTCCTGCGTTGGGCTGCGAAGCAGCCCCAAAAACAGACGCTGAGTACTTTCAGCAAAATTGC
>NZ_JAAQWK010000024.1:0-86294 GCF_012985445.1 Pseudomonas sp. WS 5532
GTGACCACCTGTTTCGGAACAGGCGGAGAATCGGTCACGTTGCTACCGAAATGAGCGGTCACGCGTTAGCGAAATGAGCGGTCACGATCAACCGAAACGGCCGGTCACGGTGTTCCGAAATCCGCACCGATCAATATCGGACTGCGTCTTGAAGCTACGACCACGCAAGCCAACCTCCCATGCCTTCTGCGGCCTCCACATATCCTCAAAAATGGAATGTGCACAAAAAGTCCTAGGAAAATATCAGCGCTGTGAATAAGTCTAAGTCCTGTAACAGACTACGCCTCTAGCAAGATCACAACCCAAAATCGGACATACGGTGGAGGACATAAAAAAGAAAAAGCCCCTGAAATCAGGGGCTTTAGGCATTGTGTCAAAATATCTTGTCTGGTGTCAGAATATTTTGTCTAGTGTCAAAATATTTTGTCAAAAACCAGCCCCTTCCGATACGCCAGCAGCGCTTACTCCACCGTCACCGACTTCGCCAGGTTACGCGGCTGGTCAACGTCAGTGCCCTTGAGCACAGCAACGTAATACGACAGCAGCTGCAACGGGATGGTGTAGAGGATCGGCGACAGGGTGTCGTGGATGTGCGGCATGTTGATCACGTGGGTGCCTTCGCCATTGGTCATGCCAGCCTTTTCGTCGGCAAACACGATCAACTGACCGCCACGCGCGCGTACTTCCTGCAGGTTGGATTTGAGCTTTTCCAGCAGTTCGTTGTTCGGCGCGACGGTGACCACCGGCATGTCGTCATCCACCAGGGCCAATGGGCCGTGTTTGAGTTCGCCGGCCGGGTAGGCTTCGGCGTGGATGTACGAGATTTCCTTGAGCTTGAGCGAGCCTTCCATCGCTACCGGGTATTGCGCGCCACGGCCGAGGAACAGGGTGTGGTTTTTGTCGGCGAACAGTTCGGCGACTTTTTCCACGGTGCTGTCCATGGCCAGGGCTTCGCCCAGACGGGCCGGCAGGCGGCGCAGTTCTTCAACCAATGTGGCTTCGACGCCTTCGGCGAGGGTGCCGCGCACCTGGCCCAGGGACAGGGTCAGCAGCAACAGGCCAACGAGTTGGGTGGTAAAGGCTTTGGTGGACGCCACGCCGATTTCGCGACCGGCCTGGGTCAACAGGGTCAGGTCGGACTCGCGCACCAGCGAGCTGATGCTGACGTTGCAGATTGCCAGGCTGCCAAGGAAGCCGAGTTCTTTGGCATTACGCAGCGCGGCCAGGGTGTCAGCCGTTTCGCCGGACTGGGAGATGGTCACGAACAGGGTGTCGGGCTGCACCACCACCTTGCGGTAGCGGAACTCGCTGGCGACTTCGACCTGGCACGGGATGCCGGCCAGTTCTTCGAGCCAGTAACGGGCAACCATACCGGCGTGGTAGCTGGTGCCGCAGGCGACGATCTGCACATTGCGCACTTTGGCGAACAGCTCGGCGGCTTGTGGGCCGAAGGCGTTGACCAGCACTTGGTTCTGGCTCAGGCGGCCTTCCAGGGTGCGTTGCACCACAGACGGTTGCTCGTGGATTTCCTTGAGCATGAAGTGGCGGAATTCGCCTTTATCAGCGGCCTCGGCACCGTCGCGGTATTGCACAGCTTCGCGCTCGACCGGCACGCCGTTGACGTCCCAGATCTGCACACTTTCACGGCGAATATCGGCGATATCACCTTCTTCCAGGTACATGAAGCGGTCAGTCACTTGGCGCAGGGCCAGTTGGTCGGAGGCAAGGAAGTTTTCGCCCAGGCCCAGGCCAATCACCAACGGGCTGCCACTGCGCGCAGCCACCACGCGGTCGGGTTGGCTGGCGCAGACCACGGCCAGGCCGTAGGCGCCGTGCAGTTCCTTGACGGTGGCTTTGAGCGCGACAGTCAGGTCGCCGAGGTCCTTGAGCTTGTGGTTGAGCAGATGGGCGATGACTTCGGTGTCGGTGTCCGAGGTGAACTCGTAGCCCAGGCCCTTGAGCTGTTCGCGCAGCACTTCGTGGTTTTCGATAATGCCGTTGTGCACCACGGCCAGGTCGCCGGAGAAATGCGGGTGAGCGTTACGTTCGCACGGTGCACCGTGGGTGGCCCAACGGGTGTGGGCGATACCCAGACGACCCACCAGCGGCTCGCCGAGCAAAGCTTGTTCCAGCTCGCTGACTTTGCCTGGGCGGCGCATGCGCTCGAGCTTGCCGGCGTTGGTAAATACGGCTACACCGGCGCTGTCATAGCCGCGGTATTCCAGACGTTTGAGGCCTTCAAGCAGGATGGCGGTGACGTTGCGTTCAGCGACTGCGCCTACAATTCCACACATGGTGTATCTCCTAGATGATTGCCGCGCATATCAGCGTAATGCCGCGGGCTTGGATCTGGTCGCGGGCCTCAAGCGGCAGGCGATCATCGGTAATAAGGGTATGGACGCTGCTCCAGGGCAGCTCCAGGTTGGGGATCTTGCGGCCGATCTTGTCGGATTCGACCATCACCACCACTTCACGGGCGACGTCGGCCATTACACGGCTCAGGCCCAGCAGTTCGTTGAAGGTGGTGGTGCCACGTTCCAGATCGATGCCGTCGGCGCCGATAAACAACTGATCAAAATCATAGGAACGCAGCACTTGTTCGGCGACCTGGCCCTGGAATGAATCCGAATGCGGGTCCCAGGTGCCGCCGGTCATCAATAACACCGGCTCATGTTCCAGCTCGCTCAGCGCGCGGGCCACGTGCAGGGAGTTGGTCATCACCACCAGGCCCGGCTGGTGGCCGAGCTCCGGGATCATGGCGGCGGTGGTGCTGCCGCTGTCGATGATGATGCGCGCGTGTTCACGCAAGCGCATGACGGCCGCCCGGGCGATGGCGCGCTTGTACGCCGAGATGGGCTGGGCGGCATCACCGACCAGCTCTTGGGGCATGGTGATCGCGCCACCGTAGCGGCGCAGCAGCAGGCCATTGCTTTCGAGGGCGGCGAGGTCCTTGCGGATGGTCACTTCCGACGTTTCGAAACGTTTGGCCAATTCGTCCACGCTGACTTCGCCCTGTTCATTGAGCAGGGTCAGAATGTTGTGGCGTCGTTGGGGTGTATTTCGTTTCGACATGGTAGTTATAAGTTTCGTTTCGAAAGATAGCGAAGACAATCAAAACCTATTGGCGAAAGATCGTCAAGCGGCAAGCTGTAATTTTTACGCTGATTTTTACTAACACCACTCAACCAATGTGGGAGCTGCCTTGCCTGCGATGGCGGAGTGTCAGGCAACATTCATCGTGAATGCCAGACCGCTATCGCAGGCAAGCCAGCTCCCACAGGAGATAGCATTAGCTGGTGAGGTTGTGGATAACTCAGGTCTTTTTGATTTTGACCGGGCGTTTCCAGCCGTCGATGTTGCGCTGGCGGGCGCGGGCAACAGCCAGTTGGGACTTATCCACATCCTGGTTGATGGTCGAACCTGCCGCAGTGTTTGAACCATCCCCAATGGTGACCGGCGCAATCAGCGAGTTGTTGGAGCCGATAAATACATCCTCACCAATGGTGGTCTGGTACTTGTTGGCGCCATCGTAGTTGCAGGTGATCGCACCGGCGCCGATGTTGCTGCGCGCGCCGATCACCGCATCGCCGAGGTAGGCCAAGTGACCGGCCTTGGCGTCGTCGCCCATTTTCGCGTTCTTGAGTTCAACGAAGTTGCCGACGTGCGCACGGGCACCCAGCACACTGCCCGGACGAAGGCGCGCAAACGGACCGGCATCACTACCCTCGCCCATCACTGCACCCTCAAGATGGCTGTTGGCCTTGACCACCACGCCTTTGCGCAAGGTGCTGTCCTTGATTACGCAGTTAGGGCCAATTACCACGTTATCTTCGATGATCACACGACCCTCGAGGATTACGTTGATGTCGATCAGCACGTCGCGGCCCACGCTGACTTCACCGCGCACGTCGAAACGCGCCGGATCACGCAGGGTTACGCCCTGGGCCATCAGGCGGCGACCTTCACGCAGTTGGTAGTGGCGCTCAAGCTCGGCAAGCTGCTTGCGGTCGTTGGCGCCCTGCACTTCCATCGGGTCATGGGGCTGCTCGGTGGCAACCAGCAGGCCGTCACTGACGGCCATCTCAATGACGTCGGTGAGGTAGTACTCGCCCTGGGCATTGTTGTTGGACAAGCGGCTCATCCAGTCCGCCAGCATGTTGGCCGGCACGGCGAGAATGCCGGTGTTGCCTTCAGTTATCGCGCGTTGGGCTTCGCTGGCGTCTTTGTGCTCGACGATGGCCGCAACCTTGCCGCTCGCATCGCGCACGATGCGGCCGTAGCCGGTTGGGTCATCCAGCTCAACGGTGAGCAGGCCCACCTGGCCAGGTACCACTTGCTTGAGCAGGCGTTGCAGGGTTTCGACTTCGATCAGCGGTACGTCGCCGTAGAGGATCAGTACGGTGTCGCCGCTGATGAACGGTACGGCCTGCGCAGTCGCGTGGCCGGTGCCCAGTTGTTTGTCCTGCAACACGAAATTCAGGTCATCCGCGGCCAGGCGTTCACGCACCACGTCGGCGCCGTGGCCGATCACCACGTGAATACGCTGGGGGTCCAGTTGCCGGGCGCTATGGATAACATGACCGAGCATGGAATTGCCTGCGACCGGATGCAGAACCTTGGGCAGAGCCGAACGCATGCGGGTGCCCTGGCCTGCGGCGAGAATGACGATTTCAAGAGACATGAATGGCTACCAATCCTGGGCGGTCCGACTTCAGACCAGAGAAGTGTTTTGCTGAAAAAGAAAAAGGGTAGCCGAGGCTACCCTTTTTAATCAATCGCGCTAGAAGTATTGCGGCTAGGCCGCTTACTTCTTGCGGATCTGCTGGAGCGTGCGCAGCTGGGCTGCAGCCTCGGCCAGACGTACAGCAGCAGCGCTGTAGTCGAAGTCCGCACCCTTTTCGTTCAGGGCCTTCTCGGCAGCCTTGACGGCTTCCTGAGCGGAGGCTTCATCCAGGTCGCCAGCACGTTGCACGGTGTCGGCAAGTACCTTGACCATGTTCGGCTGAACCTCGAGGAAACCGCCGGAGATGTAAAACACCTCACGTTCCCCGCCTTGCTTGGTCAGAGTGATCGGACCTGGCTTCAAGCTGGTGATCAACGGTGCGTGACCCATGGCGATACCAAGATCACCCAGATCGCCGTGTGCAATCACCATTTCTACCAGACCGGAGAAGATTTCCCCTTCCGCGCTGACGATATCGCAATGGACTGTCATAGCCATCTGATTGCCTCAACCTGATGAGCGCCCGTTTCCGGGCGCCGAGATTACAGTTTCTTGGCTTTCTCGATCGCTTCTTCGATGCCGCCGACCATGTAGAACGCTTGTTCTGGCAGGTGGTCGTAGTCACCGTTGAGGATGCCTTTGAAGCCAGCAATGGTGTCTTTCAGGGAAACGTATTTACCCGAAGCACCGGTGAAGACTTCAGCCACGAAGAACGGCTGCGACAAGAAACGCTGGATCTTACGAGCACGGTTTACCAACTGCTTGTCGGCTTCCGACAGCTCGTCCATACCCAGGATCGCAATGATGTCCTTCAGTTCTTTGTAACGCTGCAGCACGTACTGAACGCCGCGAGCGGTGTCGTAGTGCTCCTGGCCGATCACGTTCGGGTCCAGCTGGCGCGAAGTCGAGTCGAGTGGATCGACCGCTGGGTAGATACCCAGGGAAGCGATGTCACGGGACAGAACGACGGTGGCGTCCAAGTGGGCGAAGGTGGTCGCAGGCGACGGGTCAGTCAAGTCATCCGCAGGTACGTATACCGCTTGGATCGAGGTGATCGAACCTTCTTTGGTCGAAGTGATACGTTCTTGCAGAACGCCCATCTCTTCGGCCAGGGTCGGCTGGTAACCTACTGCGGAAGGCATACGGCCCAGCAGTGCGGATACTTCAGTACCGGCCAAGGTGTAACGGTAGATGTTGTCGACGAACAGCAGAACGTCGTTACCTTCGTCACGGAACTTCTCGGCCATGGTCAGGCCAGTCAGTGCTACGCGCAGACGGTTACCCGGCGGCTCGTTCATCTGACCGTAAACCAGTGCCACTTTGTCCAGAACGTTGGAGTCCTTCATCTCGTGGTAGAAGTCGTTACCCTCACGAGTACGCTCACCCACACCGGCGAACACGGAATAACCGCTGTGCTCGATGGCGATGTTACGGATCAGTTCCATCATGTTTACGGTTTTGCCTACACCGGCACCACCGAACAGACCGACTTTACCGCCTTTGGCGAACGGGCAAACCAGGTCGATAACCTTGATACCGGTTTCGAGCAGATCGTTGCCGCCAGCTTGTTCGGCGAACGAAGGTGCTGGACGGTGAATGCCCCAGCGCTCTTCGGTGTCGATCGGGCCAGCTTCGTCAATCGGGTTGCCCAGTACGTCCATGATCCGGCCCAGGGTCGCTTTACCGACCGGTACGGAGATGGCAGCGCCAGTGTCGACAACGTCCAGACCGCGCTTCAAGCCTTCGGTGGAACCCATCGCAATGGTACGAACCACGCCGTCGCCCAGCTGCTGCTGAACTTCCAGAGTGGTTTCCGCGCCTTGTACTTTCAGCGCGTTGTAGATGCTCGGTACGCTGTCGCGTGGGAATTCCACGTCGATAACGGCGCCGATGATTTGAACGATACGTCCGCTACTCATAGCTGGATCCTCTGAATATTTGAACCGTTAAACCGCGGCAGCGCCGCCGACGATTTCCGAGATCTCTTGGGTGATCGCAGCCTGACGCGCCTTGTTGTAGATCAGCTGCAAATCGCTGATCAGATCACCGGCGTTATCGGTAGCGTTTTTCATCGCGATCATCCGCGCCGCTTGTTCAGCTGCGTTGTTCTCGACCACCGCCTGGTACACCTGCGACTCCACGTAGCGCACCATCAAGCCGTCAAGCAGCTCTTTGGCGTCTGGTTCGTAGAGGTAGTCCCAGTGGTGCTTGAGTTCCTGATCCGGAGTCGCCACCAGTGGAATCAATTGCTCCACGGTTGGCTGCTGGGTCATGGTGTTGATGAACTTGTTGGATACCACGGACAGGCGGTCAATCCGGCCTTCCAGGTACGCATCCAGCATCACCTTCACACTGCCGATCAAATCATTGATCGACGGCTCTTCACCCAGGTGGCTGATAGCTGCAACGACGTTACCGCCGAAGTTGCGGAAAAAGGCCGCACCCTTGCTACCAACTACACACAGATCGATCTCGACGCCCTTTTCGCGGTTTACCGCCATGTCCTTGACCAGGGCCTTGAACAGGTTGGTATTCAGACCACCGCACAAACCACGGTCACTGCTCACTACTACATAACCCACACGCTTAACTTCGCGGTCGATCATGAACGGGTGGCGGTATTCCGGGTTGGCGTTAGCCAAATGCCCAATTACCTGGCGGATACGCTCCGCATAAGGACGGCTAGCAGCCATGCGCATTTGTGCCTTGCGCATTTTGCTGACCGCCACTTTTTCCATGGCGCTGGTAATCTTTTGCGTGCTTTTGATGCTCGCAATCTTACTGCGAATCTCTTTTGCGCCTGCCATGTAACACCTATCAGGTTAGCAAGCGGGAGCCTTGCGGCTCCCGCTGCGGCTTACCAGGTTTGGGTGGCCTTGAACTTCTCGATACCGGCTTTCATGCCAGCGTCGATTTCGTCATTGAAGTCACCCTTCACGTTGATCTTGGCCAACAAGTCGGCGTGATCGCGGTTGAAGTAAGCAATCAGCGCTTGTTCAAAGCTGCCGACCTTGGTGATTTCGACGTCAGTCAGGAACCCACGCTCAGCGGCATACAGCGACAACGCCATGTCAGCGATCGACATTGGGGCGTATTGCTTCTGCTTCATCAGCTCGGTAACGCGCTGACCATGCTCAAGTTGCTTACGGGTCGCTTCGTCCAGGTCAGAAGCGAACTGGGCGAATGCCGCCAGTTCACGGTACTGAGCCAGAGCGGTACGGATACCACCGGAGAGCTTCTTGATGATCTTGGTCTGAGCGGCACCACCCACACGGGATACCGAAACACCGGCGTTCACAGCAGGACGGATCCCGGAGTTGAACATGGCCGATTCCAGGAAGATCTGACCGTCGGTGATGGAAATCACGTTGGTCGGAACGAACGCGGAAACGTCGCCAGCCTGGGTTTCGATGATCGGCAGTGCGGTCAGGGAACCGGTTTTGCCGGTCACTGCGCCGTTGGTGAACTTCTCTACGTATTCTTCCGAAACGCGGGATGCGCGCTCCAGCAGACGGGAGTGGAGATAGAACACGTCGCCTGGGTAAGCTTCACGGCCTGGTGGACGGCGCAGCAGCAGGGAAATCTGGCGGTAAGCCACTGCTTGCTTGGACAGATCGTCATAAACGATCAGCGCGTCTTCACCGCGGTCGCGGAAGAATTCACCCATGGTGCAACCGGAGTACGGTGCCAGGAATTGCAGCGCAGGAGATTCCGAAGCACTGGCAGCCACGATGATCGTGTTGGCCAGGGCGCCGTTTTCTTCCAGCTTGCGAACCACGTTGGCGATGGTCGATTGCTTCTGACCAATGGCTACGTAGACGCAGAAAATGCCGCTGTCTTTCTGGTTGATGATCGCGTCGATCGCAAGAGCGGTTTTACCGATCTGACGGTCACCGATGATCAGCTCACGCTGGCCACGGCCGACTGGGATCATGGCATCGACAGCCTTGTAGCCAGTCTGTACAGGCTGGTCTACCGACTTACGCCAGATCACGCCTGGAGCAACTTTCTCGACCGCGTCGGTCTCGGTGTTGCCCAGTGGACCTTTACCGTCAACAGGGTTACCCAGTGCGTCGACTACGCGACCCAGCAGTTCCTTACCAACCGGAACTTCCAGGATGCGGCCTGTGCACTTGGCGCTCATGCCTTCAGCCAGACTGGTGTACGCGCCCAATACAACGGCACCTACGGAGTCTTGCTCCAGGTTGAGGGCCATACCGTAGACGCCGCCCGGAAACTCGATCATCTCGCCGTACATGACGTCGGCCAGACCGTGAATCCGCACGATGCCGTCAGATACGCTGACGACAGTGCCTTCGTTACGGGCTTGGGAGGTCACATCGAGCTTGTCGATGCGGCCCTTGATAATTTCACTTATTTCGGAAGGATTGAGTTGCTGCATTGCTCTGCTGCCCCTTCAAACTCAAGATTTCAATGCTTCGGCAAGTTTCGCGATTTTGCCGCGAATCGAGCCATCGATAACCAGGTCGCCGGCACGGATAACAACACCACCAATCAGGGATGCGTCCTCCGAAGCTTGCAGGCGCACTTCCCGATTGAGTCGTGCACTGAGAACCTTGGCGAGTTTGTCTTGCTGTTCTTGGTTCAATGCAAAAGCACTGGTCACTTCAACGTCTACCGATTTCTCTTCTTCGGCCTTGTACAGGTCGAACAGAGCGGCGATCTCCGGCAAAAGCGGGAGACGGTCGTTTTCGGCAACGACGTGGATGAAGTTCTGTACCTTCACATCAAACTTGTCGCCGCACACTTCAATAAAAGTGGCGGCCTTGTCTGCGCTCGTCAGTCGCGGGGCCTTGAGCACGCGCTGCATGGTGTCGTCTTGCGACACTGCTGCAGCCAGGCCGAGCATGGCTGACCAAGAGGCCAGCTGCTGGTGGGCCTGGGCGTGCTCGAAGGCTGCCTTAGCGTAAGGTCGGGCCAACGTGGTCAATTCTGCCATGATCGCCCTCGCTTAGATTTCAGCAGCCAGTTTGTTAACCAGCTCCGCGTGCGCGTTTTGATCGATTGTGGCACCCAGGATCTTCTCAGCACCGCCGACGGCCAGAGCACCCAGTTGGGCACGCAGCGCATCTTTGACACTGTTCAATTCCTGCTCGATCTCGGCCTGAGCCTGAACCTTCACACGGTCAGCGTCGATACGGGCTTTTTCAACAGCCTCTTCAACAATCTGATTACCGCGTTTCTTGGCTTGCTCAATGATTTCAGCTGCCTGTGCCTTAGCATCGCGCAGTTGATGGCCCGCTTTCTCTTGGGCCAACTCCAGGTCGCGAGCTGCACGGGTGGCAGCGTCCAGTCCATCCGCGATCTTCTTCTGACGTTCGTGCAAAGCTGCGATGACCGGAGGCCATACGAACTTCATGCAGAAAACGACAAAAATCAAGAACGCTAAGGACTGACCAATAATGGTTGCATTAATGTTCACGCCAATACCTCGCTCGTTCGTTGCACAACACACCAATCACTCGAAAAAACGAGTGATTAACCGGCGAGTTGACCAACGAAGGGGTTCGCGAAGGTGAAGAACAGAGCGATACCAACACCGATCATGGTCACGGCGTCGAGCAGACCGGCAACGATGAACATTTTAACCTGCAGCATTGGGACCATTTCTGGCTGACGCGCTGCGCCTTCCAGGAACTTGCCGCCCAGCAGGCCGAAACCAATGGCAGTACCCAGGGCGCCCAGGCCGATCAACAGTGCAACAGCGATAGCGGTTAGACCAACTACAGTTTCCATCTTTCCTCCCGACTTTTACGTCGTATGGTTTAGGTTTTTTAGATTTTAAAGCGGTAAAACAAATCGTTTCATAGCCCTGGTGGGCCACCTTCCCGTTTCACCGGGAAGGACATCAGACTAGTCGAGACCGGTCTTAATGGTTCTCTTCGTGCGCCATCGACAGGTAGACGATGGTCAGCATCATGAAGATGAAGGCCTGCAGGGTGATGATCAGGATGTGGAACACAGCCCACGCCCACTGCAGAACAATGCCCAGGCCGCTAAGCCAGAGCAGACCACTGCCGAACATCACAGCGATCAGAATGAACACCAGCTCGCCGGCATACATGTTGCCGAACAGTCGCAGAGCCAGGGAGATAGGCTTGGCGATCAGGGTGACGAATTCCAGCAGGAAGTTCACCGGGATCAGCAGGGCTTGAACGAAAATGTTCTTGCTGCCGAACGGGTGCAGGGTCAGTTCGCCGATGAAGCCGCCGATGCCCTTGATCTTGATGCTGTAGAAAATGATCAACGCGAATACCGACAAGGCCATGCCCAGGGTAGCGTTAGGGTCAGTGGTCGATACGGCACGGAATGGAATATGCGGATCGCCGCTGATCGCCATGGCGAGCTGAGGAATCCAGTCAACCGGGATCAGGTCGACGGCGTTCATCAGGAACACCCAGACGAAGATGGTCAGTGCCAGCGGTGCAATCACCGGGCTACGGCCATGGAAGCTGTCTTTCACGCTGCCATCGACGAATTCGACCAATACTTCAACGAAGTTCTGCAACGCACCTGGCTGACCGGAAGTCGCCTTTTTTGCCGCCATGCGGAAAATCAGAACGAAGATCAGACCCAATGCGACCGACCAGCCCAGAGTATCCAGGTGGAAAGCCCAGAAACCCATT
This sequence comes from Pseudomonas sp. WS 5532, assembly GCF_012985445.1. Classification (NCBI taxonomy): domain Bacteria; kingdom Pseudomonadati; phylum Pseudomonadota; class Gammaproteobacteria; order Pseudomonadales; family Pseudomonadaceae; genus Pseudomonas; species Pseudomonas sp. WS 5532. The sequence continues at coordinate 11,371 of NZ_JAAQWK010000024.1, forward strand.
TCTTTGGCTTCTGCTGCGGTGTGGGCGAAGCCCCAGCCGCCGTTGGGAAGCTGACCGAAGGTCAGGTTCTGCAAGTGGTGCTGGATATAGCCCGAAGCGGTTGTTTCTGCCATGGTTGCCTCAAACGCCCTAAGGTTTCGAAAGTCTTGTTTTCATTAGCAGGGGAGCGAACCAGCTGACCAGTTGGGTCAACACGAAGACGCCGAATACAGCCAGCGGCGCCAATGGCTTCACACCTGCAAAGGTCAGTGCAAACAGCACTGCCGTCAAAATCAGTTTCCCCGCCTCGCCGGCATAAAATGACCGGACGATAGCCTGGGCTGCTCGGGCGCCGGAAAACCGAAAGGCCCTGTGAGCAAAATACATATTGGGCAGCAAGGCTATCAGGCCTCCGCAGAGTCCTGAATATCCGGCTACGACTCCATGCCAGTACCAAAGCGCCAACGCGGCGATCAGTAGAATGACAAATTGAGCCAATAAAACCGGGAAAACGGCCAAGCGATGGAACGGCAACGTGTTTGGCGTGCGGGTTTCCATCACTTTTGCTCCTCAATGGTCGGCTGCCGAGAATCAATAACTTGGCATAATTTGTGCCGACAAAATGCGCGCAGAGTATAGGGGCGGTTCAGCCCCTATTCAACTGTCGGGTAGTGTTTTCCGATCGCGCGCTACATAAGCAAATGTTTCAGCGGATGTGGGCAAGGACGCCCTGAAGCTCGTCAAGCGAGTTATATCCGATAACCAATTGCCCTTTGCCCTTCTTGCCGTGGCGAATTTGTACCGCAGAGCCCAGCCGCTCGGCCAGGCGCTGCTCGAGGCGTGCGATATCCGGATCAGGTTTGGCGGTTTCGACCGGTGCAGGTTTGCCGCTCAGCCACTGGCGAACCAGCGCCTCAGTCTGACGCACCGTGAGCCCTCGTGCGACAACGTGTCGCGCCCCTTCAACCTGTTGATTTTCCGGCAAACCGAGCAAAGCACGGGCATGACCCATTTCCAGGTCGCCGTGGGACAACATGGTCTTGATGACTTCCGGCAACGCGATCAGACGCAGCAAGTTGGACACCGTGACGCGGGATTTACCCACCGCGTCGGCCACTTGTTGCTGGGTCAGCTGGAATTCCTGCTGCAAACGCTGCAACGCGATCGCTTCTTCAACCGGGTTGAGGTCTTCACGCTGGATGTTTTCGATCAACGCCATGGCGATGGCGGTTTCATCCGGTACATCGCGCACCATCGCCGGGATAGTTTCCTTTCCGGCCTGCTGGCTTGCGCGCCAGCGGCGTTCGCCGGCGATGATTTCAAACCGACCGCCGCCGATCGGGCGCACCACAATCGGCTGCATCACGCCCTGGGCCTTGATCGAGTTGGCCAGTTCTTCCAGCGCCTGAGGGTCCATATCGCGGCGTGGCTGGTATTTGCCGCGCTGGATCAAGTCCAGCGGCAAATGTTGCAGCTCGCGCTCGTCGGCCTGTACCGCTTGTTCTTCAAGCGAAGTGACAGTCGGACCACTCAACAGTGCATCCAGTCCACGTCCGAGACCTCGTTTCTTGACGGCCATGGGGATTCCTTAAGTTGGCTGGGCTGCAGCGGTGCGTGAATTGCGGCGTTGACGGCGAACCATCTCGCCGGCCAGTGCCAGGTAGGCAATGGCGCCACGCGATGATTTGTCGTACGCCAGCGCGGGCATGCCGTAGCTTGGCGCTTCGGCCAGGCGGATGTTGCGTGGGATCACGGTGTCGTACAACTGATCACCAAAGTGTTCCTTGAGCTGTGCCGACACATCGTTCATCAGGCTCAGGCGCGGATCGAACATCGTACGCAGCAGACCCTCGATCTGCAGGTTCGGGTTCAGCAGCTCAGCGATTCGCTTGATGTTATCCACAAGGTCGCTCAAGCCTTCCAGTGCGTAATACTCGCACTGCATGGGGATAATCACCCCATCGGCGGCAACCAATGCGTTGAGCGTGAGCATCGACAGCGACGGTGGGCAGTCGATCAAAATGTAATCGTAATTCTCGCGGATCGGCGCCAAGGCGCTGCGCAGACGGCTTTCTTTCATCTGCATTTCGAGCAGCACCACTTCCGCCGCGGTCAAATCGCGGTTGGCCGGCAGCAGTTGATAACCACCGTGCTCGGAGTAGTGCATGGCCTGGCCCAGGTCACACTCGCCGATCAGCAAGTCGTAGACCGAATTTTCCAGGCCGTGTTTATCCACACCGCTACCCATGGTGGCGTTGCCCTGTGGATCGAGATCGATCAACAGCACCCGACGCTTGGTGGCGACCAGGGATGCTGCGAGGTTGATGCAGGTGGTGGTTTTGCCCACGCCACCTTTCTGGTTCGCTATCGCGAATACCTTAGCCATTCTTGCTTGTGTTCCCAATCATGCCGTGCGGCGCAGTATCAGCAGATGGCGTTGGCCTTGGCAACCGGGTACGGCCAAGGCGTGTTCGCTATCGAGGTGGAAGTCTGTCGGCAATGCTAACAGCTCGTCGCTTGGATGAACGCCCTTCATTGCCAGCCAGCGGGTGTCGCGGTCGCCCAGGTGGCGAGTCCAATTGCTGAAGTTCTCCATGCTGCTGAATGCCCGGGAAACAATTCCATTGAAAGGCAGTTCAGGTGTGAACTCTTCGACCCGACTGTGGATAACTTGCAGGTTTTCCAGCTTGAGCTCGAGTTTTACCTGGGTCAGGAAGCGGGTTTTCTTGCCGTTGCTGTCCAGGCACGTCACTTGCGACTCGGGAAACAGGATCGCCAGCGGAATGCCTGGCATCCCACCGCCACTGCCCACGTCAAGCCAACGGCCGTTTTCGATAAACGGCATCACGCTCAAACTGTCGAGCAAATGACGCGAAACCATTTCGTCGGGGTTACGCACCGCAGTCAGGTTGTAAGCCTTGTTCCATTTGATCAACAGGGCCAGGTAACCGAGCAGTAATTCGTGCTGGGCTGCGGTCAGGTCCACGCCTAACTGGCGCGCACCTGTGGATAATTCTTCGGCGTGTTGCGAGGTGACCAACGAACTCAAGCGCTTTGCTCCAACTGACGGCCCGCGCCGCGTTTTTTCAAATGAATCATCAACAGCGAAATCGCTGCCGGAGTGACGCCGGGAATACGTGAAGCCTGACCAAGAGTCTCCGGCCGAGTTATCCCCAGCTTGCTTTGGATTTCTTTCGACAACCCCGAAATCCCGGTGTAATCGATATCCACAGGCAGCTTGGTGTCTTCACTGGCGCGCAGGCGAGCGATCTCATCCTGCTGGCGGTCAATGTAACCGGCGTATTTGGTCTTGATCTCGACCTGCTCGGCAACCTGTGGGTCTTCTGCGCCCTGGCCTGTCACTTCGACCAAGCCAGCGTAGTCGATTTCCGGACGGGACAGCAGGTTCAGCAGGTTGTATTCGTGGGTCAGCGGCGTACCGAATTTTTCCGCAATCGCATCGCCCTGCTCGGTGCCTGGGCGAACCCAGGTACTTTTCAGACGTTGCTCTTCGAGCGTGATGCTTTCGCGTTTTTTGCAGAAGGCTGCCCAGCGCGCGTCATCGACCAGGCCCAGCTCGCGACCTTTTTCGGTCAGGCGCAGGTCGGCGTTGTCTTCGCGCAGGATCAAACGGTATTCCGCCCGGGACGTGAACATCCGATACGGTTCCTGGGTGCCCAGGGTAATCAGGTCATCGACCAATACGCCGATGTACGCTTCATCGCGACGCGGGCACCAGCTGTCTTTGCCCTGCGCGCGCAGTGCTGCGTTGGTCCCGGCCAGCAAACCTTGGGCGCCGGCTTCTTCGTAACCGGTGGTGCCATTGATTTGGCCAGCGAAAAACAGACCGGCGATGACTTTGGTTTCGAGGCTGTACTTCAGATCACGCGGGTCGAAGTAGTCGTACTCGATGGCGTAGCCCGGACGCACGATGTGGGCGTTTTCCATACCGCGAATCGACTGCACGATCTGAATTTGCACGTCGAACGGCAAGGACGTGGAAATCCCGTTCGGGTACAGCTCATGGGTGGTCAAGCCTTCGGGCTCGATGAAGACCTGGTGGCTTTCCTTGTCGGCAAAGCGATGGATCTTGTCTTCGATCGAAGGGCAATAACGCGGGCCAATGCCTTCAATCACCCCGGAATACATCGGCGAACGGTCGAGGTTCGCGGCAATGATCTCGTGGGTGCGGGCGTTGGTGTGGGTAATCCAGCAGCTCACCTGTTTCGGGTGCTGCTCTTTGGAACCCATGAACGACATGACCGGGATTGGTGTATCACCGGCTTGTTCGGTCATCACCGAGAAATCCACAGAACGCCCGTCGATACGCGGCGGGGTACCTGTTTTCAAGCGACCGACTCGCAGTGGTAACTCGCGCAGGCGTTTTGCCAGGGCAATCGATGGCGGATCACCGGCGCGACCGCCGGAATAGTTCTGCATACCGATGTGGATAAGTCCGCCCAGGAATGTGCCGGTGGTCAACACCACGGATTCTGCGAAGAAACGCAGGCCCATCTGGGTGACAACGCCCTTCACCACGTCCTGTTCGACGATCAGATCATCGGCAGCCTGTTGAAATATCCACAGGTTCGGCTGGTTTTCCAGGGTTTCACGTACCGCAGCCTTGTACAGGATGCGGTCGGCCTGTGCCCGAGTAGCGCGTACGGCCGGGCCTTTGCGGCTATTGAGCACGCGAAATTGAATACCACCTTTGTCGGTAGCCATGGCCATGACACCGCCAAGGGCATCAATTTCTTTAACCAGATGGCTTTTGCCGATCCCACCGATGGCGGGGTTGCAACTCATGGCACCGAGGGTTTCCACGTTGTGCGTCAACAACAGGGTTTTAACGCCCATGCGTGCTGACGCCAGTGCTGCCTCGGTACCGGCATGACCGCCGCCGATGACGATCACTTCAAAACGGGAAGGGAAATCCACCACGCACCTCGTGCCTGCTTATGTAGGTAATCAGGAATTGTTTGTTGAAAGAGTTTTAGAGCTATGGCGGCAAGTATAGGGACTTAGCCCTTCCTAAAGAACCCTTTGCACAAAATTTAACCAGCTGTGGATGAATCACAGACAATAGAAATTAAAAAAGAAGAAATTTATAAGATCTTTGTTTTTATGTTTATTTCTACTGAGCCTACTTTCTGTGGATAGATCTCTACAAGCCTCTATTTACGTCGTGTACAGAGATTCAAAAGTCTGTGGTCATGTGCCAATGAGGCCCTTGGATAAGTGCTTTAAGCCTGTGGATTAAAGGGGTGGTTATCCACAGAGGGGGTTTTGCTCAGGTTTCAAGCCCTGTTATCAACTGGGCACAGGTGCGGTTATTCACAGGGCTTAATCCACAGAAAATGGCTTGCATGGCCAAATCTCGCCCACGCAAAAGCCACCTGCCTTTTAGGTAATGAGTCAAAAATGGGAATTGAATGCCCTGAGGCGGGCGAAACAGGCAGGCGCGAATGGCCTGCCTGTGGACAACGAAGGGTTATTTACCGATGCAGAAGCTGGAAAAGATCCTTCCGAGCAGATCATCGGAGCTAAAAGCGCCGGTAATCTCACCCAACAACTGCTGCGCCTGGCGTAAATCCTCAGCCAGCAGCTCGCCAGCCCCCGCCAAGGTCAACTGAGCCCGACCGTGCTCCAACGCCGCGCTGGCATGGCGCAGCGCTTCCAGGTGCCTGCGGCGTGCGCTGAAGCTGCTTTCGGAGGTCTGCTCATAGCCCATGCAGGCTTTGAGGTGGTCGCGCAGCAATTCCAACCCATCGCCCGCTGACTTTGCGCTCAGGCTGATGGTCACGTGGCCATCATCGCTGGTCTCCATGGCAATGGCTTCACCAGTCAAATCGGCCTTGTTGCGGATCAAGGTGACTTTGGCCGGGTCTGGCCGTTGCTCGAGAAATTCCGGCCACAGGGCAAAAGGATCCGCAGCCTCTGGCGCAGTGGCATCCACCACCAGCAATACGCGGTCCGCTTCACTGATCGCCTTGAGCGCCCGTTCCACGCCGATCTTTTCCACCTGGTCTTCGGTATCGCGCAAGCCGGCGGTGTCGACCACGTGCAGCGGCATACCATCGATGTGGATATGTTCGCGCAAGATGTCCCGGGTGGTGCCGGCAATCTCGGTGACGATCGCGGCTTCTCGGCCAGCCAGCGCATTGAGCAGGCTGGACTTGCCGGCATTGGGTCGCCCGGCAATCACTACCGTCATGCCGTCACGCAGCAAAGCACCCTGCCCGGCCTCGCGCAGTACGGTGGATAACTCGTCGCGAACTTTATCCAGCATCGCCAGGACGTGGCCATCAGCGAGGAAGTCGATTTCTTCCTCTGGGAAGTCAATCGCAGCCTCGACGTAGATGCGCAGACTGATCAACTGTTCGGTCAAGTTATGCACACGCAGGGAAAAAGCGCCCTGCAGTGAGCGCAACGCATTGCGCGCCGCCTGTGCAGAACTGGCCTCGATCAAATCCGCAATCGCCTCGGCCTGGGCCAGGTCCAGTTTGTCGTTAAGGAATGCCCGCTCGCTGAATTCGCCTGGGCGCGCCAGACGGCAGCCCAATTGCAGGCAACGCTGCAGCAACATATCCAGCACTACCGGGCCACCATGGCCCTGCAGTTCCAGCACGTCTTCGCCGGTGAACGAGTTAGGGCCGGGGAAATACAGAGCCAGCCCCTCATCCAATACCGTTTCATCAGCATCCAGGAACGGCCCGTAATGGGCATATCGGGGTTTCAACTCACGGCCGCTGATGGCCTGGGCCGCCACGCTGGCCAGCGGCCCGGAAATTCTAACGATACCAACACCGCCGCGACCTTGAGCGGTAGCGACAGCAGCGATGGTTTCACGAGGAGCGCTCATCAGCAGGTTCCAGAACAAAAGTGACAGAAAGCAAAACGCCCCACTAGGGGGCGTCTTGAGTGGTTATCCACAGAGTAAATTACGCCGCAGCTTTTTTGGTAGCCGCTTCGATTTTACGTGTGATGTACCACTGTTGAGAGATCGACAACACGTTGTTGACCACCCAGTACAGCACCAGACCGGCTGGGAACCACAGGAAGAAGAAGGTGAAGATGATTGGCATCATCTTCATGACCTTGGCCTGCATCGGGTCCGGCGGAGTCGGGTTCAGACGCTGCTGGATAAACATGGTCGCGCCCATGATGATCGGCAGAATAAAGAACGGGTCTTTAATCGACAGGTCAGTTATCCACAGAATGAACGGTGCCTGGCGCATTTCGACGCTTTCCAGGAGAACCCAGTACAGCGACAGGAATACCGGCATCTGCACCAGAATCGGCAAGCAACCACCCAGCGGGTTGATCTTCTCTTTCTTGTACAGCTCCATCATGGCCTGCGACATTTTCTGCCGGTCGTCACCATGTTGCTCTTTCAGAGCGGCCAGTTTCGGCGCAACGGCACGCATGCGCGCCATCGACTTATAGCTGGCTGCCGACAGAGGGAAGAAAATCCCTTTGATCAGCATGGTCAGGAAGATGATCGAGAAGCCCCAGTTACCCACAATGCTGTGGATATGTTGCAGCAGCCAGAAAATAGGCTGGGCAATGAACCACAGAATGCCGTAATCCACAGTCAGTTCCAGACCTGGGGACAACTCTTTGAGCACAGCCTGGCTTTTCGGGCCGGCGTACAGGGTAGTGCTGGTTTCAGCCTTGGCACCTGGAGCGACGGTCAACGCCGGGCCAGTAAAACCAATGATGTAGTTGCCTTGGCTGTCTTTGCGGGTTTGAACCAGGTTGGCTTCACCCTTGTTCGGGATCCATGCGGTCACGAAGTAGTGTTGCAACCAGGCAACCCAGCCACCTTGGACGGTTTCTTTCAGCGCGCCCTTGTCGATATCTTTCATCGACACTTTTTTGTACGGCTCGCTACTTGTCCACAGGGCGGCGCCCAGGTAAGTCGCAGTGCCGGTGGCGGTGCTGGAAGAAGGATCGGCGCTGTTGTCACGCTTGAGCTGGGCAAACAGGTTGCCCGTCCATGGCTTGGCGCTTTCGTTGTCGATCAGGTAAGTGACCTTCAAGTCGTACAAACCACGGGTGAAGCTGAAACGCTTGATGTAGTTGACGCCGTCGAGGCTGAATTTCAGGTCGACATTCAACTGGTTCTGGCCATCAGCCAGTTGATAAGTCTTCTGTTCGGTCGAATAAACCGGACGACCGGTAGCACGAGCATCAGGACCGTCAGTGCCGGTCAGGCCGCTTTGCGCCAGATAAGTACGTTCACCACCGTTATCGAACAGTTGGAACGGAACATCTGGATGGTCTTGGCGACGTGGATACAGCGGCAGTTTCAACTGCGCGATATCACCACCTTGTGGGTCGATAGCCAGGTCGAGCACATCCGTTTTCACGTGGATGAGGTCTTTATTGGTGACCACTGGCGTTTCTAGAGGGGCGCTTGTCTCGCCATTCGCGCTGGGAACATCGGCACTCGCGGACGCATTGTTACCCAGCGGGGTGTCCGGAATAGCCGGCGCAGCCTGATTGGTAGCAACATTCTGAGTCGGCAGGGCAGCCTGGCCGTAGTCCTGGTTCCACTTAAGAACCATGACGTAGGACACGATTGCCAGGGCGACGATCAGGATCGTGCGTTTAATATCCATGATTACTCGGCCATCGAAGAAGAACGGGAGGTAGGGATAGGTGGAACCGGGTCGAAACCACCGGGATTCCACGGATGACAGCGGCCTAAACGACGAAAGGCCAGCCAGCCACCGCGCAGAAGACCATGATTTTCTATGGCCTCTAACGCGTAGCAGGAACAACTGGGGTAGAAACGACAGTGGTCGGCCATCAGAGGACTAATGGCATAACGGTAAAACTGGATCGGAACGAGTGCCAGTTTACGCATTGGTGCTGTCTACCCCTACAGTTTCGGTGCTGACTGCTGGTGCTGGCTTGTTGGTACGCGCCAAACGTTTCCAGAGCTTGCCGAAATGCTGAATCAATTCGGGGTTTTCTACATCCCCCAAGCCTTTGCGCGCGACGATAACAATATCCCAACCAACCAGAGTGTCCTGGTGGAGGCGAAACGATTCGCGCATCAGACGCTTGAGGCGATTGCGCTCAACGGAGAGCTTTACGCTCTTCTTGCCGATCACCAACCCGAGACGGGGGTGATCCAGATCGTTGTTACGCGCAAGGAGCAGGAGATTTTTCCCCGGAACCTTGCCGGTGGGGGAGTCAAAGACTGCCTTGAAATGCCGGGGGGTTAGCAGACGCTTTTCCCGACTGAAGTCCTGACTCACCACCAGTACCGGATTATCAAACTGCCAGACGCGCACGACCTTTGGCGCGGCGACGCGACAGGACAGCACGGCCGTTCTTGGTAGCCATGCGAGCACGGAAGCCGTGAGTACGGGCGCGTTTGATGGTGCTTGGTTGGAAAGTACGTTTCATGGCGTTGTTACCTGGTTCGTCCACAACGGGCCGGAATGGCCCCCGTTTTAAGAGACCGGCGATTCTAGAGAAAGCAAGCCTCTAGGTCAATTTCCAACCAGCTTTTCCTTCAATTAGATCTTCTACAGGTAATCGGTCCTTTTCTGTCGGCCGGGCTTTCACGAGCAATGCCATAGATATAAAAATAAAGAAGGAAGTTATTTAAAGCTTTTCTGTAAAGCTTATAAAAGCTAGGCAGGCGATCATCTGTGGATAACTGCCTTGAGGCCATATTCCACCTGCTGTACAGAGAATGACAAGTACGGGGGAAAACGGTGCTCTGCCTGTGCTGCGCTGTCGGATAAGCTGTGGGTGGAATGGGTTGTTATCCACAGGCCAGTTACCCACAGACTTTCGACCCCACTTGTGCAACGAGCTTAGGTGCGCTTATCCACAGAGCTTATGCACAGACCATTGGTCGGCTTTTTTGCACTTAACACGTTGATTTTGGCTGCTCTGTGAGCAACCTACATGTGGATAAGTGGGCGTCTGGCCGCTACAATGGCGGCTGTTTTTGCCTCACCGGCTTTCAACTTAGGGGATATCCGTGTCAGTGGAACTTTGGCAGCAGTGCGTGGAGCTTTTGCGCGAAGAGCTGCCTGCCCAGCAATTCAACACCTGGATCCGTCCGCTACAGGTCGAAGCCGAAGGCGACGAGTTGCGTGTCTACGCGCCGAATCGTTTTGTTCTCGACTGGGTCAACGAAAAATACCTGAGCCGCGTTCTCGAATTGCTCGATGAACACGGCAACGGCATCGCGCCCGTGCTTTCCTTATTAATAGGCAGCAAACGCAGCTCTGCACCTCGCGCTGCGCCGAATGCGCCGCTGGCTGCTGCTGCGTCGCAAGCCCAAGCAGCACCGGCACCTGTTAATAACTCTCCGGCGCCCGTGGCCCAGGCGCCGTCGAAATCCTCGTCGCAGAAAAACGCGCCTATAAATGAAGAACCGTCGCGTGACAGCTTTGACCCGATGGCCGGCGCCAGCTCCCAACAAGCACCGGTTCGCGCTGAGCAGCGCACCGTGCAGGTGGAAGGCGCGCTCAAGCACACCAGTTACCTGAACCGCACCTTTACCTTTGAGAACTTCGTCGAAGGTAAATCCAACCAGTTGGCCCGCGCGGCCGCCTGGCAGGTTGCCGATAACCCCAAGCATGGTTACAACCCGCTCTTCCTTTATGGTGGCGTTGGCTTGGGTAAGACCCACTTGATGCATGCTGTGGGTAACCATCTATTAAAGAAGAACCCGAATGCCAAGGTTGTGTACCTGCACTCGGAGCGCTTCGTGGCTGACATGGTCAAGGCCTTGCAGCTCAACGCAATCAACGAATTTAAGCGTTTCTACCGTTCTGTGGACGCTTTGCTGATCGATGACATTCAATTTTTCGCTCGCAAGGAACGTTCCCAGGAAGAGTTTTTCCACACCTTCAACGCCCTTCTCGAAGGCGGCCAACAGGTCATCCTGACCAGTGACCGTTACCCGAAGGAAATCGAAGGCCTGGAAGAACGCTTGAAGTCACGCTTTGGCTGGGGCCTGACCGTTGCGGTAGAACCGCCGGAGCTGGAAACCCGTGTGGCGATCCTGATGAAAAAGGCCGACCAGGCAAAAGTCGACCTGCCCCACGATGCAGCCTTCTTTATCGCCCAACGCATTCGTTCCAACGTGCGTGAGCTGGAAGGCGCGCTCAAGCGGGTCATTGCACACTCGCACTTTATGGGCCGCGACATCACCATCGAGTTGATTCGCGAATCCCTGAAAGACCTGTTGGCTCTGCAAGACAAGCTGGTGAGTGTGGATAACATTCAGCGCACCGTGGCTGAGTACTACAAGATCAAGATTTCAGACCTGCTGTCCAAGCGCCGTTCGCGCTCGGTGGCACGTCCACGTCAGGTGGCGATGGCGCTCTCCAAAGAGCTGACCAACCACAGCCTGCCGGAAATCGGTGATGTGTTTGGCGGTCGCGACCACACCACGGTCTTGCACGCGTGCCGCAAGATCAATGAACTTAAGGAATCCGACGCGGATATTCGCGAGGACTACAAGAACCTGCTGCGTACACTGACTACCTGATGACACCAGCGCAGCTTATTAAGGCAAGGGACTAGACCATGCATTTCACCATTCAACGCGAAGCCCTGTTGAAACCCCTGCAACTGGTCGCAGGCGTCGTCGAGCGCCGACAGACCTTGCCGGTGCTTTCCAACGTATTGCTGGTGGTCGAAGGCCAGCAATTGTCCTTGACCGGTACCGATCTGGAAGTCGAACTGGTGGGTCGTGTGCAGCTGGAAGAACCGGCTGAGCCCGGCGAAATCACTGTGCCGGCACGTAAGCTGATGGACATCTGCAAGAGCCTGCCCAACGATGCGCTGATCGACATCAAGGTTGATGAGCAGAAGTTGGTGGTCAAGGCCGGTCGCAGCCGTTTCACGCTGTCGACCTTGCCAGCCAATGACTTCCCTACCGTCGAAGAAGGCCCAGGTTCGCTGACCTGCAGCCTGGACCAAAGCAAGCTGCGCCGTTTGATCGAGCGCACCAGCTTCGCCATGGCCCAGCAGGACGTGCGTTACTACCTCAACGGCATGTTGCTGGAGGTCGCTGAAGGCGTTATCCGTGCAGTGGCTACCGACGGTCACCGCCTGGCCATGTGCTCAATGCGTGCTGACATCGGCCAGCCGGACCGTCACCAGGTCATCGTGCCGCGTAAAGGTATTCTGGAACTGGCGCGTCTGCTCACCGAGCCGGATGGCAATGTCAGCATCGTCCTGGGTCAGCACCACATCCGCGCCACCACCGGCGAATTCACCTTCACGTCCAAGCTGGTTGACGGCAAATTCCCGGATTACGAGCGTGTGCTGCCAAAAGGTGGCGACAAGCTGGTAATCGGCGATCGTCAGGCGCTGCGTGAAGCGTTCAGCCGTACCGCGATTCTGTCTAACGAAAAGTACCGTGGTATTCGTCTGCAACTGGCCAACGGTCAGCTGAAGATTCAGGCCAATAACCCGGAGCAGGAAGAAGCGGAAGAAGAAGTCGGCGTTGACTACAATGGCGGCTCGCTGGAGATCGGCTTTAACGTGAGCTACCTGCTGGACGTACTGGGCGTGATGACCACCGAGCAGGTTCGCCTGATTCTGTCGGACTCCAACAGCAGTGCCCTGGTGCAAGAATCCGACAACGACGACTCGGCTTACGTTGTTATGCCGATGCGCCTGTAATCATGCTCAGCAGAAGCTAGATGTCCCTCAGTCGCGTCTCGGTCACCGCGGTGCGCAATCTGCACCCGGTGACCTTCTCCCCCTCCCCCCGCATCAATATCCTTTACGGCGCCAACGGCAGCGGCAAAACCAGCGTGCTGGAAGCCGTCCATTTGCTTGGGCTTGCCCGTTCCTTTCGTAGTGCTCGCTTGTTGCCGGTGATTCAATACGAACAACTGGCTTGCACCGTGTTTGGCCAGGTTGAACTGGCAGAAGGTGGGCACAGCGCCCTGGGGATATCTCGAGATCGCGGCGGTGATTTCCAGATTCGCATTGACGGGCAAAATGCTCGCAGTGCTGCACAGTTGGCAGAAATCCTGCCGCTGCAGCTGATCAACCCAGACAGCTTTCGCCTTTTGGAAGGTGCACCGAAAATCCGCAGGCAGTTCCTCGATTGGGGAGTGTTCCACGTGGAACCGCGCTTCATGGCCACTTGGCAGCGCCTGCAGAAGGCCCTGCGGCAGCGGAACTCATGGCTGCGGCATGGTACACTTGACGCCGCTTCGCAAGCGGCCTGGGACCGGGAACTGTGCCTGGCCAGTGACGAAATAGATGAATACCGCCGCGCCTATATCAAAGCCTTGAAACCAGTCTTTGAGCAGACCTTGAGTGAGTTGTTGGATCTCGAGGGCCTGACGCTGAGCTACTACCGTGGTTGGGATAAAGAACGTGAGCTGAGCGCAGTGCTCGCCACGTCCTTGCAGCGGGATCAGCAAATTGGCCATACCCAGGCAGGCCCACAACGTGCTGACTTGCGCCTTAGATTAGGCGCACACAATGCCGCGGATATTTTGTCCCGCGGTCAGCAAAAGTTGGTGGTGTGTGCACTGCGTATTGCCCAAGGGCATTTGGTTAGCCAAGCCCGGCGCGGTCAGTGTATTTATCTGGTGGATGACTTGCCGTCCGAACTCGACGAGCAGCACCGCCGCGCGTTATGCCGCTTGTTGGAAGACTTACGCTGCCAGGTGTTTATCACCTGTGTAGACCACGAATTATTGAGGGAAGGCTGGCAGACGGAAACGCCAGTCGCTTTGTTCCACGTGGAACAGGGCCGTATCACCCAGACCCACGACCATCGGGAGTGAAGGCATGAGCGAAGAAAACACGTACGACTCGACCAGCATTAAAGTGCTGAAAGGTTTGGATGCCGTACGCAAACGTCCCGGTATGTACATCGGCGACACCGATGATGGTAGCGGTCTGCACCACATGGTGTTCGAGGTGGTCGACAACTCCATCGACGAAGCTTTGGCCGGTCACTGCGACGACATCAGCATTATCATCCACCCGGATGAGTCCATCACCGTGCGCGACAACGGTCGCGGTATTCCGGTCGATGTGCACAAAGAAGAAGGCGTATCGGCGGCAGAGGTCATCATGACCGTGCTTCACGCCGGCGGTAAGTTCGACGACAACTCCTATAAAGTTTCCGGCGGTTTGCACGGTGTAGGTGTGTCGGTGGTGAACGCTCTGTCCGAAGAGCTTATCCTGACTGTTCGCCGTAGCGGCAAGATCTGGGAACAGACCTACGTGCATGGTGTTCCACAAGAACCGATGAAAATCGTTGGCGACAGTGAATCCACCGGTACGCAGATCCACTTCAAGCCTTCGGCAGAAACCTTCAAGAATATCCACTTCAGCTGGGACATCCTGGCCAAGCGTATTCGTGAACTGTCGTTCCTTAACTCCGGTGTGGGTATCGTCCTCAAGGACGAGCGCAGCGGCAAGGAAGAGTTGTTCAAGTACGAAGGCGGCTTGCGTGCGTTCGTTGAGTACCTGAACACCAACAAGACTGCGGTCAACCAGGTGTTCCACTTCAACATCCAGCGTGAAGACGGTATCGGCGTTGAAATCGCCCTGCAGTGGAACGACAGCTTCAACGAGAACCTGTTGTGCTTCACCAACAACATTCCACAGCGCGACGGCGGTACTCACCTGGTGGGTTTCCGTTCCGCACTGACGCGTAACCTGAACACCTACATCGAAGCGGAAGGCTTGGCCAAGAAGCACAAAGTGGCCACTACCGGTGACGATGCGCGTGAAGGCCTGACGGCGATTATCTCGGTGAAAGTGCCGGATCCAAAGTTCAGCTCCCAGACCAAAGACAAGCTGGTGTCTTCCGAAGTGAAGACCGCAGTGGAACAGGAGATGGGCAAGTACTTCTCCGACTTCCTGCTGGAAAACCCGAACGAAGCCAAGCTGGTTGTCGGCAAGATGATCGACGCGGCGCGTGCCCGTGAAGCGGCGCGTAAAGCCCGTGAGATGACCCGCCGTAAAGGCGCGTTGGATATCGCCGGCCTGCCGGGCAAACTGGCTGACTGCCAGGAGAAGGACCCTGCCCTCTCCGAACTGTACCTGGTGGAAGGTGACTCTGCTGGCGGTTCCGCCAAGCAGGGTCGTAACCGTCGCACCCAGGCTATCCTGCCGTTGAAGGGTAAGATCCTCAACGTCGAGAAGGCCCGCTTCGACAAGATGATTTCCTCTCAGGAAGTCGGCACCTTGATCACGGCGTTGGGCTGCGGTATTGGCCGCGATGAGTACAACATCGACAAACTGCGTTACCACAACATCATCATCATGACCGATGCTGACGTCGACGGTTCGCACATCCGTACCCTGCTGCTGACCTTCTTCTTCCGTCAGTTGCCGGAGCTGATCGAGCGTGGCTACATCTACATCGCTCAGCCGCCGTTGTACAAAGTGAAAAAGGGCAAGCAAGAGCAGTACATCAAAGACGACGACGCCATGGAAGAGTACATGACGCAGTCGGCCCTGGAAGATGCCAGCCTGCACTTGAACGACGAAGCCCCGGGCATTTCCGGTGAGGCGCTGGAGCGTTTGGTTAACGACTTCCGCATGGTAATGAAGACCCTCAAGCGTCTGTCGCGCCTGTACCCTCAGGAGCTGACCGAGCACTTCATCTACCTGCCTTCCGTGAGCCTGGAGCAGTTGGGCGATCACGCCCACATGCAGAATTGGCTGGCTCAGTACGAAGTACGTCTGCGCACCGTCGAGAAGTCTGGCCTGGTTTACAAAGCCAGCTTGCGTGAAGACCGTGAACGTAACGTGTGGCTGCCGGAGGTTGAACTGATCTCCCACGGCCTGTCGAACTACGTCACCTTCAACCGCGACTTCTTCGGCAGCAACGACTACAAGACCGTGGTTACCCTCGGCGCGCAATTGAGCACCCTGTTGGACGACGGTGCTTACATCCAGCGTGGCGAGCGTAAGAAAGCGGTCAAGGAGTTCAAGGAAGCCCTGGACTGGTTGATGGCTGAAAGCACCAAGCGCCACACCATCCAGCGATACAAAGGTCTGGGCGAGATGAACCCGGATCAACTGTGGGAAACCACCATGGATCCTGCTCAGCGTCGCATGCTACGCGTGACCATCGAAGACGCCATTGGCGCAGACCAGATCTTCAACACCCTGATGGGTGATGCGGTCGAGCCTCGCCGTGACTTCATCGAGAGCAACGCCTTGGCGGTGTCTAACCTGGATTTCTGATCAGGCTGCCCGCTAAAACAAAAAGGCCAACGCTGAGCGTTGGCCTTTTTTATTGGGTGAAACTTAAGCGTTTTACAATTGCTCCACGTGGAACATCACTGTTTTTAACCTTGGGCCGCCGCCACACTCTCCAACCGATAGCCGTACCCGTAGATGGTCAGTAGCTGCCAGCCCCGGTCTGCGGTCAACCCCAGCTTGTTACGCAGCCGATAAATATGTGTATCCAGTGGCCGTGAGGAGACCATTTCTTCATGGCTCCAAAACCGCTCATACAGGTATTCCCGAGACAGTGGCCGAGCGAGATTGGCGAACAAGCAACTGGCCAGGCGGTATTCACGCTCAGTGAGATTGATCGGCTTACCCGCGCGCGTCACCGTCAGTTCGGCATCATCAAAGGTCAGGTCGTTGAAACTCTGCACCTCATTAGTCGCTGGCTTTTGCAGCCCATGGCGGCGTAGCACGGCGTTGACCCGAGCCTTGAGTTCGTTTGGCCGAAACGGCTTGCTGACGTAATCATCCGCCCCGCTGTTGAGTGCGGTGACGATATCGCTCTCGGCATCGCGGCTGGTCAACATGATTACGGCGGGTGGTGAGTCCATGTGCTCGCGGGTCCAGCGCAACAATGCGATGCCTGTGATGTCCGGCAGTTGCCAGTCGAGGATCAACAGGTCAAAGGTTTCGCGGCGCAGTTGGCGCAGCAGGTCTTCACCGCGTTCGAAGAAATGCAGGGACCAGGGTTGCTCTGCGGTGCTGGGGATCTGTCGCAGCGTCTGTTCAACCCGACGCAATTCAGCGGGTTCGTCGTCCAGTATTGCGACACGCATGGGTGGGTCCTTTCTACAAAAAATACGACAGCCGACGGTCTGTTCAATCGCGTAGGTAATGCACAGATGCCTGTGGTTGAATCTGAATAATTATGGCCAGACTCAATGCTCACAGGATCTATCGGTACGCTGATATCAAAGGGCCGTAAACCCGTTTAAAGTCTTGCGTACCTACCAGGCGAAAGATACCGGCTCCTACCCTTGAGGAAAAGGATCAGCCGACACATGCGCTGCCGTAGACCTGTATGTGCTGAGGTCAGATGCCGTCTGAAACTACTCGGGTGATGAGCTCCATGACCTGTTCTGCCTATCGATTATGCTGTGCCCTACCCGCGTTACTGGCCCTGGTCATCAGTACAGCTCAGGCTGCAACGCCCTATCGCCCTGCTTATATTGACGAGCCGTTCCTGTGCCGTGCGCACCCGTTGCCAGCAGTTGTGCAGCATTTGACGGGTGAAGCCTGGAAGCTCGATGCCAAAGGCGGGGCGCAGCATCTACTGGAAGGGATGAGCATTGATGAGCAAGAAGGCGTGAAGACTTCGACATCGGCTTTCGTCAGCCTGCGCCTGGGTGATGGTTCCAGTGTGGTGCTGCCCTCCAGTTCACAGGTGCGTCTGCACCTGGTGCAAAAACAGGCGATTCCCCAGGTCATTCTGGAACAGGGCCAGGTCGAGACCTATGTGATCAAACGGGCCAGTGACTACGACCGTTTTCAGATCGTGACGCCCGTCGGCGTTCTGGGCGTGCGTGGCACGCACTTTCGCGTGCGCAATGACGGCGAGCAATCCGTGCTGGAGGTGCTGAATGGCCAGGTAGCGGTTAACCGTGCAGCAGGCAGCGCCGCAGCCGAAGTGAAGGTGGACGCACGCCAAGGTCTGCTGATCAGACAACAAGGTGAACTCAAGCCCGTGGCGCTTTTGCCCGCGCCTGTATTAATCGGCCAGGATGGCCAAAAAGGTCAGTCGCCAGTCTGGAGCCTGTACCTGCGGCCATTACCCGGTGCACAGCGCTACCGCGCCCAAGTCGCGACCGACTCAGCCTTTATGAACATCAAGCAGGAAAACTTTTCCAGTGAGCCGAAAATGCGCTTCACTGGGCTCAAAGCATCGTTTTACCACGTGCGTTTGTCCGCCTACGACGCGCAGGGCCTGGAGGGAGAAACCGGGGTCTATGACATCTTCTATTACCCACCCGCCACTCAGGTACAGGCCAGCGATGGTTAACCCATGATGCTTTGGCACAAGGCCGAGAAACGCCAGCCCACTCATGCCCAGCGCTTGTTCCACGGCCTGGTGCGCGAGTGGTTGTGGATAGGTTTGCTGTTATTGCCAATGACGGCCTACCTCTCGTTGAGCCCGGGCCTGGCGCTGAACAACCCGCTGTATGACAGCCTCAGGCGCCTGGCGCCGTTGCCGGTAGACCCGCGCATCGTGCTGGTGACCATTGACGATCCTAGCCTGAAAGAGTTGGGCCGCTGGCCCTGGCCGCGCAGTTTGCACGCCGACCTGATCGACCGCCTGAGCGCCGCGCAGCCAGCGGCCATCCTCTTCGATGTGATCTTCAGTGAGCCCGGTGTGCCTGCCAACGACCGACGCCTAGCAGCCGCCGTGTGCAACGCCGGCAACGTGGTACTGCCGTTGCTGCGTGAGGAAGCGGCGAACTACAGCACGCCGGACGCGCATATGTTGCCGCTGCTCAAGTGTGCTAAAGGTCTCGGGCATATCAATGTTGAAGCCGACAGTGACGGCGTAGTGCGCAGCCTGTTTATGCGTGAAGGCCCACCCGGTGACACCACGCCGCAGTTGGCGTGGGTGGCCTATGCATTGAGCGGCCAGGCCTCTGAGATGCCAGGAGAACCCCAGCAACCGATTAACCCGTCCTGGCACCGGGAGCACGCCATTCGGATCCCGTTCATCGCTGCCGACACCCGCTTTCCTACGGTCTCCTACGCCAGCGTTATACGCGGTGAGGTCGACCCTGAACGGCTGCGGGGTCGGCTTATTCTGGTAGGCGCCACTGCGTCCGGCATGGGCGATCGTTTCGTCACCCCACTCTCCTCGACTGTCGGCACCACGGCGGGTGTTGAGATCCAGGCCAACGTGCTCAACGGCCTGCTGCAAGGGCGCAGCATCGTTGATCTACCCGGCGCGGTGTCGGCCTTGATGGCGACTGCCTGGGTGGCATTGTTACTGGGCCTGTTGTTGTATCGCCCACGCTACGCGCTCTGGATGACCCTGGGCTGCATGGCCACCGCATTGCTCGGCGCGTGGGTGTTGCTGCGCCAGGGCCACTGGTGGTCACCGGCCGCGTGCCTGATTGGTTTGCTGCTCAGCTACCTGATATGGAATTGGCGGCGCCTCAGCGTGATCCTGGCCTACTTCGGCTGGGAGCTTGCGCGGCTGGATAACGAACCCAAAGTACTGCCCGAGCGTCGTCGTGCGCCCGCGAGCAAGGGAGATGTGCTGCAAGCGCGGATCTTTGCCCTGGAACAAGCGGTAAGCCGTACACGCGATACCCGGCGGTTTATGGCCGACGGTCTGGAGTGCCTGCCGGTGGCCACGCTGATTACCGACCCCAAAGGCAGCATCCTGCTGGCCAACCGGATTGCACGTGAGGTGTTCAGTAATGAGTTAGTCAACCAAAACCTCCTCGAACAACTCGGCGACCTGGGTTATCCGCCGCTGCACAATGGCGTGCGCCCTGCTCTCTCAGCGCTGGAACTCGTTGAGTTTCGCGACATCCATCAGCGCAGCCTGCGCATTGAACTTGCCCCTTTGCTGCCGGCTGAAGGCGACGTCGCCCTCGGCTGGCTGATGAGCCTCACAGACTTGAGCAAAGAGCGCGAAGCGCAGCAGCACCGCGAAACCATGCTGCGCTTCCTGTCCCATGACCTGCGTGCGCCACACTCGGCGATCCTGGCGCTGCTGGATGTGCATGGCGGTGAGTCGCCGGTGTTTGCTCAGATCGAGCAACAGGTCAGGCGCGCGCTGAGCCTGACTGAATCGTTCGTACAACTGGCCAAAGCTGAGGCCGATGGCTACCAGTTTCAGCCCACGCTGTTTGCCATGCTGGTCATGGATGCTTTCGATCAAGTGGCGGTCATTGGCCAACTTAAAGGCATCCACCTGGTTCATGATCTGGACGAAGCCGATGAAGGCATGGTGTACGCCGATC
Organism: Pseudomonas sp. WS 5532; assembly: GCF_012985445.1. NCBI lineage: Bacteria > Pseudomonadati > Pseudomonadota > Gammaproteobacteria > Pseudomonadales > Pseudomonadaceae > Pseudomonas > Pseudomonas sp. WS 5532. The sequence goes on from NZ_JAAQWK010000024.1 coordinate 31,563, forward strand.
AATCGCTGCTGACCCGAGCGTTGTTCAACGTGCTGGAGAATGCGATCAAGTATTCCCCTTCCGGTACTACCGTCACCTTGAGCCACGGCAGCGCGCAAGGATGGCTGGAATGCCGCATCAGCGATCAAGGACCCGGTATTGCGCCAGAGGATTTGCCCGAGCTATTCAGCCAATATCGACGCTTCGATTCGGCCCAAGGCAGTGAAGGTTTGGGGTTGGGGTTGACCATGGTCAAAGCTGTAGTGGAGCGCCATGGCGGTCGCATTCAATGTGAAAGCGAGGTGGGTAAGGGTTCGACTTTCAGCCTGCAACTGCCGTTACTCGAGGATTGAAAAACGTACTTTTTCACGGTGCATAAAAAACCGGTCACAAGGACCGGTTTTTTTATGCGGGAAAAACTTATGCACGTTTTTCGCGATTTTATGAGCTTTGGAAATATGTAAGTAAATCAGATTGTTATGAGGAAAAAACACCAATTCGCCAACAAACCGTACACAGGTTATCCACAGATCACTAAATCGCTGGTGTCTCGACTACAACCGGCTCTGGAGGCAGCGAACCCATGGCCCGTTGCTGCGCTTCATTCCACGCCTGTGCGCGGTCATTGAGTGCGGCAATGGCGCGTGGCCCTTCACCTTCGGCGTACATGGGCTCGCCAATGACCACAGTGATAGTGCCTTCACGCTTGGCCCAACCGGTCTTCGGCCAGAACTTGCCAGCGTTGTGCGCAATCGGCAGCACCGGCAGATGGGCGTTGACCGCTAATGCAGTACCGCCGCGTGAGAACTTGCCCACGGTGCCAAACGGCACACGCGTACCTTCCGGGAAGATCAGCACCCAAACACCATCCTTGAGCAGCTCGTCACCCTTCTTGGCCACGTGTTTGAGCGCCGCCTTGGGGTTGTCACGGTCGATGGCGATCGGCCGCAGCATGGCCATCGCCCAGCCGAAGAACGGCACGTACAGCAGCTCACGCTTAAGCACCTGGCTCAGAGGCGAGAAGTACGCGGACAGGAAGAACGTTTCCCACGTGCTCTGGTGATTCGACAGAATCACGCAGGGCTGGTCCGGGACGTTTTCAGCGCCCTTGATCTCGAAACGGATGCCCAGGAATACCTTGGTCAGCCACAACGCACAGCGGCACCAATAGACGTTGATAAAACGATAACGCGCCTTGAACGGCAGGAACGGCGCGATAAAAAAGCTCAGGGTGCACCACAGAAACGAACTGGTGCCCAGCAGCAGGTAAAAGAAGAAGGTTCTGATGGCCTGCAAAATCGACATGGCAGCATTTACCGTTGCGGGACATGGCCCGCCTGCTAAAAGCACACTCCCGAGCAATCCTTGTTCAGGAAGTCGAGGGCGGCTAGTTGTTAATAAGTTCTGCGGCAACCGCCGCCAGATCGTCAAAAATCAGAGTGCCCACCGGCAGGTTTTTCGCCTGGGTCTTTTCGCCTTTCCCGGTCTTAACCAAAACTGGCTGAGAGTCGACGGCTTTGGCCGCCTCCAGGTCACCGAGGCTGTCCCCGACGAACCATAGCCCAGCTAACGGCACCTTGTAATGTTCTGCAATGGTTTTCAACATGCCAGGCTTGGGTTTGCGGCACTCGCAGCCCTCATCCGGCCCGTGGGGGCAGTACACCACCAGCCCCACCTCACCGCCCTGCTCGGCCACTAACGCGCGCAAACGCGCGTGCATGGCGTCCAGGGTGGCGATGTCGTAATAACCGCGGGCGATGCCGGACTGGTTGGTGGCGATGGCCACCGTCCAGCCGGCTTTGCTCAACTGCGCGATGGCCTCGATCGAGCCGGGCAGTGGAATCCATTCCGCCACCGACTTGATGTAAGCGTCGGAGTCGTAATTGATCACCCCGTCCCGATCGAGAATCAGCAGTTTCAACATGGTCAGCCCAGTACAGAAATGTCAGCGATGTTGATGAACAAGCCGCGCAGGCGTGCCAGCATGGCGTAGCGGTTTTTCCGCACACCAGCATCTTCGGCATTGATCATCACCGCTTCAAAGAACGCATCCACCGGCTCACGCAAGGTGGCCAGGCGTGCCAGTGCTTCGGCGTAATTGCGTTCGGCGAGCAGCGGCTTCACCGCGTTTTCCGCTTTGGCGATGGCCGAGTTCAGCGAGAACTCCTTGGCATCGGCAAACAGGCCAGGGTCGACTTCGGCATTGCCGAGGTTGTCGGCCTTGCTCAGCAGGTTCGACACACGCTTGTTCACGGCGGCCAGAGCCTCGGCTTCCGGCAGCTTGCGGAAGGCTTGTACGGCCTGTACGCGCTGATCGAAGTCCAACGCCGAGCCCGGTTGCAGGGCACGTACCGACAGGTAGACGGAAACGTCCACGCCTTCGTCTTCATAACGCGCACGCAGGCGGTCGAACACAAACTCCAGCACTTGCTCGGCCAACCCGGCTTGCTTGACCTTGGCGCCAAACTGGCTGACTGCAAACACCACGGCCTGGGTCAGGTCGAGGTCGAGCTTTTTGTCGATCAGGATACGCAGCACGCCCAGGGCCGCACGGCGCAGGGCATACGGGTCTTTGCTGCCGGTAGGCAACATGCCGATACCGAAGATGCCGACGAGGGTGTCCAGCTTGTCGGCGATGGCCACGGCCGCACCGGTCAGGGTGCTCGGCAGCTCAGCGCCAGCGCCGCGCGGCATGTACTGCTCGTTCAGAGCCAGGGCCACATCGTCCGGTTCGCCGTCGTTGAGGGCGTAGTAGTAACCGGCGACGCCTTGCATCTCCGGGAACTCGCCGACCATTTCGGTGGCCAGGTCGCACTTGGACAGCAAGCCAGCGCGGGCTGCCCAGGCAGCGTCACCGCCAATGCGTGGGGCAATGTAGGCAGCCAGCTTGGAAACGCGCACGGCCTTGTCGTAGACGCTGCCGAGTTTTTCCTGGAACACCACGTTTTGCAGGCGCAGGTTGAAGTCTTCTAGCTTCTGCTTCTTGTCTTGCTTGAAGAAGAACTCGGCGTCAGTCAGGCGCGGGCGCACGACTTTCTCGTTACCGGCGATGATCTGCTGCGGGTCTTTGCTTTCGATGTTGGCCACGGTGATAAAACGCGGCAGCAGCTTACCGTCCACATCCAGCAGGCAGAAATACTTCTGGTTGTCCTGCATGGTGGTGATCAGCGCTTCTTGCGGCACGTCGAGGAAACGCTCCTCGAACGAGCACACCAGCGGCACCGGCCATTCAACCAGCGCGGTCACTTCGTCGAGCAGGCTTGGCGGCACGATGGCGGTGCCTTCCTGCAGGCGGGCCAGCTCTTCGGTGCGCTTGCTGATCAGCTCGCGGCGCTCGTTGGCATCGGCCAGCACGTAAGCGGCACGCAGGTCGGCGGCGTAGTTGGCCGGCGAGGTGATGCGCACGGCTTCTGGATGGTGGAAGCGGTGACCACGGGAATCACGGCCAGCCTTCTGGGCGAGGATCGTGCAGTCGATGACTTGGTCACCGAGCAACATCACCAGCCACTGAGTTGGGCGCACGAACTCTTCCTTGCGAGCACCCCAGCGCATGCGCTTGGGGATAGGCAAGTCGTTCAGGGAGTCTTCAACGATGGTCGGCAACAGGCTTGCCGTTGGCTTGCCGGTGATGACCTGGCTGAAACGCAGTTTCGGGCCGCTCTGGTCGATCTCGCTCAGCTCGACGCCACACTTCTTGGCAAAACCAAGGGCGGCTTGAGTCGGATTGCCTTCAGCATCAAAAGCCGCCTGGCGCGGTGGGCCGTCGAGGTTGATGCTGCGGTCCGGCTGCTGGGTTTCCAGCGCGGTCAGCAACACCGCCAGGCGACGTGGCGCGGCGTAGACTTTTTTCGCGGCGAACTTCAGGCCAGCGCTGTGCAGGCCTTTTTCGATACCGGCCAGGAACGCATCGGCCAGGGTGTTCAGTGCCTTGGGTGGCAGCTCTTCGGTGCCCAGTTCAACCAGGAAATCTTGAGCACTCATTGTGCAGCCTCCAGCTTAGCCAACACTTCATCACGCAGGTCCGGGGTTGCCATCGGGAAGCCCAGCTTGGCGCGAGCCAACAGGTAGGCTTGGGCGACGGAACGCGCCAGGGTGCGTACACGCAGGATGTATTGCTGGCGCGCGGTCACCGAGATGGCACGGCGGGCGTCCAGCAGGTTGAAGGTATGGGACGCCTTCAACACCATTTCATAGCTCGGCAACGGCAGCGGCTGGTCGAGTTCGATCAGGCGCTTGGCTTCGCTTTCATAGAAGTCGAACAGTTCGAACAGCTTGTCGACGTTGGCGTGTTCGAAGTTGTAAGTGGATTGCTCCACTTCGTTCTGGTGGAACACGTCGCCGTAGGTGACTTTGCCGAACGGGCCGTCAGCCCACACCAGGTCGTAGACCGAATCCACGCCTTGCAGGTACATGGCCAGGCGCTCGAGACCGTAGGTGATCTCGCCGGTCACCGGGTAGCACTCGATGCCGCCGGCTTGCTGGAAGTACGTGAACTGCGTCACTTCCATGCCATTGAGCCAGACTTCCCAGCCCAGGCCCCAGGCGCCCAAAGTTGGCGATTCCCAGTTGTCTTCGACGAAACGGATGTCGTGCACCAGTGGGTCCAGGCCGACATGTTTCAGCGAGCCCAGGTACAGCTCCTGGAAGTTATCCGGGTTCGGCTTCAATACCACCTGGAACTGGTAGTAGTGCTGCAGACGGTTCGGGTTTTCGCCGTAGCGGCCGTCAGTCGGGCGACGACTGGGCTGCACATAAGCGGCGTTCCAGGTTTCCGGGCCGATGGCCCGCAGGAATGTAGCGGTGTGGAAAGTGCCGGCGCCTACTTCCATATCGTAGGGCTGAAGTACCACACAACCTTGCTCGGCCCAGTATTGCTGGAGGGCGAGGATCAAGTCTTGGAAGGTACGCACGGCTGGCGTAGGCTGGCTCACGAAATTCACCTGTTACTTGGGCTGCGATTTAAAGAGCGGGAGTATACCCGATTCGGCCCTGCCACCACTCCCTGGAGCCTTATGCCACGCTGCTTTTGGTGTTCTGAAGATCCGCTGTACATGGCTTATCACGATCAGGAGTGGGGAACGCCGCTGCGCGATGCGCAGGGTTTGTTCGAGTTGCTTTTGCTCGAAGGGTTCCAGGCGGGCCTGTCCTGGATCACCGTTTTACGCAAACGCGAGCATTATCGAAAGGTCTTGTTCGGCTTTGATGCGCAGCGTTTGGCCAGGCTGACCGATGCTGAAATCGAAGCACTGATGCTCGACCCAGGCATCGTGCGTAACCGCCTAAAGCTCAACGCCACCCGCCGCAACGCCGCCGCCTGGCTGGCGCTGGAAGATCCGGTGGGGTTGCTCTGGTCCTTTGTTGGCGGCGTGCCCAAGGTCAATCACTTTACCGATCGCAGCCAAGTCCCGGCGATTACCCCCGAGGCTGAAGCCATGAGTAAAGCGTTGAAAAAAGCCGGTTTCACCTTCGTCGGCCCGACCATCTGCTACGCGTTCATGCAGGCCTCGGGCATGGTCATGGACCACACTCAGGACTGCGACCGTTACGCGGACTTGGCCAACGCCGGTTAGAATGCCCGCTTTGCGCACCACACACGATCAGGAGTGACCTGTGGAAAAGTTTAAAGGCGCCTTGCTGGTAGGCGCTCTTCGGTTGTTTGCCCTGCTGCCCTGGCGCGCTGTCCAGGCCGTCGGCACGGCGATTGGCTGGATCATGTGGAAAACCCCCAACCGCTCCCGCGACACGGTGCGGATCAACCTCTCTAAATGCTTCCCGGACATGGACCCGGCCGCCCGCGAGCGTCTGGTGGGCCAAAGCCTGATGGACATCGGCAAGTCGCTGACCGAAAGCGCTTGCGCCTGGATCTGGCCGGCACAGCGTTCCATCGACCTGGTGCGCGAAGTCGAAGGCCTGGAAGTGCTGCATGAGGCATTGGCCTCAGGCAAAGGCGTGGTTGGCATCACCAGCCACCTGGGCAACTGGGAAGTGTTGAACCACTTCTATTGCAACCAGTGCAAACCGATCATTTTCTACCGCCCGCCCAAGCTCAAGGCGGTGGATGAGTTGCTGCAAAAACAGCGGGTGCAGTTGGGTAACCGCGTGGCGGCGTCCACCAAGGAAGGCATCCTCAGTGTGATCAAGGAAGTGCGCAAAGGTGGTCAGGTGGGTATTCCGGCTGACCCGGAGCCGGCGGAATCTGCGGGCATCTTCGTGCCGTTTTTCGCCACCCAGGCGCTGACCAGCAAGTTTGTGCCGAACATGCTCGCAGGCCACAAGGCTGTTGGCGTGTTCCTGCATGCCCTGAGGCTGCCGGACGGTTCGGGTTACAAAGTGATTCTGGAAGCAGCGCCGGAAGATATGTACAGCACCGACACGGCTACCTCCTGCGCGGCGATGAGCAAGGTGGTGGAGCGTTATGTCGGTGCCTACCCGAGCCAGTACATGTGGAGCATGAAGCGCTTCAAGAAACGCCCGCCGGGTGAAGAGCGCTGGTACTGACCACGTGATCGTTCCCACGCTCCGCGTGGGAACGCCGCCTGTGACGCTCCGCGTCACGGTTTTAAGGGCAGGCGCAGAGCGCCCAGGGCTGCATTCCCACGCAGAGCGTGGGAACGATCATAAATGCAGGCAACTCGGTTTTTCAGCCATACCGAGGTGATGCTATCGCAGGCAAGCCAGCTCCCACAGGGATCAATTCAGGCCAGGCGATCGAGTTTCTTCAGGAACACCGTCATCTCTTTTTCAGCCTGTTTGTCGCCATGTGCCAGGGCTGCTTCTATGCCCTTTTCCCACGCCAGCCGTGCTGCGGCACTATCACCCAAACCCTGCTGAGCCTTGCCCAACAGCTTCCACGCCGCCGAATACTTCGGGTCGAACTCGACGCATTTCTGCAAATGCTCGGCCGCCTTGGCGTTGTCCTTCAAGTCCAGATAACCCTTGCCCAAGCCAAAGCGCAGCAATGAATTATCCACACCCTTGGCGAGCATTTTTTCCAGGGATTCGAGCATTTATTATCACCTTGAGCGAAAAAAGGCTGTTGTGGCGAGGGAGCTTGCTCCCGTTGGATTGCGCAGCAGTCCCCCAACATTTTGCGAGCGCTTCGCACTCGAGCGGGAGCAAGCTCCCTCGCCACAATGAAATATTCCTGCCTAGAAAAAACTCAGCCCCACGTGAAACAGCTTCTCCACATCGCGAATGTGCTTTTTATCCACAAGGAACAGAATCACATGGTCACCCGTAGCGATCATCGTGTCGTCATGGGCGATGATCACTTCTTCATCACGAATAATCGCACCAATGGTGGTGCCCGGCGGCAGGCCGATATCGCGGATCGCCTTGCCGATCACTTTGCTCGACTTTGAATCACCATGGGCAATCGCCTCGATGGCTTCCGCCGCGCCCCGGCGCAGGGAGTGCACGCTGACGATATCGCCACGGCGCACGTGGGCCAGCAAGGTGCCGATGGTGGCCAACTGCGGGCTGATGGCGATGTCGATGTCGCCGCCCTGGATCAGGTCGACATAGGCCGGGTTGTTGATGATGGTCATCACCTTCTTCGCCCCCAGCCGCTTGGCCAGCAACGAGGACATGATGTTGGCCTCGTCGTCGTTGGTCAGGGCCAGGAAGATATCGGCGTCGGCGATGTTTTCTTCCATCAGCAGGTCACGGTCCGAGGCGCTGCCTTGCAGGACCACGGTGCTGTCGAGGGTGTCGGACAAATGCCGGCAGCGTGTCGGGTTCATCTCGATGATCTTGACCTGGTAGCGGCTCTCGATGGCCTCGGCCAAGCGCTCGCCGATCTGCCCGCCGCCGGCAATGACGATGCGTTTGTAGCTCTCATCGAGTCGACGCATTTCGCTCATCACTGCACGAATATTCGCTTTGGCAGCGATGAAAAACACTTCGTCGTCCGCTTCGATCACCGTATCGCCCTGGGGCAGGATCGGCCGGTCGCGACGGAAAATCGCCGCCACGCGGGTTTCCACATTCGGCATGTGTTCGCGCAGCTGACGCAGTTGCTGGCCCACCAGCGGACCGCCGTAATAAGCCTTTACCGCCACCAGTTGCGCCTTGCCTTCGGCAAAGTCGATAACCTGCAAGGCGCCGGGAATTTCGATCAGGCGCTTGATGTAATGGGTCACCACCTGTTCGGGGCTGATCAGCACGTCCACCGGAATCGCATCGTTGTCGAACAGACCGGCGCGGGTCAGGTAGGCGGCTTCGCGCACGCGGGCGATCTTGGTGGGCGTATGAAACAGGGTATGGGCGACTTGGCAGGCGACCATGTTGGTCTCGTCACTGTTGGTCACCGCCACCAGCATATCGGCATCGTCGGCACCGGCCTGGCGCAGCACCGTCGGGAATGACGCGCGGCCTTGCACGGTACGGATGTCCAGGCGGTCGCCCAGGTTGCGCAGGCGCTCGCTGTCGGTGTCGACCACGGTGATGTCGTTGGCTTCGCTGGCCAAATGTTCGGCCAGTGTGCCGCCGACCTGCCCTGCACCAAGGATGATGATTTTCATCCGGTCACTCCCTTAAACCCATTAGCCGCGCGCGGCAGCAATCTTGATCAGTTTGGCGTAATAGAAGCCATCGTGTCCGCCTTCCTGCGCGAGCAGTTGGCGGCCATGGGGCTGCTTGATACCGGCCGCCGTGGCGAGGTCCAGCTCCCGCGCGCCACTGGTACGGGCGAGGAAGGCTTGGATCACCTCGGTATTTTCTGTCGGCAGCGTGGAGCACGTGGCGTAGAGCAGGATGCCGCCGACTTCCAGCGTTGGCCACATTGCATCGAGCAGTTCGCCTTGCAGCACGGCCAGGGCGGCGATGTCGTCGGGTTGGCGGGTGAGCTTGATATCCGGGTGACGGCGGATCACGCCAGTGGCGGAACATGGCGCGTCGAGCAGGATGCGCTGGAACGGCTTGCCGTCCCACCACGTGGCGGTGTCGCGGCCGTCGGCGGCGATCAGCTCGGCGCTCAGGCCCAGGCGTGCAAGGTTTTCACGCACGCGCACAAGGCGCTTGGCTTCCAGGTCGACGGCGACTACACCGGCCAGGTCTTTTTCGACTTCCAGAATGTGACACGTCTTACCGCCCGGCGCGCAGCAGGCGTCCAGTACGCGTTGGCCTGGGGCCAGGTCGAGCAGGTCGGCGGCCAATTGTGCGGCTTCGTCCTGCACGCTGATCCAGCCTTCGGCAAAGCCCGGCAGGCTGCGCACGTCGGTGGCCGCTTCCAGCACGATGCCGTCGACGCTGTACACGCACGGCGCGGCGCTGATGCCGGCACCGGTGAGCAATTGCAGGTAGGCGTCACGGCTGTGGTGGCGACGGTTGACCCGCAAAATCATCGGCGGGTGCGCATTGTTGGCGGCGCAAATGGCTTCCCATTGCTCGGGCCAGAAGGCTTTCAGGGATTTTTGCAGCCAGCGCGGGTGCGCTGTGCGCACCACCGGGTCATGTTCCAGCTCGGCCAGCAGCGCTTCGCTTTCACGCTGGGCGCGACGCAGTACGGCATTGAGCAAGGCCTTGGCCCACGGCTTCTTCAGCTTGTCGGCGCAGCCGACGGTTTCACCGATGGCGGCGTGAGCCGGCACGCGGGTGTAGAGCAACTGATAAAGGCCCACCAGCAGCAGCGCCTCTACATCGGCGTCGGCGGCCTTGAACGGCTTTTGCAGCAGCTTGGCCGCCAGGGCCGACAAGCGCGGCTGCCAGCGGGCGGTGCCAAAGGCCAGGTCCTGGGTGAAACCGCGATCACGGTCTTCAACCTTGTCCATTTGTGTAGGCAACGAACTGTTCAGCGAAGCCTTGCCGTTGAGTACGGCAGCGAGCGCCTTGGCGGCGGCCAGACGCGGGTTCATTGAGCGACCGCCCCGAGAACCGTGCCCAAGGCAAATTTCTCACGACGGCTGTTGAACAAGTCGCTGAAATTAAGCGCCTTACCGCCGGGCAATTGCAGGCGGGTCAGGCACAGCGCCTGTTCACCGCAGGCGACCAACAGGCCGTCCTTGCTGGCGCCGATGATTTCACCCGGAGCACCTTTGCCATCCACCAAGGTGGCGGCCAGCACTTTCAACGCTTCGCCATTGAGGGTGCTGTGGCAGATCGGCCACGGGTTGAAGGCACGCACCAGGCGTTCCAGCTCAACGGCCGGGAGGTTCCAGTCGATACGCGCTTCGTCTTTATTCAGTTTGTGTGCGTAGGTGGCGAGGCTGTCGTCCTGTACTTCGCCTTCCAGCGTGCCGGCCGCCAGGCCAGCGATGGCCTGGATCACGGCGGGCGGGCCAAGTTCGGCCAAGCGGTCGTGCAGGCTGCCGCCCGTGTCTTCAGCCGTGATTGGGGTGGCAACCTTGAGCAGCATCGGGCCGGTATCCAGACCCGCCTCCATGCGCATCACGGTCACACCGCTTTCAAGGTCACCGGCTTCGACGGCGCGCTGGATCGGCGCCGCACCGCGCCAACGCGGCAGCAACGAAGCGTGGCTGTTGATGCAGCCCAGGCGCGGGATATCCAGCACGGCTTGGGGCAGGATCAAACCGTAAGCCACAACCACCAACAAGTCGGGCTTCAACGCCGCCAGTTCCGCCTGGGCATCGGCATTGCGCAGGGTTGGCGGTTGCAGCACAGGGATGTTGTGCTCAAGCGCCAACTGCTTGACCGGGCTTGGCATCAGTTTTTGCCCGCGACCGGCCGGGCGATCCGGCTGGGTGTACACCGCCACGATGTCATAAGGGCTGGCAAGCAGCGCCTTGAGGTGTTCGGCAGCGAATTCGGGAGTGCCGGCAAAAACAATGCGCAGTGGCTCGGTCATGGGAGTTCTCGGTTAAAAACAGTCACAAAAGAAAAAGGCTTGCCGCAGCAAGCCTTTGGAAGAAGGGCATCAAGCTTGCTGGCGATGCTTTTTTTCCAGCTTCTTCTTGATCCGGTCGCGTTTAAGCGTGGACAGGTAATCAACAAACAGCTTGCCGTTGAGGTGGTCGCATTCATGCTGAATGCACACTGCCAGCAAGCCTTCGGCGATCAGTTCGTAGGGCTTGCCGTCACGGTCCAGGGCCTTGATCTTCACGCGCAGCGGGCGTTCGACGTTCTCGTAGAACTCCGGCACTGACAGGCAGCCTTCCTGGTATTCGCCCATCTCTTCGGTCAGCGGTTCGAACTCGGGGTTGATAAACACCCGCGGCTCGCTGCGATCTTCCGACAGGTCCATGACCACGACGCGCTGATGCACGTTGACCTGGGTCGCGGCGAGGCCGATGCCCGGGGCTTCATACATTGTTTCAAACATGTCATCGACCAACTGACGAACCTTGTCGTCCACTACGGCCACCGGTTTGGCGATCGTGCGCAGGCGCGAGTCGGGAAATTCGAGGATGTTCAAAATAGCCATAAGCGTAATTGCTGCACATGTGAGGTAGAGGCAAATCGGCGTTGGGATGGACCCAGACCGCCGGTGTGAAAGGCTCGAAAGCCGCGAAGGCTGTGGCATTTCACGCGAACGCACATAATAAAGGAGATTGACCCCATGAGGAAATCGCTACTCGTCTTGCTGTTGTGGGCGCCGCTCGCCATGGCCCTGGTTTCCCAGCCCGGCCCGCGCCTGGAACAGGTGACGCAACAGGCCATCCGCCACTTCTTGTTGCACAACCGCATTTTCGATACACCCCAGGACCTGGACAACGCCCCTTACATTGTTGCCGCCGACGCGGGGCGAGTCCTGGGCGCCAACGGTGAGCGCGTGCATGCCCGCGGTGACCTGGACCCGGCCCAGCCGGACTATGGGATCTTTCGTCGCGGTAAAACCTACACCGACCCGCAAACCCAGGAGCTGCTGGGCATCAATGCCGACGACATCGGCAGCGCACGCTTTGTATTGGCGGGCGACCTAAGCACCCTGGCCGTGCAAAGGGTGACCCAGGAAGTGCGCCCAGGCGACCGCTTGCTGCGCGCCGAACCGCCCGTCGAATGGGCTAACCGGGAGCCTGCGCCTTTCATCGAAGGGCACATTATCGATATTCCCAAGGGTGTCACCCAGATCGGCGTAATGGATGCCGTGACCTTGAACAAGGGCCGCCGTGACGGTCTGGCCGAAGGCCACCTGCTCACGGTGATCAAGGCCGGCGTGAGCGTACGCGACAGCCTCTCTGGCGCCCCGGCCCAACTCCCCGATGAAGATGCTGGCACGCTGCTGGTGTTTCGCACCTACGAAAAACTCAGTTATGGCCTGGTGCTCAGAGCCTCGCGTTCACTCGCGGTCATGGATCGATTCGAGACTGCCCGACAAACGCAATAAATAGCCTGCTAAATAAGTTACCAACAGAGTTATCCACAGCTTGTTCAGATCAAGGACGATCAAATGTATCCGACAAACAGCCCTGAAATTTCCCCTGCAGAACTGGAAGCCCGACTACGCTTGCACAGGCTGCCGGAACTGGGCCCCAAGCGTTTTCGCGTATTGATTGACGCATTTGGTTCTGCCTCCAAGGCCATCAGCGCCCCGGCGAGTGCCTGGCGTTCTCTCGGGTTGCCACCCATTAGCGCCGATGCCAGGCGCAGCCCTGAAATTCGAGATGGCGCCAGTGATGCGCTCGCATGGTTGGAGCGCCCGGCCCAGCATTTACTGATGTGGGACCAGCCTGAGTACCCTGCGTTACTGGCGCAGATCGACGATGCACCGCCGTTATTATTCGTTGCCGGCGAGCCAAATATTCTCGAAAAGCCGCAGTTGGCCATGGTCGGCAGTCGCCGTGCATCACGCCCTGGGATGGACACTGCCGCCGCCTTTTCGCGCAGCCTGGCAAGCGCCGGTTTTGTCATCACCAGTGGCTTGGCCTTGGGCATCGACGGTGCTGCGCACCAAGCGGCATTAGATGTCGGGGGGCAGACAATCGGCGTGCTCGGCACCGGCCTCGAAAATTTTTATCCACAACGCCACCGCCAGCTCGCCGCCGCGATGATTGCCCAGGGCAGCGCGGTGGTTTCCGAGTTTCCGCTGGACGCCGCGCCCCAGGCCGCCAACTTTCCACGGCGCAACCGGATCATGATTAGGTAAATGGTTTTTCCGAGGAAGTTCACGGGCAGATTTTGATTAGCGAGGGCTCGCCCGGAAACGCCGCATAGGCGCGGGCGCAGTATCCGGGCGTGAGTAATCCACCTTGACCCGTAGGGTCAATGGTATGGGTGAATCAGTAAGAGAGAATAGCCAAACGCTTTTAATAGCTTTTGATTTTGCTACTGTCATATATGACCGAAGCAAATATATAAATGTTATTATTCAATGCATATAATGACAATAATATATATGGAAGACATTTTTAAATTTATTCTTGTGCTTGTTTCGCTTTGCATTGCTGTAAACATCGGCTATTTCGAAAATACTGATAATGTCCCAGTTGGCACTGTTATTGAAACAAAAATATCAGCAAAAGATAAAATGACAGATAAAGAAAAAAGAGAATCAGAAAGAGCTTATCAAGCTGCTGCTCGTGATTGTGAAAATAAAGACACTACGGTTGTGCAGGGAAGTACATTGTTACAAACAAAACATTCATTTAATTTTAAAACGAGTAGTTGTGAAGCATCTAAAACAAGATGGAAAGAATTAGATGGGGGTTTCTGGAGAAATCCAACCTATTTGAGTCGAGACGTTGTTATACAGACATACACGTTACCCATAAATCCTTATTATTGAAAAAGCCCTTGTGGGCTTTTTTAATCAGTATAATCTGCTATTGACTTGATTAGTTTTAGAGTTGCTTCGCAATCTGACAATGCTTGATGTTGATTTGTGAATTTAATATTGAAGTGTTCAGTTGCTGTTGAAAGTTTTTGCCAACGTTTTACATCAATGAATCTCGAAAACAAAAGCATTGCACATTTTCTTTCAAAGGGAATTTTTTGCAAGTCGTAAAGTTCGATTGTTTGATTAAGTATTCTTGTGTCAAAATTACTGTTGTACATTACTACAAGACGATTTTCTAAAACATCTTTAAGTTTTGAATAGATTTCGTCAAATGCTTGTTCGTACTCAACGTCTTTGTTAGTAATGTTGTTAATTGCAGTTGCCTCTTTTGAAATTTCGCAGGAAGGCTTTACAAGTGTATTGAATAGAACGTTAAAATCTTTGTCTATAATACTTATTTCAATAATTTCTGCATTGTCATCTAACCCGGTTGTTTCTGTATCAAGTATTAGACAATCGCTATCTAGCCAGTTTTGTGCTGCTTTTTTACATTCTATTTTATGAGCAGTTAAATCTTTTATTGAGAAACGCTTTTTGTTGAATGACATAATTTTGAGTATTTGTTATGCTCTGATTTTATCATTTTTTGTCTAAACGTTTTGATGTATAGCGGAATTTCTTTTTGGTTTTTACTCTCTTGCTACTGTCATATATGACCGAAGCATAATTGAACCACGCCCGTAAAGCCGCATAGGCTCGGGCGTCTGTCTGGACACGATTAATTCACTTTGACCCGTAGGGTCAATCATATGAGTGAATCAATAAGCGAGAATAGCCAAATCGCTTTTAATAGCTTTTGCTTTTGACCTTCTTGGATAATTCTAAAACAACTCTCACAAAATAGATAAAAGCCATATGACAAAAGGGTTTTATCATTTAATTCAAACGACTGTTTAGTTTTTGGGTTGTATTAATTAAAACGGTTGTTTTAATTTAGGTCAGAAAAAAAGAGCCGAAGCTCTTGTGTTTTTCTTACAAATGTTAAGATGTAGCTACCAAACAAACAACTTAACAATGATTTACAATAACAGCATACCATTTTATTTCCAACGCGCAATATAAAAAGAACGAAATAAAGAAACTTTTCTCAATAAGTTACACTCTCATTTCGAAGCTAAAAAACTAATTAATGAAATATCAAATTTCAAAAAATCCGGCTTCGACCACGAAAAAACCCTGCAAGAACTTAATTCAAGCTTAAAGCCGGTTAACGCCAGCAGCAAACTTGTATCTAATCTTCAAGAAGTATGTACGTCTTTCTACGAGATGGAAGTGCTTGTAAGGACGAAAGCGTTGTGTACAGCAACTCAAAAAAACAAGTTACGATATACAGAGTCCTTATCGTCTTTTCGCCAATGGGATAGGGACGCAGTTTGTCTTGCGATTGTGATTAATAAACTATTTTTGCATATAACAAAAAGCACGAAATTAACAAACCAAGTAATTAAATTATCAATGTGTAAAATCACTCGTCAAGAACTGCTGAATATCGAGCTAATCAAAGGTATTAAAATTCGAGACTTGAAAGCCAGCGGGACGATATTAGACAAGCTCGATAAATATTATGAAGATGAAAATTTGATTTATGAGTTTGATTTGAACTTGTGCAGCAACGACGAAAAAAGACGGTTCAACGGCTTTCAGAAACACAAAAGAATAATAAGAAAAATCAGAGTTAGGGAAAATGAACTGATACAGCTTT
Organism: Pseudomonas sp. WS 5532; assembly: GCF_012985445.1. Lineage (NCBI taxonomy): Bacteria > Pseudomonadati > Pseudomonadota > Gammaproteobacteria > Pseudomonadales > Pseudomonadaceae > Pseudomonas > Pseudomonas sp. WS 5532. The sequence goes on from NZ_JAAQWK010000024.1 coordinate 46,976, forward strand.
CTGAAAAAGCGATTGGCTCTAATAATAGTTATTGCAGTAAAGTCGCACTGGACTATCGTAATTTTGTAGATGAATGTCAGAAAGATTATCTACTTAATTCATACATCCAATATGGCGATGACGTTTCGACTCAAAAGCCATTAGCTGATGTTGCAATGACTCCTGAACGACGTGTTTCAGAACTATACTCGTGTGTAAAAAATATGGAGCTTGTTGCAGAACAAAGAAAATATGTATGTTTATTTTTAACTGCGACTTGCCCAGCTTCATTTCACGCAAACCCAAAATTTGGAAAAAATACGTGGGATGGTTCAACTCCACGCCAAGCATCTGATTATTTGAGCAAGAAATTAGATGAGTTGAGCAAAGCTCGCAATCGTTACGAGATTAATGATTTTGGTCTTTGGACGAAAGAATTACATAAAGACCAGTGCCCGCATTTGCACGCATTATTATTTGTTTGTCCCACAAAAGCCGATGATTTAATACTTCATATCAATAGAATTTTCAAGCATTCAGAAAAATCAACGACCATTGAAATAATATCTGCTGAACAAGCTAAAAAACACGGTAAGAAAAAAGCATCTGCATCTACTTATGTAATGAAATATCTAATCAAAGCAATACAAAACCCCGATAGTGAGTCGTTAAAAGTAAAGGCGGGCTGTATGATTTGGGGCATAAGACGCTATGGGTTTTTCGGAGTTGAGCGAGCAATATCAGTCTGGCGAAAATTTAATCGCTTCGTAAAAATGGAAGAGTGGCAAATAAAACTTGAACTTAAACACCCCGTTTTTAGAAAATTAGCATCCCTTAGAAAAGAGTTAAAATTTTTAGATTTTTGTAAGGTCGCAAAAGAACGTCTGGAATGGATAACAGAGCTTAAAATTGTTGAGCGTCTATACGATTTTGAAGAAATGATGACCTTTAATGTTGGGTTGAGGGTTATAGGGTCTAATATAGAATTAGCGACGAAGATAGATTGTTCAATAATCTATAAAGACAAACCCTAAAATTTAGGGCTTATGTACTTTTAATGGTTGCAGTGGGTCAAGCCCCATTTCCCCTTGGCGGGTTAATTTTTCTAACAGTTTTCTATCAATCTCTTGATTGTCGAATATTTTTTCTGCCTTTGATTTTGTTTTCGTATCAGTAGACGTTGCGGGCTTTTCTTTTTCAGGCTTTTCAGGCTTTTCAGGCTTTTCAGTTTCAGGTGCTTCAATATTTTCTGATGCTGAATGGTTTGGGAATAAATCAGAGAATGAAACAGGCGTTTTAAATAAATCATCGATTTCAAAATTTTCTTTTTTCAGTTCGTTAATATGACGTTCAAGAAGCTTGATTTTTGTCTTTGGGTATTTATCTTGATTGGCTTTTACACGCTCGAAAAGCGCAGATAAATCCGATTGAGTTGGTTGATAATTGGATACTTCTAAACCCATCATTGCGGAGACAAGCCAAGTTTTACGTTTAAAATCTTCCGACCCGGTGAGGTAAAACGGTCCTTTAGTACCTTTTGCGATCAATGCCTGCATTCCTGCTTTGATACTCATTTCATTTGGATTTGTGAAAGAAACACTATTGTCGTTGACTGTAAAACTGGCTTTGTACTTCTCATTTTTGCTTGTGTAGTTCACACCATCCACGGTTTGAAATTTTGTATAAAGGCTTTCACGGCGGTTAGGTTGTGGTTTTGGGTCTGTACCTGGACTCGAAGAAATTTCGCCTGATTCGTCGGGAGGTAACGGAGACTCAAAACGTAAGATTAACTCTGCAATGCCATTCTCATCAAATTTGTATTTTTCAATCAGCTTGCTCATTTGAAAGCCGATTGAACTTGGCTTTATAGATGTTGAACCTTTTGTGATGTAATAGCCCGATAGCTTGCTAGGGTCGGTTTTGCTCTTGTTTGCACGAATAGTAAACCCTTCATCAATCATCGCCTTAAACAACGCCTCCGGCGTCTTGGCGTAGGAAATAATGCCTTTCAACTCGTTCTTATATTTTTTTTCATCAGATTCTTGACCAGTACGACTTTCGTACTGTTTAGAAGCATAATTAAGCCTAACGGGGTTTGGGTCATTTCTGCTTTCAGCGATTTTCTCGTTTTTGAGTGAGTATTTTTTTTCGAGCCTTTGGGCAAGATTTTCCAATGCTCGATAATTATCTTTCTTGAAAAAAGCCTTATGGTCGAAATCTCTATTTTCCATCACAAGGTGAAGATGTGGGTTGTTAGTGTCTCTATGAACGGCAAGCAAAAAATTACGATTATCACCAAAGTGGCGCTTTACCAACTCATTGCCAATCATTATTAACTTATCATCTGAAATATCTTGATGTTGTTCTTCAAACGAAACGATGTAGTGCATTTCATTGCTTTTCTGTTTTGCCGTTAATCTACTATTAAAATCTAACTCGATAGACTTTGCTGATTCATTAATATCAACCATATTTACGGGAATATTGCCACTGATGCGAGTGGCTTTCGTTAATACATAATTGGCCAGGTTTTTGGTGTTGGGCTGAATGCGGGGCACTTCTTTAATTAACATTATTTAGCCCCATCTATAAATGCTATTAGGTCAGCGCTCCCTTTGATTATATTGGGGTGAATTTTTTCTGAAAGAGCCCCTTGAAGATAATCGAGAATGTTTTTTATTATCGCCTCGCTATGCTTTTTCTCTACCACATAAGCATTTGCAGCTTCTCCGCATTTAACAAGATTATTATCTAATGCGAGATTTAAAGATGGATTAGTAAACTCTTTCTCATAAACAGAAAACTCATCGAAGAAATTGCGTAGCAAATTATAAAAGTCTTGCTTTGGGAATTTCTCTTTATACTCGCTACATTCTTTTTCGGTGAAGCTAATCGTGTATTGCTTCTTTCTTTCTGAATGACTATCGTCAAATAGCGAAGAATTTATAATCGCTGCAAAATCTGGTTTTGTGGATGTTTTTATTTCAAGCGTCTTGAATCGCAAACGACTAACATCGAGCTTCATCTTTATTAAATTTCGAAGGGTGTTGTTTATACGCCTGTTGATTTCAGGGTCAGAACTTTTGAATTGAGATAGATTAGTGCAGAGATTTGCCAGCATCTGATTGTACTTTGAAAACTCTTCAAAATTTCCATTTTTGGCTATCACGACATAGCTACGATTTTGCAGGGCGTATTGTTTAAATGCTTCTGAAAGTGAAAATTTCGAAACGGATAATTGGTTATATTCTCTTCGAAGCTGTTCGATTTGTTCGGCGTTAATTTCAGTTAAACGGGTACTTGCTTTGTATTTGCTCATTAGGGTTTTTGTTTGTTATGAGCATATTTTAGCATTTTGTTTTTCTAATGATGCCCTTTGCGCTGATTTATCAGCCGTGTGCTTTGCTGTGCTTTTAGATACGACCCTTGTGGGAGTATCGTGTCCCCGTAATTACCCCTTGTGGGTAATGGAGTGGGCGAGCATAAAATAACCGAACGACGATAGTCGTGATGGTTTTTTATTCTGCTTGCTTCTTTTGATTTCGCTGTTGTCTGATTTTAGGATTGAATTTTTCGGGTGGAAATTATTTAAAAGGGAAGTCCAATAAAATCCAGAATTTATAATTCAGGATTTTATTGGACTGGGTTTTTAGTGAACGGTTAGGTCAAACATAGTTTGCAAGTCGCCAATTTCATACTCTTCAAGAATATTTTTCAGCGGGAATTTTGTCACGTTATTACAAATCCTTTCATCAACATCATCGTTTTTTCGGCGCATAGAAAAGCCAGTTTCCCTTGTAGATTTTGAATGTCTAACAAGAAATATAATATCGTTTGTCTTGAAAAAATAGTTTAGCTTTGCTCGACCTTCATCAGTCATAAACAAATCAATCACTGTTTTAGCACTTTCTATGTTTATAGTGTCTTTATCACTGGCTGCATTATGGATTAATAATACTTCTTTATTGAGGGCTTCGATTTCTTTTTCGGTGTTAGATATTTCCTGAATGAACTTGGTAGGCACATTGTAATCAGCCTCAACCATTTGGAAATTCATATTGTCGAGTTTAGTCCGCCTTGAAATCAGCTGCTTTTGCTTCTCTTCAAGAACCAAATTATTGTTTTCGGTATCAGGTTTTAACAGGCTGTTGATTTTTGGATTGATAAATCTCGCTTGGGTGGAAATCCCTTTAAAGTCTCGCTTAAATTCCGTGGCTACTCGATTAATCATTTTTATGCTTTCTAATAGAGAGCCAAGCACATATTCAAACCTGATATTGTCAGCGGTGCAAATATGCTTTTGAACTCTGGCATTATCACATTTAAAGAAAGGATAAATCTTTCCTTTATAACGGCTTCCACGGTGGTCGTAGTAAAGTTTACCACCGCATTCGGCGCAAAAAATACAATGCTTGAAAATGTTAAAATCCTGTTCTGTTCTTCTACCACTCCAATTTTTTTGCTTGCGATTTGTCATCACATCCACGGCTTTATAGAAAAGCCCTGGCTCAATCAAGTTCGGGTAATAATTCTCGATAAAGCCAGTCAATATTTTTTTTGCTTTGCCATCTGCGGTGTATTCAATGCGATGAGTAGCCATACAACCAATTACAGTTTTATTTCTGATAATTTTGTTAAGTGTTCCGTTATTCCATTTTTTAAGCGAGGTTTCGTTAATCTTTATGATTGCTGTATTAATGCCGAATTGGAGCAGTAGTTCAAAAAGCCTTTGAATTTCTTCTTGCTCTTCTTTTTGAATCACGAATTTATTATTTTCGACTCGCAAGCCGTAAGGGATAGATTTGCCCTTTTTAATTATGACTTCGCCATTTTCTGCTTTGGTTTTACGTGCTTTCCAAGCTGATAATAAACGACCAGATTTTGTTTCAGATTCCTCGTTCGACCTTTTGGCAATCAGGCTAATCATCAGCAGGTTTTCAAAATCTCGGGATGGGTCGTTATACGAGTACGTTTTTTGGTCCACAGTCGTGTAGATGTTGATACCTTTCTTCAAAATACCTTGAAGAAGCTCTACACCGTCAAGCACACGTTGACGAGTGATACGGTCAATGCTTTCAACAACGAGATAATCGCCACGGCGAATAGCGCCGCTCTGCATTCTGTCTAACATCTCTTTGAAATTGCCAGACCGGGCGTTGTCGCCCCTGAACGCCGATTTTCCCTTGTCGTATACGACCTCCACGATCTTCGTCCCCGTGGTCGTCTCAAAGAGTTCTAAGGCGGTCAACTGGCGATTTTCGCTGTCGCCCGTTGCCTGAATTGCGCGGGAAAAGCGTATATATGCGTATGCTTTGGTCATTTTTTAACCACCCAAGATTCACTCGGAAAATTATATCACTAGATGATCAGCGGCCTGTCGCTGGGGGTGCTGGTGGTGGAAGCCAGCATGGCCAGTGGTTCGCTGATCACCGCCAAGCTTGCCGCCGAGCAAGGGCGTGAGGTGTATGCGATTCCGGGCTCCATTCATCATCCGGGCGCCAAGGGCTGCCATCAGTTGATTCGCGACGGTGCGACGCTGGTGGAGTCCATCGAGCACATCCTGGACGGCTTGCGCGGTTGGCAGGCGTTGTCCCGCCCGGCGCCGATGCCGGTCACCCATCCGCTGGTGGCGCTGTTGCACGCGGCGCCCCTCACCAGCGAGGCCTTGGCGATTGCCAGCGGGCGGCCGTTGTCCCACACACTGGCGGCGCTTACCGAGCTTGAGCTTGAGGGCCAGGTGATCTGCGAAAGCGGGCGCTGGCTTGCGCGCGGCCCGCTTATGTAATTAGTTTTTGCAAAGAACATCGGTAAACTGCCCACAGCTTTAGTCCGGAGAGTGAGCAATGGTCAACAGGTGGCGTGTGCTGGAAGCCGCACGAGAAATTCGCGCAGGCGCGGTGATTGCCTATCCGACCGAAGCGGTCTGGGGCCTGGGCTGCGACCCGTGGAATGAAGACGCGGTGGACCGGCTGCTGGCGATCAAGAATCGCTCGGTCGACAAGGGGCTGATCCTGGTGGCGGACAATATCCGTCAGTTCGATTTTCTGTTTGAAGACTTCCCGGACACCTGGATCGACCGCATGGCCAGCACCTGGCCGGGGCCGAATACCTGGCTGGTGCCGCATCAGGGCATGTTGCCGGAATGGGTGACCGGTGTGCATGACACCGTGGCGCTGCGGGTCAGTGATCATCCGTTGGTTAGGGATTTATGCGCGCAGGTGGGGCCGTTGATCTCTACCTCAGCCAACCCGCAAGGCCGCCCGGCGGCGCGTACGCGGATTCGTGTGGAGCAGTATTTCCGTGGCCAAGTGGATTTGGTGCTGGGTGGTGCCCTGGGTGGGCGCAAGAACCCGAGCCTGATTCGTGATTTGGCGACGGGTGAGGTAGTGCGGCCGTCTTGAGACCGAGGCGCGGCCATCGCGGGCAAGCCCGGCTCCCACAGGGGAATGCATTCCAAATGAGGGAGCGGGCTTGCCCGCGATGGGGCCCTTACAAACGCGGAAGATCTTAGAGACTTATGGCAGCAAAATGGTCGACCCGGTCGTCCTGCGCCCCGACAACTCCGTCTGCGCCTTCGCCGCATCCGCCAGCGCAAACCGCTGGTTGATATCAATACGCACCTTGCCGCTCTTGATCATTGCGAACAGATCATCGGCCATCGCCTGCAAGTCTTTCGGGTTGCTGGCGTAAGTCGCCAGTGTCGGCCGAGTGACATACAACGAGCCCTTCGCCGCCAGAATCCCCAGGTTCACGCCATCCACCGCGCCCGACGCATTGCCGAAACTCACCACTAAACCCCGTGGCGCCACGCTGTCCAGCGAGGTCAGCCAGGTATCTTTGCCAACGCCGTCGTACACCACCGGGACTTTTTTGCCGTCGGTCAATTCCAGCACGCGCTGTGCGACGTTTTCCTTGCTGTAGTCGATGGTTTCCCAGGCGCCGAGGGATTTGGCCAGTGCGGCTTTTTCCGGCGAACTCACGGTGCCGATCAGCTTCACGCCCAGCGCCTTGGCCCATTGGCAGGCCAGCGAACCCACGCCACCGGCAGCGGCGTGGAACAGAATGGTTTCGCCACCCTTCAACTCGTAGGTCTGACGCAGCAGGTACTGCACGGTCAGGCCCTTGAGCATCGCGCCAGCCGCCTGTTCGAAGCTGATAGCGTCCGGCAAGTGCACCAGGTTGGCGGCAGGCAACACATGCAGTTGGCTGTACGCACCCAGTGGGCCACTGCCGTAGGCCACGCGGTCACCGACCTTGAACTGCGTGACCTCGCTGCCAACCGCATCCACCACGCCAGCGCCTTCTGCGCCAAGGCCCGATGGCAAGGCTGGCGGCGCATACAGGCCGCTGCGGAAATAGGTGTCGATGAAGTTCAGGCCGATGGCCTCGTTCCGTACACGCACCTGCTGTGGCCCAGGTTCTGCCGGGGTGTAGTCCACATACTCAAGCACTTCGGGGCCACCATGGGCGCTGAACTGGATACGTTTGGCCATCTGCACTTCTCCTGAGGTCGAATCGCGTAGCCCCCTATCCCACTCCTAAGCTTGATCTTCGTCAACTGCGGCGCGGTCGGGTGCAGTGGTATCCTGTGCGCCCATTTGCCGCCGACGCCCAATGGCCTCGCGTAGCTTTGCCCGATTCAAGGTGATGCCATGACTACCCGCACCGAGGCTGTAAAGGCCTACCTGCTTGACCTGCAAGACCGCATTTGCAGCGCCCTGGAAACCTTCGAGACGGATACTCGCTTTATCGAAGACGCCTGGACCCGGCCTGCCGGCGGCGGCGGTCGCACCCGTGTGATCGAAAACGGTTCGGTGATCGAAAAAGGCGGCGTCAACTTTTCCCACGTCTTCGGCAGCGGCCTGCCACCGTCCGCCAGCGCGCATCGCCCGGAACTGGCTGGGCGTGGCTTTGAAGCCCTCGGCGTGTCGCTGGTGATCCACCCGCACAACCCGCATGTGCCGACGTCCCACGCCAACGTGCGCTTTTTCATCGCCGAAAAAGACGGCGAAGAGCCGGTGTGGTGGTTCGGTGGCGGCTTCGACCTCACGCCCTACTACGGCAATGAAGAAGACTGCATCCACTGGCATCGCGTGGCCGAGCAGGCCTGTGCGCCGTTTGGCGCGGATGTGTATTCGCGCTACAAGGCCTGGTGCGACACCTACTTCCATATCAAGCACCGCAACGAACCGCGCGGCATCGGCGGCCTGTTCTTCGATGACTTGAACGAGTGGGGCTTCGACACCTGCTTCGCCTTCATCCGTGCCATCGGCGATGCCTACATCGACGCCTACCTGCCGATCGTGCAGCGTCGCAAGGCCATGGCTTACACCGAGCAGCAGCGCCAATTCCAGGAATTCCGTCGTGGCCGCTACGTCGAATTCAACCTGGTCTACGACCGGGGCACCCTGTTCGGCCTGCAATCGGGCGGGCGTACCGAGTCGATCCTGATGTCGCTGCCGCCGCAAGTACGCTGGAGCTACGACTGGAAAGCCGAAGCCGACAGCGAAGAAGCGCGCCTCACTGATTACTACCTGCAAGACCGCGACTGGTTGGGCCTTGCTGCGCCCAAGGCGGCTGTCTGATGGACCGTTATGTGGTGTTCGGCAACCCCATTGGCCACAGCAAGTCGCCGTTGATTCACCGCATGTTCGCCGAGCAGACCGGTGAGCAACTGGACTACAGCACCCTGCTCGCGCCGCTGGAGGATTTCACCGGCTGTGCCCGTGAGTTCTTTGCACAAGGCCGTGGCGCCAACGTCACCGTGCCGTTCAAGGAAGAAGCCTACCGCCTGGCCAACAGCTTGACCGAACGCGCCCAGCGCGCAGGCGCCGTGAACACCCTGAGCAAGCTCGCCGACGGCAGCTTGTTGGGCGACAACACCGACGGCGCCGGCCTGGTGCGCGACCTCACGGTGAACGCCGGGCTTAGCCTGCAAGGCAAACGCATCCTGCTGCTGGGCGCCGGTGGCGCCGTACGCGGGGCGTTGGAGCCATTACTGGCTGAGCAACCTGCGTCGCTGATCATCGCCAACCGCACCGTTGAAAAAGCCGAACTGCTTGCCGAGCTGTTCGACGATTTGGGGCCGGTGTCGGCCAGCGGTTTCGATTGGCTGCGTGAGCCGGTGGACGTGATCATCAATGCCACGTCTGCCAGCCTGTCAGGCGATGTACCGCCGATTGCCGGCAGCCTGATCGAACCGGGCAAGACCTTTTGCTACGACATGATGTACGCCAAGGAGCCATCAGCGTTCTGTCGCTGGGCTGCTGAGCAAGGCGCGGCGGTGGCGATGGATGGTTTGGGCATGTTGGTGGAGCAGGCCGCAGAAGCCTTCTTCCTGTGGCGCGGCGTGCGCCCGCAGTCGGCGCCGGTGTTGGCTGAGTTGCGACGGCAGTTGGCTGCGGCATAAATCTAAAAGTGAACACGGTCAAAATGTGGGAGCTGGCTTGCCTGCGATGGCGGTGGATCAGATACAGTTGGGCTGGCTGATCCACCGCCATCGCAGGCAAGCCAGCTCCCACAGTTTTCACCGCATTCAGTCTTCGAAATGGATGGGGCAGTTGTCGGCCCCTTCCAGCTTTTTCAGTTCCTCGACGACTTGCGGCCTGGCCCGGCGCAACGTCAGGCTACGCCCCATACCCGCCAACCGCCGCGCCTCCTGGTGCAGCATCTCCACCCCGGAATAGTCGATAAAGTTAATTTGCTGCGCCTCGATCACCACCCGCTCGCCCTGCAGGCTTTGCAGCCGCACTTGCAGGTAATGGCTGGCGCCGAAGAAGATCGAACCGCCTACCCGCAACACATCCTCATCACCGTCGCGCCATTGCTGAACCCGCGGCTGTGAGGTGCGTTTGAGGTAGAAAAACAACGATGCCAGCACGCCCGCGTAAATCGCCGTTTGCAGCTCCAGCAGCAAGGTCGCGACGCACGTCAGGCTCATCACCACAAACTCGGCGCGGCTGACGCGGAACAGCGCGCGAATGCCACGATGATCCACCAGGCCCCAGCAAATCAGCAGGATGCTTGCGGCCATGCTCGGGATCGGGATGTGCGCGATCAAGGCCGCGCCAAATAACGCAAACAATGCCACCCAGAGCGCGGAAAACACGCCCGCCAACGGCGAGCAGGCACCCGCTTCATAGCTGAGGCCGGAGCGGGTGAAGGAGCCGGCCGACAAGTACCCGGAAAAAAAGCCGCCGACGATATTGGATAAACCCTGCGCGCGGACTTCCTGGTTGGCGTCGAGCAATTGTTGCGAGCGCGCCGACAACGAGCGCGCAATCGACAGGCTGGTGACCAGCCCAAGCATGCCCACCGCCACGGCGCTGGGCAGCAGGCGCAGAAGTATATCCAGGTCCATCGGCAGCGGGCTGAACGGTGGCAGTTTGCCGATAAACGAACTCACCCGCGCCACATGCCCGAACATCGCCGGCCAAAGCCACGCCACCAGGCTGCCAAGTGTCAGGGCAATCAACAGTGTTGGCCAACGCGGGACCAGGTATTTGAGCAGCGCGCCCACCAGCAAGGTGCCCAGGCCCAGCGTCAGTGAGGCGTGGTCCCATTCACCGGCATGGTCCACCAGTGCCAGCAAGCTATTGATCGCCGTGGCCTGGCTGGGCAAATCCAGCCCCAGCAAGTTGGGCAATTGCCCCAAGGCAATCACCACGGCAGCGCCCAGAGTGAAACCCAGCACCACCGAATGCGAGACGAAATTCACCAGCGCGCCAAAGCGCAGCATGCCCAGCAGCCACTGGAACACACCGGCGAGGAATGTGAGCAACAGGATCAGCGTGATGTAGTCCTGAGAGCCTGGAACGGCCAGCGGACTGACGCTGGCGTACAGGACGATGGAAATCGCCGCCGTCGGGCCGCAGATCAGGTGCCAGGAGGAGCCCCACAGGCAGGCGATCAAGACGGGGATGATGGCGGCATACAGGCCGTATTCGGGTGGGAGCCCGGCGATCAGCGCGTAGGCAATGGACTGCGGCAAGGCGAGCACGGCGCCGCTGAGCCCGACAATCGCGTCCCGGCCGACGCTGGCGCGGGTTTGGCGCGGCAGCCAGGCAAGGAAGGGGAAGAGAGTGTGGCGGTTGGGCCGGGGCATCGCAGACTCGGTAGAAAGGTTTAGCTCAGAGTATCAGTACACCTAAGTCTCTGTGGGAGCAGGCAAGCCAGCTCCCACAGGGATGCGCGGCGGCCCTTAGAGTTTGGCTTTTACGGCAGACAGTGCGTCTTTACCGTCGAGGGTTTTTACGCCATCCAGCCATGTGTCCAGTACCGCCGGGTTGGCTTTGATCCACGCTTTTGCCGCGTCGGCATTGCTGACTTTATTGTTGGCCACCTGGGCCATGATGCTGTTCTCCATCTCCTGGGTAAAACTCAGGTTGGTCAGCAATTTTCCTACGTTCGGGCAGGCCTGGGCATAACCCTTGCGGGTCAAGGTATACACGCTGCCGGTGTCACCAAAATATTTCTCGCCGCCTTTGAGGTAATGCATTTTCAACTGCACGTTCATCGGGTGCGGCGTCCAGCCGAGGAAGGTCACGAACTTCTGCTTTTTCACCGCCCGCGACACTTCGGCCAGCATCGCCTGCTCGCTCGACTCGATCAGCTTCCACTGGCCCAGGTCGAAGTCATTCTTCTTGATGATCTCCTGCAGCGAGATGTTCGCCGGCGCGCCGGAGCCAATGCCGTAGATCTTCTTGTCGAACTTGTCGGCAAATTTGTTCAGGTCGGCAAAATCATGCACACCGGCGTCCCACACATAGTCCGGCACGGCGAGGGTGAATTCGGTGCCGTCGAGGTTTTTCGCCAGTTGCACCACATCGCCATTGGCCACGAACTTGTCGTAGAAACCCTGCTGCGCCGGCATCCAGTTGCCCAGGAACACATCCACCTGGCCATCCTTGAGCCCGCCAAACGTGATCGGCACCGCCAGGGTGTCGACCTTGGCCTTGTAGCCCATGCCGTTCAACAGGAAACCGGTGATGGCATTGGTGGCGGCGATATCGCTCCAGCCTGGATCGGCCATTTTTACCGTTTCGCAGCTAGCGTCTGCGTACACATTGGCGCTGCCCAGCACCAACATACTCAGTACCACGGTCAACTTTTGCATGGCCTTCCCTCTGTCTATTTATTGGTTTTGGCAGGGTTGTGGATAACGTGCCTTGCGCTCCAGGTCGTCGAGGTCGATATGGTTGCGCATGTATTGCTGACTGGCGTCCACCAGTGGCTGGTGATCCCAGCTCTTCAGCTTGCCTTGGGTCAGTGCCTCGAACACCAGGCGGCGACGGCGTTGGCTGGCGAGCACCTGCTGGTGGATCGCCGGGATGTCCCATTTGGCCCGCGCCTCATTCAAAAACGCCTCGAACAGTGGCCGGTGTTCCGGTGACTGGCTGAGGTCTTCCCGTTCATGCGGGTCGTTGTGTACATCGAACAGTAGACAAGGGTCGTCTTCGCTGTAGATGAATTTGTAGGCGCCGCGCCGAATCATCATCAGTGGGCTGATGGTGCCTTCGGCCATGTATTCGCCAAACACTTCGTCGTGCCCGCCCTGCCCTTGCAGGTGCGGGACCAGCGAACGGCCGTCCAGCGCCAGGCGCGGGTCCAACTCGCCGCCGGCCAGTTCCACCAGGGTGGGCAGCAGGTCGGCGGTGGACACGGCGTTGCTCACGCGGCCCGCCGCAAACTGGCCTGGCGCACTCACCAGCAGCGGCACGCGGGCGGCCATTTCGAACCAGTGCATTTTGTACCAGAGGCCTCGCTCGCCGAGCATGTCGCCGTGGTCGCCGGAGAAGATGATGATCGTGTCGTCGGCCAGGCCGGTGTCTTCCAGGGTTTGCAGGAGCTTGCCGACATTGCTGTCGATATAGCTGCACGCGCCGAAATACGCGCGGCGCGCAACGCGGATCTTGTCCACAGGCAGCGGCTTGTCCCACAGGTCGTAAACCTTGAGCAGGCGCTGGGAGTGCGGGTCGAGATCGCCTTGCGCGGGGGTTGCCGGCATTGGGATGTCGTTGTCGTCGTACAGGTCCCAGAACGGCTTGGGAATGGTGTACGGGTCGTGTGGGTGCGTCATCGACACGGTGAGGCAGAACGGCTGGTTGCCGTCTTCACGGATATGGTCAAACAGATACTGCTGGGCTTTGAACACCACCTCTTCGTCGAAATCCAGCTGATTGGTGCGCACGCACGGCCCGGCTTGCAGCACCGACGACATGTTGTGGTACCAGGTGGGGCGCACGTGCGGTTCATCCCAGTTCACCGCCCAGCCATAGTCGGCCGGGTAGATGTCGCTGGTCAGGCGTTCTTCATAGCCGTGCAACTGGTCTGGCCCGCAGAAATGCATCTTGCCCGACAGCGCCGTGCGGTAACCGAGGCGGCGCAGGTAGTGGGCATAAGTGGGTACATCGGCGGGGAAATCGGCGGCGTTGTCGTAGGCGCCAATCTTGCTCGGCAACTGGCCGCTGACCAGGGTGAAACGCGAAGGCGCGCACAGCGGGCTATTGCAGTAGGCGGCGTCAAACACCACGCCCTGTGCAGCCAGGCGGCTCAGGTTCGGCAACTTGATCGGGGAAGGTCCGTAGAACGGCAGCATCGGCGCGGCCATTTGATCGGCCATGATGAAAAGAATGTTCTTGCGCTTCATGATCTATCGGCATTCCATAGGCGGTGTTTATGCGAATGAGCATGCAGCCCATGGAAAATGGGGTAAAGCCCATGGAAAGCAATGTCTAGGATAAGCACAGCTTATGTATGAAGCCCTCGGTGATCTGTCCCTCGACCTGCTGCGTGCCTTTGAAGCCGCGGCGCGCCATCGCAGCTTTACCGCCGCCGCGATGGAGTTGGGCACTACGCAGCCGGCCATCAGCCAGCAAATCAAGCGCCTTGAAGAGCAACTGGCGATCCGCCTGTTCGATCGCATCTACCGAGGCATCGAACTGACGGATGCGGGCGCGCTGTTGTTTGAACAGGTGCAAGGCGGTTTGCAGGCCATCAACCAAGGCCTCAGCACGATCACCCAGCAGAACCAGCACGAAGTGCTGCAAGTGGCCACCGACTTCGCTTTCGCCGCCTATTGGCTGATGCCGCGCCTGCATCGCTTTCACCAGGCCAACCCGCAGGTGGATGTGAGCCTGGTGACCAGCGAACGCAACCACGCGACTTTGCGCAGCGATATCGACGTGGCGGTGTTGTTTGGCGATGGGCGTTTCAAGCAGGGCGAGAGCTTGTGGCTGTTCAACGAGGAAGTGTTTCCGGTGTGCAGCCCGCAGTGGCTCAAGGCTCAATCCACGCCACTGACGGTGCAAAATCTGCACGATTACCCGCTGCTGCACCTGCGCCAGGAAAACAACAGCCAGTGGTTCGACTGGAGCGGCGTGTTTCGTGAGTTGGGCATCACCACGGCGCCCACGCCTGGGCAATTGCGCTTCGACAATTACACCCTGCTGATCCAGGCGGCGATTGCCGGCCAGGGCGTGGCCATCGGTTGGCGGCACTTGGTGGATAACCTGCTGGAACAGAACTGGCTGTGCCGGCCGATCAATGACACGGTGATCTCGCGCTTCGGTTATTACGTGGTGCAGCCCCAGCGCAAACGCCGGGGGCAACTGGTCGAGCGCTTTGTCGACTGGCTGGTGGCCGAGCAAGCCAGCAGCGCGCAGTCGTTGACCGGGCTGGCCCTGCCGTCGATTGCGGTCTAGGATCGGCGCATATTGGATCCGGATTTCGTCATGCAACGTATCAAGGGCTACCACGCCCATATCTACTTCGACGCCAGCACCATCGACCAGGCGCGCAAGCTCTGCGAGGACGCAGCCAAGCTGTTCCCGCTGAGCATGGGCCGTGTACACGAAAAACCGGTCGGCCCCCACCCGGACTGGAGCTGCCAGCTGGCATTCGAGCCGGAATACATCGGCGTGGTGTTGCCCTGGCTGGCGCTGCATCGTGATGGGTTGGTGGTGTTCCTGCACCCGGACACCGGCGATGACCTCAAGGATCACACCGATTACGCGATCTGGATGGGCGCGATGCGCGAGCTGAACCTGTCTATTTTTTAACCACTGTTGCACCTGATCCCATCACCCTGAGCTAAGGAGATGGGATTTTTTATTACAAAAACCCAATATATGGGACTGTTATTTATATATTGAGATATCGCCAGTCATAGGTTTATATTCGCCCATCAGCTTTTTCAGCACCCACTCATTTCAGGTGAAGCGATGCAGGCGCAATTGATCGCGCTCGACTGGGGGACCAGCTCCCTTCGTGCTTACAAACTCGGCCCGGCTGGCTGTGTGCTCGAACAGCGCGCGTTGGCGTTCGGCATCATGCACCTGCCCAGCGAACCCCGGGTCATTGCTGGCGTGCTGTGCAGTGACGGCTTTGAGTTGGCGTTCGATGCGGCCTGCGGCGACTGGCTCGACGCGCAGCCCGGCCTGCCGGTGATTGCCTGCGGCATGGTCGGCAGCGCCCAAGGCTGGAGCGAAGCGGCCTATCGGCAAACGCCCGTCGACGTCGCCAGCCTCGGCCAGGCCTTGCACCCTGTGCGCAGCCTGCGCGGGGTGCAGGTGCATATTGTGCCGGGTGTGATCGAGCGGGTCGGCTTGCCCAATGTGATGCGTGGCGAAGAAACTCAAGTGCTGGGTGTGCTGCAAGGCCTGGGCGCCGACGTGTTGATCGGCCTGCCGGGCAGCCATTCCAAATGGGTCGAGGTGGTTGAAGGCTGCATCACCCACTTCGACACATTCATGACCGGTGAGCTGTTTGCGGTACTCAGTAAGCACAGCATTCTCGGGCGTACCCAGCAACAGTCCGAAAAATTCCAGGTCGCGGCGTTTGATCGTGGCGTCCACGTGGCGCTGTCAAACGACGGCCAGCGCGGCGTGCTGTCGACCTTGTTCAGCGCTCGTACCCTGGGGTTGACCGGCGAACTGGCGCCAGACGAGCAGCCCGATTATCTGTCCGGCCTGCTGATCGGCCACGAACTCGCCGGTTTGCCGCAGCAGGCCAAACACAAGCCTATCGTCCTGGTCGGCGCTGCCGACCTCTGCGCCCGCTACCAACGCGCCCTTGCCCTCTGCGGCTTCGTCCACGTCAGCCTCGCGCAGGAAGCCACCGCGCGCGGCCTGTGGCAGTTGGCCGTCGCTGCTGGGCTCACTCAACCTGTACAGGAGGCCTGACATGCTCAAGCAAGCACTCGCACACAACGGTTTGATCGCAATCTTGCGCGGCGTGCGCCCGGATGAAGCGCAGGCGGTCGGCCAGGTGCTCTATGAGGCCGGTTTTCGCGTGATCGAAGTGCCACTGAATTCGCCGGACCCTTACACCAGCATCCGCACCCTGCGCGACACCTTGCCCGCCGATTGCCTGATCGGCGCGGGCACCGTGTTGACCCCGGAACAGGTCGAGCAGGTCAAAGCCGCCGGCGGCCAAGTCATCGTCATGCCCCACAGCGATGCCAAGGTATTGCGTGCCGCCAAAGCGGCGGGGCTGTTCCTGTCGCCGGGTGTGGCGACGCCGACCGAAGCCTTCGCCGCTCTGGCCGAAGGCGCGGATGTTTTGAAGCTGTTCCCGGCCGAGCAAATGGGCCCGGCGGTGATCAAGGCGTGGCTGGCGGTATTGCCGACCGGTACCTTACTGCTGCCGGTGGGCGGCGTGACCCCAGGCAACATGCAGGTGTATTTCGACGCTGGCGCCAAGGGCTTTGGCCTGGGTTCCGGGTTGTTCAAACCGGGCATGTCGGTGGACCAAGTGGCGAGCAATGCCCAGGCCTATGTCGCGGCCTGGAACGCGCTTAACTGAACTCAAGGTTTGCGCCCCTGGCGCTGCATCGATAAGAGAGATAAGAAGATGAAAATCACCAAACTGACCACCTTTATCGTCCCGCCGCGCTGGTGCTTCCTCAAGGTCGAGACCGACCAGGGCGTGACCGGTTGGGGTGAGCCTGTGGTGGAGGGCCGCGCCCACACCGTGGCCGCCGCCGTTGAAGAACTTTCCGACTATTTGATCGGCAAAGACCCACGCAATATCGAAGATATCTGGACCGTGCTCTATCGCGGTGGCTTTTACCGTGGCGGCGCGGTGCACATGAGCGCCCTCGCCGGTATCGACCAGGCGCTGTGGGACATCAAGGGCAAGGCGCTCGGCGTGTCGGTCAGCGACCTGTTGGGTGGCCAGGTGCGTGACAAGATCCGCGTGTATTCCTGGATCGGCGGCGACCGCCCCGCCGACACCGCCCGTGCCGCCAAAGAGGCCGTGGCCCGTGGCTTCACCGCCGTGAAAATGAATGGCACCGAAGAATTGCAGTTCGTCGACAGCTTCGAGAAAGTCGACCTGGCATTGGCCAACGTTGCCGCCGTGCGCGATGCGGTCGGGCCTAACGTCGGCATCGGCGTCGACTTCCATGGCCGCGTGCACAAGCCCATGGCCAAGGTGCTGATGAAAGAGCTGGACCCGTACAAGCTGATGTTTATCGAAGAGCCGGTGCTCAGCGAAAACTACGAAGCGCTCAAGGAACTGGCGCCGTTGACCAGTACGCCGATTGCCCTGGGCGAGCGGCTGTTTTCCCGTTGGGACTTCAAGCGTGTGCTCAGCGAAGGTTATGTCGACATCATCCAACCGGACGCGTCCCACGCTGGCGGCATCACCGAAACCCGCAAGATCGCCAACATGGCCGAAGCCTACGACGTGGCCCTGGCCCTGCACTGCCCGCTGGGTCCGATTGCCCTGGCGGCGTGCCTGCAATTGGACGCGGTTTGCTACAACGCGTTTATTCAGGAGCAAAGCCTGGGTATTCACTACAACGAGAGCAACGACCTGCTCGATTACGTGCGCGATCCAGGCGTGTTCGACTATGACAAAGGCTTCGTGAAGATCCCCAACGGGCCGGGCCTGGGCATTGAGATCAACGAGGAATACGTGATCGAACGCGCCGCCATCGGCCACCGCTGGCGCAACCCGATCTGGCGGCATGCCGACGGCAGCTTTGCCGAGTGGTGATTGCTCACTGAAGGAACCGGATCAACTGTGGGAGCTGGCTTGCCTGCGATAGCGGTCCGCCTGTGCCAGATCAGTTAGCTGATGCACCGCCATCGCAGGCAAGCCAGCTCCCACAATGACCGCGCCCCGTCCTCAATAAACATAAGAAGAGGCAACCCCATGCACCCTGAATCCTTCACCGGGCAGGCTTCTCTCGTCACGCCTAGCAGAAAGCGTTTCTTCATCATGGTGCTGCTGTTTATCACCGTGGTGATCAACTACCTCGACCGCAGCAACCTGTCGATTGCCGCCCCGGCACTGACCAGCGAACTGGGGATCGACCCGGTGCATGTCGGGCTGATCTTCTCCGCGTTCGGCTGGACCTACGCCGCCATGCAGATTCCCGGCGGCTGGCTGGTGGACCGCGTGCCGCCGCGCATTCTCTACACGGCTGCCCTGCTGTTGTGGTCTATCGCCACGGTAATGCTGGGGTTTGCGGCCAGCTTTATCGCGCTGTTTGTGCTGCGCATGGCCGTCGGCGCCCTGGAAGCACCGGCCTATCCGATTAACAGCCGCGTGGTCACCACTTGGTTCCCCGAGCGTGAGCGTGCCACCGCGATTGGCGTTTACACCTCCGGGCAGTTTGTCGGGCTGGCGTTCCTCACGCCGGTGCTGGCCTGGCTGCAACACGCGTTTGGCTGGCACATGGTGTTTGTCGCCACCGGTGGCGTCGGCATCCTGTGGGCGTTGATCTGGTACGCGGTGTACCGCGAGCCGAAAGATTTCAAAGGCGCCAACGCGGCAGAAATCGAGCTGATCCGCGAGGGCGGCGGCCTGGTGGATATGCAGGCGAAAGCGGTCAAGGCGCCGTTCAGTTGGGTCGACCTCGGGACAGTGCTGAGCAAGCGCAAGCTGTGGGGCATCTACCTGGGGCAGTTCTGCCTGAACTCGACGCTGTGGTTTTTTCTGACGTGGTTCCCGACCTACCTGGTGAAATATCGCGGCATGGACTTCATCAAGTCCGGCCTGCTGGCCTCGCTGCCATTCCTCGCTGCGTTTATCGGCGTGCTGTGTTCTGGGGTTTTTTCTGATTGGCTGATTCGCCGGGGTACGTCGGTAGGGTTTGCGCGCAAGCTGCCGATCATTGGTGGGTTGCTGATTTCCACGGCGATCATCGGCGCCAACTATGTGGACTCGACGGCCTGGGTGATTGCGTTTCTGGCGCTGGCGTTCTTTGGCAATGGCCTGGCATCGATCACCTGGTCATTGGTGTCGACCCTGGCGCCGGCGCGGTTGTTGGGGTTGACGGGTGGGGTGTTTAACTTCATCGGTAACTTGTCGGCGATTACCACGCCGATAGTGATTGGCTTTCTGGCCAGTGGGGATTCGTTTGCGCCAGCGATTACCTATATCGCGGTGCTGGCATTGCTGGGGGCGCTGTCCTACGTGTTGCTGGTGGGCAAGGTCGAGCGCATCGAGCTGTAAATCCATTGTTTGAGTGGACCGAAACCCTGTGGCGAGCGGGCTTGTTGTGGCGAGCGGGGTTGCCCCGCGTTGGGCTGCGCAGCAGCCCCAATAAAGCCACTGCGGTTTTTCCAGATGGAACCGTGTTGTCTGGTTTTGGGGGCGCTTCGCACCCCAACGCGGGGCAAGCCCGCTCGCCACAACAGCTCCCCGCCACAAAAGCTTTGCTGGGCTAGTAGAGGGCGCCATCCAGGATTTGATAGACGATGCTGGTGCCGATGGCGATCAACACGATATCGCCGCCGGAACGACGCCATTCATACCCTGGGTATTGCGGCAGATGGGCCAAGGCGCGGTTGTCGAGGCGTTCGCCGTAGTAGTTGCGTGGCAGCGGTTGGCCCCGCACCAGACGCACGCCAGGAGGTGGTGGCGCCCCACGGCGGAAGTCGTTGTGGTTGTCACGGATCACCTGGCGCACGGGGCCGAAGTCCTGTGGCGGGCCACGACGGTTATCCTGCGGGCCGCGATGGTCGTCGCCGCGCTGCTCGTACTGGCCTTGCGGGCCGCCACGGCCTGGGCCATCGCCGCGTTGGTCGGGCGGCGCGGCCTGCGCCAGGGCACTTGCGCCGAGCATCAACACGCCAAGACCTGCGATCAAGCGTTTAGGCATTTTCATGGGGGCTTTCCTCAGTACTGCACGAACAAAAAAGGGATTTCGAACGAGGCTCGAAATCCCTTGGTCTTGTCAGTTTAGGTACTGGATTGCCCGGATGATTCCTCTGTATCAGGAACTTTACCCATTGCTACACGCCGCTTACGTACGGGCGTTACGGACACCTTCCGACAGCGCCGCGCAGAGGCTCAATACGCCATCAATTGCTTGCTGATCATTTTTCGCATTGGCGATGTGATCGATCAGCGCCGAACCGACCACCACACCGTCTGCCAGACGGGCGATAGCGGCGGCTTGTTCCGGTGTGCGAATACCAAAGCCGATGCTGATCGGCAGGTCGGTATGCCGACGCAGGCGCGTTACCGCTTCCTCGACGTGTTCCAGGGTGGCGGCACCGGCACCGGTCACACCGGCCACCGACACGTAATACACAAAACCGGAGCTGCCGTTAAGCACGGTCGGCAGGCGCACGTCATCAGTGGTCGGCGTGGTCAGGCGGATAAAGTCGATGCCTGCCGCCTGGGCCGGGTCGCACAGCTCGCCGTTATGCTCGGGCGGCATGTCGACCACGATCAGGCCGTCGACACCGGCTTCTTTGGCGTCAGCGATAAACGTGGGCACGCCGTATTTGTGGATCGGGTTGAAGTAACCCATCAGCACCAGTGGCGTGTCCTGGTTGTCTTTGCGGAACTCGCGAACCATCTGCAGGGTTTTCAGCAGGTTCTGTTTGGCTTCCAACGCACGGATGTTGGCCAGTTGAATCGCCGGGCCGTCGGCCATCGGGTCGGTGAAGGGCATGCCCAGCTCGATCACGTCGGCACCGGCGGCGGGCAAGCCCTTGAGGATCGCCAGCGAGGTGTCATAACCCGGGTCGCCGGCGGTGACGAAAGTCACCAGGGCGGCGCGGTTTTGTTCTTTCAGTTGCGCAAAACGGGTTTGCAGGCGGCTCATCAGTGTTTCTCCTGCTTTGACTGCTCTTGTTGAGAGTGTTCCATATGGTGCATCACGGTCTGCATGTCTTTGTCGCCACGGCCGGACAGGTTGACCACCATCAGGTGATCTTTCGGCAAGGTCGGTGCGCGCTTGAACACTTCAGCCAGGGCATGGGCGCTTTCCAGTGCAGGAATAATCCCTTCCAGGCGGCAGCATTTGTGGAAGGCTTCGAGGGCTTCGTCGTCGGTCACCGAGGTGTACTGAACACGGCCGATATCATGCAACCAGGCGTGTTCAGGGCCGATACCTGGGTAGTCGAGGCCGGCGGAAATCGAGTGGGCGTCGATGATCTGGCCGTCGTCGTCCTGCAACAGGAAGGTGCGGTTGCCGTGCAGCACGCCCGGTACACCACCGTTGAGGCTGGCGGCGTGCTTGCCGGTTTCGATGCCGTGGCCGGCGGCTTCAACGCCGATGATTTCGACGCTGGTGTCATCCAGGAACGGGTGGAACAGGCCCATGGCGTTGGAACCACCGCCGATGCATGCCACCAGGCTGTCCGGCAGGCGGCCTTCCTGGGCTTGCAGCTGGTCGCGGGTTTCCTTGCCGATCACGGCCTGGAAATCGCGCACCATCGCCGGGTACGGGTGGGGGCCGGCCACGGTGCCGATCAGGTAGAAAGTGCTGTCGACGTTGGTGACCCAGTCACGCAGGGCTTCGTTCATCGCGTCTTTAAGGGTGCCGGTGCCGGCGACCACCGGGATCACTTCTGCGCCCAGCAGCTTCATACGGAACACGTTGGCCTGCTGGCGCTCGATGTCGGTGGTGCCCATATAGATCACGCAATCGAGGCCAAAGCGCGCCGCCACGGTGGCGGTGGCCACGCCGTGCATGCCCGCGCCGGTCTCGGCGATGATGCGTTTTTTGCCCATGCGCCGCGCCAGCAGGATCTGGCCGATGCAGTTGTTGATCTTGTGCGCGCCGGTGTGGTTGAGCTCTTCGCGCTTGAGGTAGATCTTGGCGCCGCCACAGAACTCGGTCAGGCGCTCGGCGAAGTACAGCGGGCTTGGGCGCCCGACGTAGTCGCGTTGGAAGTAGGCCAATTCTTCGTTAAAGGCCGGATCGATCTTGGCCGCTTCGTATTCGCGGGCCAGGTCGAGGATCAATGGCATCAGGGTTTCAGCGACGTAGCGGCCGCCGAACGTGCCAAACAGGCCGTTGGCGTCGGGGCCGTTGCGAAGGTCGGTCTGGGACTGAGTCATGGGGCGCTCCAGGAAAGAAGGTGAGGAGAGGCAATGACGGCCACTCTACCCCTGACGCGCCAGGCTGAAAACCGATAAGATCGCCACAACCTGTCAGGAAAACTCACAGATGAGCCGAGACCTACCGCCCCTCAATGCCCTGCGTGCGTTTGAGGCCACCGCCCGCTTGAACAGCGTCAGTCAGGCAGCCGAGCAACTGCATGTGACCCATGGCGCGGTCAGTCGCCAGTTGAAGGTGCTGGAAGAGCACTTGGGTGTCAGCCTGTTCGCCAAAGACGGGCGCGGCCTTAAACTCACAGATGCAGGCGTTCGGCTCAGGGATGCCAGTGCCGAAGCGTTCGAGCGTTTAAGGGATGTTTGCGCCGAACTGACCCAGGCCAGCGCTGATGCGCCTTTTGTGCTCGGCTGCTCGGGCAGCTTGCTGGCGCGCTGGCTGATTCCGCGCCTTGGCCGCTTGAACGCAGACTTGCCCGACTTGCGTCTGCACCTGTCGGCGGGTGACGGCGACCTCGACCCACGGCGCCCCGGCCTGGATGCCCTGCTGGTTTTTGCTGAGCCGCCATGGCCAGCGGACATGCAGGTGTATGAGTTGGCCAGCGAGCGCATTGGCCCGGTAATGAGCCCGCGCTTCGCCGGTTACGAACGCCTGCGCCAGGCGCCGCCCCACGCCCTGTGCGGTGAAGCCTTGTTACACACCACCTCGCGCCCGCAGGCCTGGCCCATCTGGGCGCAGCAACATGACATCGAGCCCGGCGCGTTGAAGCACGGCCAGGGTTTTGAGCATTTGTATTATTTGCTGGAGGCGGCGGTGGCGGGTTTGGGTGTGGCAATTGCGCCCGAACCGCTGGTGGCAGAGGACCTGCGAGCGGGTCGCCTGGTGGCGCCGTGGGGTTTCAGTGAAACCCCGGCGCACCTGGCGTTGTGGCTACCCAAGCGCGCCGCAGACGGGCGCCCGGGTCAGTTGGCGCAGTGGCTCAAGGCTGAGCTGTTGCGCCAGCCAGTTTAGTCACCGCGTTTGCACAGCAGGTAAGCCGCCAACAGGCCCAGCGCGCCAACGGCAACGCCGGCGGTAGTCCATGGGTGCTCTTGTGCGTAGTCACGGGTTGCCGCGCTGGTTTCGCGGATTTTGACTTTGCTTTCTTCATAGGCATCGCTGATCAGGTGGCGGGAATGCTTGAGGGCATTCTCGGCATTGCTTTTCAGGGCCTTCAGCGTTTTGCGCGACTCATCGGACGCATCGTCCTTGAGGCTCTCAAGGGACTTGAGCAGGCTCGAAATCTCGGCTTCCATGCTTTCCAGCGACGCTTTGCGTAAAGAAGTGTTGGCCATGTGGAACTCTCCTGAAGTGATTGAGTGGCATGTGTAGATACCGACTCCACGGTTTTCAGAAAGTGCAGTAAATCTGAACTTTCGAGTGGGATTGGTCGCCAGAAGCAGTACGAAGATTCACTGCTACGCTCACTAGAGACCTCAGGAGAAACGTTATGTCTGATCATCACACCTACAAGAAAGTCGAACTGGTCGGCTCCTCGACCACCAGCATCGAAGATGCCATCAACAACGCCATCGCTGAAGCGCACAAGAGCATCAAGCACCTGGAGTGGTTCGAAGTGACCGAAACACGCGGCCATATCAAGGACGGCAAGGCCGCGCACTTCCAGGTCACGCTCAAGGTGGGATTCCGAATTGCCAGTAGTTGATCCCGTGAGTTGAACTTGCTGACTGGCCGATTGCCATAACCTGCGCTACAACCATTGGGTGCCGACGCCATAAGCGTCGGCACGCACTTTTCGATCAGCGCAAGGAAAGTAACGGATGAAGAAGTTCCTGTTAGCGGTAGGTTTGTTGAGCATTGCGGGCACTGCCCTGGCGGCGGGCAAGCCTTGTGAAGAGCTGAAAGGTGAACTCGCGGCGAAGCTCGACGCTAAAGGTGTTCAGCATTATTCGCTGGATGTTGTCGACAAAGGCGCGGCGGCCGATGGCAAAGTGATTGGCAGCTGCGAAGGCGGCACCAAGGAAATCGTCTACAAGCGCGGTTAATCCCGTGCAGACATGAAACGACGCACTTGTGGCGAGGGAGCTTGCTCCCGCTGAGTGCGCAGCGCTCCCTTTCTTTTGGGGCCGCTACGCAGCCCAGCGGGAGCAAGCTCCCTAGCCACAGGTGCGTCGTTTTTTTCGCCTGCGGGTAATCAGCCCTTCATCACCTGCGCCAGCAGCTCGTAGGAATGAATCCGGTCGGCATGCTCATACAGGTCGCTGGTAAAGATCAGCTCATCGGCGCCGGTTTGCTCGATCAACACTTCCAACTTCGCACGGATCTTCGCTGGGCTACCGACCATGGCCAGGCCAAGGAAGCTGCCCACCGCGTCTTTTTCATGGGGCAGCCACAGGCCGTCCATGGTTTTCACCGGCGGGCGTTGCACCAGGCTTTGCCCGCGCATCAGCGCCAGGATGCGTTGGTACACGGAAGTGGCCAGGTAGTCGGCCTGCTCGTCGGTATCGGCGGCCACCAAGGGAATGCCAAGCATCACGTAGGGCTTGTCCAGCACGGCTGAAGGCTTGAAGTGATTGCGGTACACGCGAATCGCCTCGTGCATCAAGCGGGGTGCGAAATGGGAGGCGAAGGCGTAGGGCAAACCACGCTCACCGGCCAGTTGTGCGCTGAACAGGCTGGAACCGAGCAGCCACACCGGCACGTTGGTGCCGGTACCGGGTACGGCGATGATCCGTTGGTCGGGCGTGCGTGGCCCCAGGTAGGCCATCAGTTCGGCCACATCTTCCGGAAACTCGTCAGCGCTGCCGGAGCGTTCACGGCGCAGGGCGCGGGCGGTCATCTGGTCGGAACCGGGGGCGCGGCCCAGGCCCAGGTCGATACGGCCGGGGTACAGGCTTTCCAGGGTGCCGAACTGCTCGGCAATCACCAACGGCGCGTGGTTGGGCAGCATCACACCGCCGGAGCCGACGCGAATCGTTGAGGTGCCACCGGCCAAATAACCCAGCAGCACCGAAGTGGCCGAGCTGGCGATGCCGTCCATATTATGGTGTTCAGCTACCCAGAAACGGTTGTAGCCGAACTTTTCCACGTGCTGGGCCAGGTCCAGCGAGTTGCGCAATGACTGCGCGATGCTGCCGTTGGCGCGCACGGGCACGAGGTCGAGGGTCGAGAACTTCACGTCGGACAGCGATTTCATAAGCCTGCTTCTCCATTAGGTGCGCAGGCTTATAGACGAACCAAAACCTGCCGCTTCATGTGCATGCTCTATGCAATGAGGGCATATACCCGAGATTCAATAGCAACTGCGAAATTTCCTACTAAATCGCTAGGTTTCTCCGACAAGATGAACTTTGCCGGGCCGACTATCCTCAGAACCCTTACTGACGCAAAACCACCGTTCGAGGAGAGAGCTATGAGTATTGTTAAAAAAGCATCCGCGCATTGGGAAGGTGATCTGAAGACGGGCCTGGGTTCCATCTCCACGGAAACCGGCGTGCTGCGCGAAGCACCCTATGGCTTCAAGGCCCGTTTCGAAGGCGGCAAGGGCACCAACCCTGAAGAGTTGATCGGCGCGGCCCACGCTGGCTGTTTCTCCATGGCATTTTCCATGATTCTGGGCGATGCCGGCCTTAAGGCTGACAGCATCGACACTCAGGCTGAAGTGACCCTGGACCAGGTGGATGGCGGTTTTGCGATTACCGCCGTGCATTTGGTCTTGAAAGCCAAGATCCCCGGCGCAAGCCAGGCGCAGTTCGAGGAACTGAGCAAAAAGGCGAAGGAAGGCTGCCCAGTGTCGAAAGTGCTGAACGCAAAAATCAGCCTGGATGCCACGCTGGTCTAACTGACACAGCAAGATCCCCTGTGGGAGCGGGCTTGTGTGGGAGCCGGGCTTGCCCGCGATAGGTTCACCTCGGTTATCCAGTTGTATCGAGGCGTTGCCATCGCAGGCAAGCCAGCTCCCACAAAGGCCCGTTCCCATAGTTTGTTGTGCGTTAAATCAGAACTCGCGTTTAGATCGTTCCCACGCTCCCGCGTGGGAATGCAGCCCGTGACGCTCTGCGTCACACCTGCACAGAACTTGAATGCTGTGGGCGGGACGCGGAGCGTCCCAGGCGGCATTCCCACGCAGAGCGTGGGAACGATCTGATTCCCTGTGGGAGCGGGCTTGTGTGGGAGCCGGGCTTGCCCGCGATAGGTTCACCTCGGTTATCCAGTTGTATCGAGGCGTTACCATCACAGGCAAGCCAGCTCCCACACCAGCGCGCTCCCACAGTTTGTTGTGCGTTAAATCAGAACTCGCGTTTCCAAAATGTGGTCGAATAGCCTAGGCGCACACCCGTGCGCAGTGCATTCAGGGAGCTTCACACATGAAACGTTTTGCCTTGGCGATCATTTGCGGTGTATTGGCCACTTCGGCCGTGGCCGCGCCAAAAGATTGTGAAGAGCTCAAGCAAGAGATCGAGGTAAAGATCCAGGCCAAGGCGATTCCGTCTTACACCCTGGAAATCATCACCGCCGAAGAAGCCAAGAATCATGACAGCGCCATGATCGTCGGCTCCTGCGAAAACGGCACCAAGCGCATCATCTATCAGAAGAATAGCGACTGATCAGATGCAATTAACGCTGCGCTCCTCCGCCAACAGCTGACGCGCCGCGTTGTACAGCCGGATATTGGGCGTAAAAGCCAGCGAGCGCCCCTCCAGCACATAGCGTTGGCCTGCCTGGAAGTTGTCGTATTGCAGGGTCATGAAGCAGGTTCGGTCATGGGTCTGGTCCAGGCCGCCAAAGCCCGCCCCGGTGTTCACTTCGAAATCAAAGCGCACCATCAGCTCATGGCTGCCGGGTGGCACCTGGAAGAAACGCCCGTCGTTGAGGTTCTTGCCGTCCAGGCGCTGGGCCATCACCAGTTTGGCGCCGGGTGTCGGCGTGGCGAAATCGATCCAGGCCTGGTGCGGGTCCACCGGCGGGATTGGGGTCGAAGCACAGGCGCCGAGAAACAAGGCGGTGACGGGAAGCAAGAGCTGGCGCATGGCGGGCACTCAACGGTGGGTAAGAATTCAACCTGGCAGCCTGTGGCAACAGACGCTGTATCAGTATAAACACGCCACGGCATGGAAAAATTCCGTGCAGGCAGGATAGTCTGGCGGGCCAATAACCCAGGAGCGGTCGGTGCATGGTCAGGCGTTTTCTTCCAGGGTTGATGGTGCTGCTGCTCAGCGGCTGTTCCAGCGTGAGTTATTACAGCCAGTTGGCCAGCGGCCAATGGCAGTTGCTGCGGGCTCGGGAGCCGGTTGCCGAGGTCATCGCCGACCCTGCTCGCCCACAGGCGTTGCGCGCCCACCTGATGCAATCGCAGCAGGCCCGCACCTTTGCCAGTGAGCACCTGCACCTGCCTGACAACCAGAGTTACCGCCTGTACGCCGACATTGGCCGGCCTTACGTGGTCTGGAATGTGTTCGCTACGCAGGAATTTTCTCTCTCGCCCCAAACCCACTGCTTCCCTATCGCTGGGTGTGTGGCCTATCGCGGCTATTACAGCCAGGGCGCAGCACGCGGCGAAGCGGCGCTATTGCAGCAACAAGGCATGGATGTGTCGATGGGCGGCGTCGAAGCCTATTCCACCCTGGGCTGGTTCAACGACCCGATCATGAGTTCGATGATGCATTGGGGGGATGAGCGCCTGGCCACGCTGATCTTCCACGAGCTGGCGCACCAACGCTTTTATGTGAAGGACGACACCGAGTTCAACGAGTCCTATGCCAACTTCGTCGAGCAGGAAGGCACCCGTCAATGGCGTGCGGCGCGGGGCTTGGCGCCGCTGAGCAATGCGGCGTTGCAGCAGCGCGACCAATTTATCCGGCTGGTGCTCGATACCCGCAAACGCCTGGAGGCGTTGTACGCACAGCCCTTGGCGGCGGATGTGATGCGCCAGGCCAAAGCGGCAGAGTTCGAGCGCCTGCGCAGTGAGTACCGGCACATGCGCGACAGCCAATGGGGCGGTGACAAGCGTTATGACGCGTGGATCAACCAGCCGATGAACAATGCGCGGTTATTGCCGTTCGGGCTGTATGACCAGTGGGTGCCGGCGTTTGCGGCGTTGTTTGCGCAGCAAGGCGGGGATTGGGTGAAGTTCTTTGCGGCGGTGGAGAAGCTGGGTGGGTTGCCGGTGGAGCAGCGTAAGGCGGCGTTGCGGCAGTTGGAAGGTGGTGGCCGTTAGGGCCTTATCGCAGCATAACTATCTACCCTACCTGTTAACACAAAGTCTGTGGCAGGTGGGCTGTTGTGGCGAGCAGGCTTGTCCTGCGTTGGGCTGCGAAGCGGCCCCAGTAAAGGCACTGCAATTTTCCTGAAAGAACTCAGCGTCTGGGTTTGGCGCTGCTTCGCAGCCCAACGCAGGACAAGCCTGCTCGCCACAGGAGAAATTGGCTGCCTTCAAAAGTTGTAGATACCCATGCCCATCGCAGGCAAGCCAGCTCCCACAGTTTGAATTGTGAACACGGTCAAATGTGGGAGCTGGCTTGCCTGCGATAGCGGTCTCAGCCGCGCTGCAAAAACGCCTGATGCATCTGCTCCAGCGTCTCAAAATGCAAGGTCGGCGCCTCAGCATTCAGTTCTTCAAAACTACCAAACCCATAACCCACCGCCGCCGAATCCAACCCATTGCTGCGCGCCCCGATCAAGTCGTGCTTGCGATCACCAATCATCAGGGTAGTCGCCGGGTCCAAACCCTCTTCGTTCATCAGGTGCGCAATCAGCTCAACCTTGTTGGTGCGCGTGCCATCCAGTTCGCTGCCGTAGATCACTTTGAAGTGCTTGGCAAAATCAAAATGCCGGGCAATCTCACGGGCAAACACCCACGGCTTGGATGTGGCGACATACAGCTGGCGGCCCTGGCCGTTCAGCTCCTCAAGCAACGGCATCACGCCATCGAATACGCGGTTTTCATACAGGCCGGTGACCTTGAAGCGTTCGCGATAAAAATTCACCGCTTCCCAGGCTTTGGCCTCATCGAAGTCATAGAACTGCATAAAGGCTTGCAGCAAGGGCGGGCCGATAAAGTGTTCCAGCTTGGTCAGGTCCGGTTCATCGATGCCGAGTTTGCCGAGGGCGTACTGGATCGAGCGGGTGATGCCCTCACGCGGGTCGGTCAGGGTGCCGTCCAGGTCGAACAGCACGGTGGAGTAGTTCAGGGTCATCGGTCGAATCCTTCCGCCAGGTGCAGGTCTTTGAGCTTCACGTAGTTCGCGGCGCTGTAGGTGAAGAAGGCCCGTTCTTTGTCAGTCAGTGGGCGGATCTGTTTAACCGGGCTGCCCACGTACAAAAAACCACTCTCAAGTTTCTTGCCGGGCGGCACCAGGCTGCCGGCGCCGATGATCACATCGTCTTCCACCACCGCGCCGTCCATCACGATGCTGCCCATGCCGATCAGGATGCGATTGCCGACCGTGCAGCCGTGCAGCATGACTTTGTGGGCGATGGTCACGTCATCGCCGATCAGCAGCGGGAAGCCGTCCGGGTTGAACGGCCCGGCGTGGGTGATGTGCAGTACACAGCCGTCCTGCACGCTGGTGCGCGCACCGATGCGGATGCGGTGCATGTCGCCGCGAATCACGGTCAGCGGCCAAACCGAGCTGTCGGTGCCGATTTCGACATCGCCGATCACCACCGCCGAAATATCGACAAAAGCCCCGGCGCCCAGGGTTGGCGTGTGGTTCTGATAGGTGCGAAGGGTCACGATAGCCTCTCTCTTATAGGTTGATAGCTGCGGTGGGTGTTGATTGTAATTAAGATGGCCCCATCTTTGTCTTATCAGTTTCTTCAGCCAAGGTACCCACCGTGAGCGCGAACAACCCACTTTTGCAGTCCTACGACCTGCCGCCGTTCTCGGCGATCCGTGCCGAGCACGTGCAGCCGGCCATTGAACAGATCCTCGCCGACAACCGCGTTGCCATCGAAGGCATCCTGCAAAGCCAGGGCAAAAACCCTACGTGGGCCGGTCTGGTACTGGCCATGGACGAACTGAATGACCGCCTGGGCGCCGCCTGGAGCCCGGTCAGCCACCTCAACGCCGTGTGCAACAGCGCTGAATTGCGCGAAGCCTACGAGGCTTGCCTGCCGGCATTGAGCGCCTATTCCACCGAGATGGGCCAGAACCGCGAACTGTTCCAGGCCTTCGAAGCCCTGGCCAACAGCCCGGAAGCCGCCGGTTTCGATGTGGCGCAAAAAACCATTCTGGAACATTCACTGCGCGACTTCCGCCTGTCGGGTATCGATTTGCCGCCTGAGCAGCAAAAACGCTACGCCGAAGTGCAGAGCAAACTGTCTGAGCTGGGCAGCAAGTTCTCCAACCAATTGCTGGACGCCACCCAGGCGTGGACCAAGCACGTCACCGACGAAGCCACCCTCGCCGGCCTGACCGACTCGGCCAAGGCGCAAATGGCCGCCGCCGCCCAGGCTAAAGGCCTCGATGGCTGGCTGATCACCCTCGAATTCCCAAGCTACTACGCGGTAATGACCTACGCCCAGGACCGCGCCCTGCGTGAAGAAGTCTATGCGGCCTACTGCACCCGTGCGTCAGACCAAGGCCCGAATGCCGGTAAGAACGATAATGGCCCGGTGATGGAGCAGATCCTCGACCTGCGTCAGGAACTGGCCAAACTGTTGGGCTACGCGTCGTTCTCCGAGCTGAGCCTGGCGACCAAAATGGCCGAGTCCAGCGACCAGGTGCTGAGCTTCCTGCGCGACTTGGCCAAGCGCAGCAAACCCTTTGCCGCGCAGGACCTGCAACAGCTCAAGGCGTACGCCGCCGAACAAGGTTGCGCCGACCTGCAAAGCTGGGACAGCGGTTTCTACGGCGAAAAACTCCGTGAGCAGCGTTACAGCGTGTCCCAGGAAGCCCTGCGCGCCTACTTCCCGATCGACAAAGTGCTGAGCGGCCTGTTCGCCATCGTGCAGCGCCTGTACGGCATCGAGATCGCCGAGCAAAAAGGCTTCGACACCTGGCACCCGGATGTTCGCCTGTTTGAAATCAAGGAAAACGGCCAGCACGTCGGCCGCTTCTTCTTCGACCTGTACGCCCGCGCCAACAAGCGTGGCGGTGCGTGGATGGACGGTGCGCGCGATCGCCGCCGTACTGTCGACGGTGTGCTGCAAAGCCCGGTGGCGAACCTGGTGTGCAACTTCACCCCGGCCGACAGCGGCAAGCCTGCCCTGCTGACCCACGATGAAGTGACTACGCTGTTCCACGAATTCGGCCACGGCCTGCACCACCTGCTGACCCGCGTTGAACACGCGGGCGTGTCCGGCATCAACGGCGTGGCCTGGGATGCGGTGGAGCTGCCGAGCCAGTTCATGGAGAACTGGTGCTGGGAGCCGGAGGGCCTGGCACTGATCTCCGGCCACTACGAAAGCGGCGAGCCGCTGCCTCAGGACCTGCTGGAAAAAATGCTCGCGGCGAAGAACTTCCAGTCTGGCCTGATGATGGTGCGCCAGTTGGAATTCTCGTTGTTCGACTTCGAACTGCACGCCACCCACGGCGATGGCCGCACGGTGGCTCAGGTGCTTGAAGGCGTGCGCGATGAGGTCTCGGTGATGCGTCCACCAGCCTACAATCGCTTCCCCAACAGCTTTGCGCACATCTTCGCTGGCGGTTATGCCGCGGGTTACTACAGCTACAAGTGGGCCGAAGTGCTGTCTGCCGACGCCTTCTCCAAGTTTGAAGAAGACGGCGTGCTCAATGCCGAAACCGGCCGGGCATTCCGTGAAGCGATCCTGGCGCGCGGTGGCTCCCAGGCGCCGATGGTGCTGTTCGTCGACTTCCGCGGACGTGCACCGTCGATTGACGCACTCTTGCGCCACAGCGGCCTGAGTGAGGACGCAGCAGCATGAGTGATGGGCCTGTGGTGACCAAAAAGCAATTTATCGCCGGGGCGGTTTGCCCGGCGTGCGAAGAGTTGGACAAGTTGAAAATGTGGAACGAAGACGATGTGCCGCACCGCGAATGTGTGGCCTGCGGCTATTCGGACACGTTGAATGAACAAGGCAATTCGGTGCCCAAGGAATTGGGCACGCGGGTCAATACGTCGGCGTTGAAGGCGCCTGCGGACCCGAAGGTGCAGGCGGTGCAGTTTTTCCCTAATCCCAAGCTGAAAAAGGACTGATCCCCGACGCCTGCTTCTGCTTGGGGCGGGCTTTTTGTGGGAGTCGGGCTTGCCCGCGATGCAGGCACCGTGGTGTGTCATTCACACCGCGTTGAAGCTATCGCAGGCAAGCCAGCTCCCACA
Source organism: Pseudomonas sp. WS 5532 (assembly GCF_012985445.1). Classification (NCBI taxonomy): domain Bacteria; kingdom Pseudomonadati; phylum Pseudomonadota; class Gammaproteobacteria; order Pseudomonadales; family Pseudomonadaceae; genus Pseudomonas; species Pseudomonas sp. WS 5532. Next base: position 79,541 of record NZ_JAAQWK010000024.1, read on the forward strand.
GCCAGCTCCCACAGAAAGGCGCGCTACAGTTGCCCTTCGGCCTTGTCTGTCGTGGTGATCCAGCTTTTTACCGAGCACAGTGCAAAGGCACTGGTGCTGCAGTCGCCATTGGCCAATGCTGTACGCAACTTGTCGATATCTGCCTTCATCATGTAGCGAACGCCGTCTTTAAAGCCGTTACTTGAACCAAAGCCGCCCAGCGTCATCTCGTTCAGCGCATCCTCTTTGCTCCAACCCTGAATCACCACCCGATACATCGCCGCCATCAGGCCAGTGCGATCGGAGCCGTGCTTGCAGTGCATCAGCACCGAGCCATGGGTTTCGGCTTCTTGAATGGCCCGGAGTGCCGCCAGCACGTCGGCATCGTCGACATGGTTGGTGCGATAGGTCAGCTGCACCTGTTTGATATCAGACGTCTTCAGCCAGGGCGCATCAGATTCCGGCAGGAAGTTGATCACCGTGCCGATCTTCAGATTTTGCAGCACCGGCAGCGCAGTGCTGTCCGGCAATGCACTGCGATACAGCGTGGGCGTCATCTGGTGCAGGTTGAATTGGTCGCCCACCGGCTGTGCCCACTCAGGCGAGCGGATAGACGTAGCCTCGTCGGCCTGGGCCTGCAGTGTGGTGAACAGTGCCATGAACGCCAGGCCAAAGGCGGGCAGTGATCGAATCGTGAACATGCGCATTGAGACCGAATGGGATAGGGCTGATGGGCTAAATATTCGCCTGCGAGGGGTCAATGCCGTGTGAGGTGGCCGTCAAAGAATCGTGAATCCGCCCATCTGATCCGCTGTTTTTCGCGCTGAATCGATTTCTCTTAATGCTTAGGCTGCTATCATTTGTAACTATTGATTGCCAGTGTGTGATATCCCTTTGGATCCAATGCCCTGGCAAACCATCACGCTGCTCCCAGAAGCGGCGGATAAACCCGTGACCACATGATGAGGTGCACCTATGTCTGATCAAGATCAGGACAACCCGCGGCGTGACTTTTTACGCAAATCCTTGACCTTGATCCCGGTGGTCACGGTTGCCAGCACTGGCCTTGGCGGCTCGATGTTGATGGCCACACCGGAGCCGGTGCAGGCCGCTCCCGCCAAAACGCCCGTCAGCGACAAAGCCTACGAGCCAAGCTACTTCTCGGCTGAAGAGTGGGCGTTTATCAACGCCGCCGTCGCCCGCCTGATCCCAGCGGATGCCCAAGGCCCAGGCGCCCTGGAAGCCGGCGCGCCGGAATACATCGACCGCCAGATGAACACGCCGTATGCCGCTGGCGCGTTGTGGTTCATGCAAGGTCCGTTCAACGCCGATGCGGCGCCAGAGATGGGCTGGCAGAGCAAACTGGTGCCCAAAGACATCTATCGCCTGGGCATTGCCGCCACGGATGCGTGGTCGAAGGCGTTCAATGGTAAAGCTTTTGCTGCGCAAGACAGCGCTACCCAGGATGACATGCTGCGACGCATGGAGGCCGGTGGCAGCGAGATGACTGCCCATTTCGAGGCCGTACCGGCCAAGATGTTTTTCAACCTGTTGCTGCAAAACACCAAGGAAGGCTTCTTCTGCGACCCGATCCACGGTGGCAACAAAGGCATGGTCGGCTGGACCATGATCGGCTTCCCCGGCGCCCGCGCCGATTTCATGGACTGGGTTGAACGCAACGAGCAATACCCCTTCCCGGCTGTTTCCATTCGCGGCGAGAGGGCATAAACGTGGCGACCATCATGAAGAAAGTGGACGCGGTGATCGTGGGTTTCGGCTGGACCGGCGCGATCATGGCCAAGGAACTGACGGAAGCTGGCCTCAACGTGGTAGCGCTGGAGCGCGGCCCGATGCAGGACACCTACCCGGACGGCAACTATCCCCAGGTCATCGACGAACTGACCTACAGCGTGCGTAAAAAACTCTTTCAGGACATCTCCAAGGAGACGGTGACCATTCGCCATAGCGTGAATGATGTTGCCCTGCCCAACCGTCAGTTGGGTGCGTTCTTGCCGGGCAATGGCGTGGGTGGTGCGGGCCTGCACTGGTCGGGCGTGCATTTTCGCGTCGACCCTATCGAGTTGCGCATGCGCAGCCACTATGAAGAGCGCTACGGCAAGAACTTCATCCCCAAGGACATGACCATCCAGGACTTCGGCGTGAGCTATGAAGAGCTGGAGCCGTTTTTCGACTACGCCGAAAAAGTCTTCGGCACCTCCGGCCAAGCCTGGACCGTAAAAGGCCAGTTGGTGGGTGAAGGCCGTGGCGGCAACCCGTATGCGCCGGATCGCTCCAACCCGTTCCCGCTGGAATCGCAGAAAAACACCGTGTCTGCGCAGTTGTTTCAGAAAGCGGCTACCGACGTCGGCTACAAACCCTACAACCTGCCATCGGCCAATACGTCGGGGCCGTACACCAACCCCTACGGCGCGCAGATGGGGCCGTGCAACTTCTGCGGTTTCTGCAGTGGCTACGTGTGCTACATGTATTCCAAAGCCTCGCCGAACGTGAACATCCTGCCGGCGCTGCGTCAGGTGCCGAACTTTGAGCTGCGGGCCAATTCCCATGTGCTCAAGGTCAACCTCGACAGCACCAAGAGCAAGGCCACCGGCGTGACCTATATCGACGCCCAGGGCCGCGAGTGTGAGCAGCCGGCGGACCTGGTGATCATCGCCTCCTTCCAGTTCAACAACGTGCGCCTCATGTTGCTCTCGGGCATCGGCAAACCCTACGACCCGATTACCAATGAGGGCGTGGTGGGCCGCAACTTTGCCTACCAGAACATGGGCACCATCAAGGCCTTCTTCGACAAGGACACCCACACCAACAACTTCATCGGTGCGGGCGGCAATGGCGTGGCCATCGATGACTTCAACGCGGACAACTTCGACCACGGCCCGCACGGCTTTGTGGGCGGCTCGCCGATGTGGGTCAACCAGGCTGGCAGCCGGCCGATTGCCGGTACGTCCAACCCGCCGGGCACGCCGGCGTGGGGCAGCGCCTGGAAGCGTGCCACCGCCGACTACTACACCCACCAAGTGTCGATGGACTCCCATGGTGCGCATCAATCCTACCGGAGCAACTACCTGGATCTGGACCCGGTTTACCGCGACTGCTACGGCCTGCCGCTGCTGCGGATGACGTTCGACTGGCAGGAAAACGACATCAAGATGAACCGCTTCATGATGGAGAAAATGGGCAAGGTCGCCGCGGCGATGAACCCCAAGGCCATTGCTGTGCTGGGCAAAAAAGTCGGTGAGCAATTCAACACCGCGTCCTACCAGACCACCCACCTCAATGGCGGCGCGATCATGGGCACCGACCCGAAAACCAGTGCGTTGAACCGTTACCTGCAAAGCTGGGATGTACACAACGTGTTTGTTCCGGGCGCATCGGCTTTCCCACAAGGCCTGGGCTACAACCCGACCGGCCTGGTGGCAGCGCTGGCCTATTGGTCGGCGCGGGCGATCCGCGAGCAGTACCTGAAAAACCCCGGCCCACTGGTTCAGGCATAAGGAGCGATGACCATGAAAGCACTTGTTATCGCCAGTTTTGCCCTGTTCAGCAGTTGCTCGGTGAGCGCTGCCGAAACCGATTTGATCAAGCAGGGCGAATACCTTGCCCGTGCCGGTGACTGCGTGGCCTGCCACACCGCCAAGGGTGGCAAACCCTTCGCCGGTGGGCTGCCGATGGAAACCCCGATCGGCGTGATCTATTCCACCAACATCACCCCGGACAAAACCGGCTTGGGCGACTACAGCTTCGAAGACTTCGACAAGGCCGTGCGCCATGGCGTCGCCAAGAACGGTAGTACGCTTTACCCGGCGATGCCGTATCCGTCCTACGCGCGTGTCAGCGACAGTGACATGCAGGCGTTGTATGCGTATTTCATGAAGGGCGTGGAGCCCGTCGCCCAGGAGAACAAGGACAGCGATATTCCCTGGCCCTTGAGCATGCGTTGGCCGTTGGCGGCGTGGCGCTGGATGTTCGCGCCGGCGGTCGAGGCGCATCAGGCGCAAGCCGCCACCGACCCGGTGGTCGCTCGCGGTGCCTATCTGGTTGAAGGCCTCGGCCACTGCGGCGCCTGCCATACACCGCGTGCCCTGACCATGCAGGAAAAAGCCCTCAGCGCGACTGACGGCAACGCGTTCCTGTCTGGCAGTGCGCCGCTGGAAGGCTGGATCGCGAAAAGCCTGCGCGGCGACCACAAGGACGGCCTTGGCAGTTGGAGCGAGGAGCAACTGGTGCAATTCCTCAAGACTGGCCGCAGTGACCGCAGCGCAGTGTTCGGCGGCATGAGTGATGTGGTGGTGCACAGCATGCAGTACATGTCCCAGGACGACCTCACCGCGATTGCGCGATACCTCAAGAGCCTGCCGGCGGTGGACCCGAAGGACCAGCCGCATCAGTACGACAAGCAGGTGGCCGAGGCGCTGTGGAAAGGTGACGACAGCAAGCCGGGCGCGTCGGTGTATATCGACAACTGCGCGGCGTGCCACCGTACCGACGGCCATGGTTACACGCGGGTGTTCCCGGCGCTGGCGGGTAACCCGGTGTTGCAGACGGCGGACGCCACCTCGTTGATCAACATCGTGTTGAACGGCGGCACCTTGCCAGCCACCCACACGGCGCCGTCGACTTTCACCATGCCGGCGTTCGCGTGGCGCCTGTCGGACCAGGAAGTCGCGGATGTGGTCAGTTTCGTCCGTGGCAGCTGGGGCAATAAAGGCGCGCCAGTCAAAGCCAGTGACGTGGCAGACCTGCGCAAGAGCGATATGCGCACCACATCGGGTGACGATTTGGGGCAGGTAACGCAAAAGCACTGATCTTGCCCTGGCCGCCAAACGGCACTGGTCAGAAACCTCGCGCCTCGATACTGTATATAAAAACAGTATCGAGGCGTTTTCATGACTACTGCGCTGCCGCCCCGTGGCCGGGGCACGGCCACTAACCTGCACAACCGCTTTGCGCCGACCGTCAGCGTGGCCGAAGACGACGGCTGGTTCCAGGAAGTGCCACCGACCCAGGGCACCGAAGTGCGTATCGAAACGGCCAAGAGCATCATCACCCGCAACAACTCGCCGGATTTGCCGTTCGACCGCTCCATCAACCCCTATCGCGGTTGCGAGCATGGCTGACTGTAGTGTGTGATTGGTACATATGAATGCAGAGCTATTTCGCGGCATATATAGAAGAGAGTTGAGCTATCGCGTGTTGAGGCGTTTCGCCCTTGGAATATTCTGTGACAAACGGTGCAATCCAGCAGCAGTGCGGCCTACACGGATATACCGCGTTTCATACACATTTTACCCACAACGTTATCCACAGGTAGTGCGTTGATAAGCCCCCAAAAACGCATTATCTTGTACCCCGCCTCTCCGACACCCCCTACATGTAGTGTTCGCCATTGAGAAAGTGCCGAAAGTTTCTGTAGATGACCCCCATGACGCACGGATTAATGGTGGCTGAAAGGTGGCAGCACAGGCCCTTATTAGGCCCTCCTGAGGCCCTCAGGAAGCGCAAATGCGTTATTAGGCATCGTGTTTGATGGCGGAGAGAATAAAGTGGCGTAGAGAGGCCCCTGGGGGCTTGCAGAGGCAGGTAGATGACTATATAGTGGCCACACAAACGCAAAAACCCCAAATTAATGGGGTCTAAGCAGAAGATGTCTACGAGCAGTCGCGTTCAGGTCCGCTAAAACATGACGCGACTACTCGTACCCTTCGGCTAATGCGTTTCAGCACTGTCGAAAGAAGGACGCCATTAAAAGCCAATTGATGCAATTGCGTCAATCGGTGATTGATCGGTGGTCGTCTCCAGACAGGTGCGATTAACTTAAACCCTGCTGGAGACTGCCCAAATGGACATGTCGATTGGATTCACCCGCAACACCACTATCGGCGCCAAAACGGTGCCGGTTCGTCAATATCGTCGGTTCCGCTTCGGTGAATGGGAGGATGTCTGCCACCACCGTCGTAGCCCACCGCGTTAAGACGTGAAAGTCGCCACCAAGCTCTTGCTGATTTGGTGGCTTCCTACGGTAGTTCCTCTACCATCGAACACTTCGCAACTCGAAACGCCTTCGACCTTCCGGTTTATCCTGGCGCCTCCCCAAGTACATCCCCGCCATCGTCTTTTTGCCTATCGCTCCAGCAATAATGATAGTTAAAACCTATCGATTGGGTTTGAGTAGTCGACGTACGCCCCTCTATAGATTTCACGTTATCCATTGCTTATATGAACTATGTCTAAGGTAGAGTGCCGGTCTAGTCGGTAGTATTGCCTTAATCATGGAAAGGATTGGCGATGAAAGCTTGGACAATAGGCACGGGTCTACTGATCTTCGCCGTTAGCGGTAACGCATTGGCCATGGATGGAAACGGCCTCCTAAAGGCTTGCCAGGGCGCTGTCAGGTTCAGTGACACTCGAGTAATGGACGACGAGTTCTCATCTGGCTACTGCTTTGGTGTATTGCAAACGGTAGGGGAAATGATGGTTGTGATAAACCCAATCCTTAAGCCTGAAAAGCAGGTTTGTGCCCCTAAGGGGATGACCAATGAGCAGGCCGCCCGCATTACCGTGAAGTATCTGAAAGAAAACCCCTCGAAGCTCCACCAAGATGGCAGCAGTCTCGTGGTATTTGCTCTTTGCGGATTTCGGAACACCGTGACCGGCCGTTTCGGTTGATCGTGACCGCTCATTTCGCTAACGCGTGACCGCTCATTTCGGTAGCAACGTGACCGATTCTCCGCCTGTTCCGAAACAGGTGGTCACG